>JBLMXM010000287.1:0-11185 GCA_050257775.1 Hyphomicrobiales bacterium
CTGCAATCGTTCGATGGACGGGCTCACATAAGTGAAGGTGAAATTCATATCCATCATCCAGATCACATCCTGGATGTTTTCCGCCAGCAGGCGGTATTTCTGCTCGCTCCGGCGAAGGGCCCTCTCGGAATTTACCCGGACCACGATTTCCTGTTTGAGCTTTTCCCGTGTGCGCAGCAGGTCCGCCCGCTCGTCCTTGAGCGCGTTGGTAGCCGTAATCGTCTTCTGGTTCAGCGTCTGTAATCCGTTAACCAGCACGGCCACCGAAATGGCCGAAACGGCATTCAAAAAAAGAAAATTCGCCCCGGCGGCCACCGCTCGTTCGATGCTGACGGATTCCGACAGACCGCCCACATATCCCAGGGATGAAAGCCACCCGAGGATGACCAGCCCGGCAGCGTTAAGAAGAATGGCGACCAGAGCTGCCCGCAACCCCAGCAGCACGCCCGAGAGCACGGCAAAACAGAACAGCCAGGCCGGTCCCCCGCTCAGGAACCCGGCTTGGGCAATAACCGCTATCCCCACCAGGAAGGTGATCAGCACGACCCCTGCGGTCTTCCGGCGCAGTTCAACCCGGCGGACAGTCAACAGGCAGGCGCTCCCCAGCGCGGCACAGACATCCAGAATGGCCAGCAGCCAGAGACCTTCGCTGAATGCCATGTAAACCGCTGGAATCAGGGCGATTAAAGACAATCCGGTTCCGGCGGCCAAAACGGAAAACAGGATCCGTTCGCGCCAAAAGGCCAGACCATCCTCGGCCGGATCCTGGTGGTGGAAGCAGGATAGCTTCTCAAGGAGTCTTTTCGCCCAGGCGGTGCTTTTTCCCAGGCCCAGGCGCAATTGTAGTAAAATATTAGGCACCTACGCAGGCTTTCGACTTTGAAGAAGGGCCCCCCCTGGAAGGCTGCAACTGTACTCTTTCTTTATCGGCATAATCGTTGGCGGACTTTAGATGTTTTTTCTTCAGAATCCCTCTGCCGGGCACGCGGGAAATTTGGAGGCCGGTCGTTGCCCTTCCGGACATTCTCCGCTAAGGATGGACCCACCATGAAAGCAGGGTGCTATCCTGGGTATAGCTGAAAAATCCTTAATGAAATGTTCGATGTGTCACCGACCCGCAGGAAGGAGGAGACCCATGTCGGCCAAGATCATCGTCGTTATCGGCAGCCCCCGCCGGAAAGGCAACAGTGCCACTCTGGCCAGGCAGGTGGCCAGCGGCGCCGCGGAAGCCGGCGCACAGGTGGAGAGCTATTTTCTTCACGCCATGGACATTCAACCTTGCACCGCGTGCGACGCCTGCCGCAAGAAGCTCAAGAACGACTGCGTCATCAAGGACGACATGAAGATTCTCTACCCGAAGATGATGGCTGCTGATGCCATTGTGATTGCAAGCCCCATCTACTGGTTCACCATGTCGGCCCAAACCAAGCTCTTCATGGACCGATGGTACGCTCTGGGGGGCGATGACGGGTATGCGCTTGCGGGTAAGAAGTTCGGGGTTGTGCTGGCCTATGCCGACGCCGATCCCTTTGCCTCGGGAGCGGTCAACGCGCTGCGCACCTTCCAGGACGCCTTCCATTACATCGGGGCCGAGCTGGTCGGCGCGGTTTACGGCAGCGCCGCGAAGGCCGGTGAAATCCGAAAGAACAGGGCGCTGATGGATGCGGCCTACGAGCTTGGGAAGAAAATGGCAGGTTGAGGGCTACTTTGCCGCTTCGAGATGAAGCGAGGCGCTCACCGGGTCCTTCCTGTCAACGGCGACCGGCGGCTTTACCTCGATGCGATCGGCCGGAATCCGGCCGGCCTCGCTCAGTTCGGCGACAATGGCCTGGGAGCGGGCCTCGGCCAGCCGGGTCAGCTCCGGCTCGCCGATCGGCTCGGCTTCCACCAGCCGGGCAAACATGGTTTTCGCCAGCTGCCCCGGGTCCCTGGGTTCACCTCCGGCTGCGGAGCCCTTTGCCGCCGCATCTTTCTTTGCCTTTTCTTCGGCGGCCGCTTGTTCGGCCTTGAGCGCCTTGAGGGCATCGGCTCCAAAATGTTCGGTGAACATGGCCTCCAGGGCTTTGCCGGCTTCCGGGCTGCCGAAGTCGACCGGACCGGGTTCAGTACCCGGCCGGAGCCTTCGCCCGAGCTTGACGGCCAGCGCGCGGCGCAGACTTGCGGTCCGCAGCTCCTTCAGATCGGTATCGGGATTGTAGCGGCCCTGCACGGCGAGTTTCAGTTGCGGGCGTTTCTGCAATGCGGCCGCGAGCTTGGCGAGCTTCTCCTTTTCCGGCGGCGGGACATCGGGCCGGCCGGGCTCGAAGGCAACCGAGTCGAGAGATTCCTCGGCGCCGCCGGGCAAGAGCGCCCCGAGGGCCCTGAAGGGGCTGGTTACGATCTTGGTGAGCAGGTTGACGAAAGCCTTCCAGACCACCTCGCCGAAGCTGAACTCGGGAGAGTTCAGGTCGCCCTTCACCGGCAGGCCGAGATCGATGACGCCATGGGAATCCTCGAGCAGCGCGACGGCGAGGTCCAGCGGCAGGTCCACGGCCTCCGGGCTGTCCACCTTTTCGCCGAGAACCAGTCGATCCACGATGATCTGGTTGTCGCCCACGAGCTGCCCCTGGGCGACCTTGTACTTCAGGTCCATGGACAGTTTGCCCGAATCAATCTTGCGGCCGGCAAATTTGCCCGAATAAGGGGTAAGGCTCGACATTTCTACGTTGCGGAAGTCCACGCTGATGTCGGTGAACGCCTTGGGGTCGGCCGCGTTGAGCTCGCCGTTGATTTTGACAGTCCCGTACGCGTCCACCTGGCCGTCCAGCTCCACTTGGGCACGAGCGTCCCTGACAGAGGATACGCCCGCCACGATCCCCTTCAGCGCGTGAATCTTTGTGCCGAAGGGCGTCGGCAGGCTCTGGTCGGCAAAGTCCACCTCGCCGTCGTTAACCAGAACCCGGCGCACACGGTACGGGAAGAGATCAGCCGAGTCGGCCCCCGGTTTTTCAGGCTTTTGGGCCCCCGCATCCGACTTGATCACGTTGGCAATGTTGATCGAGCGGTCTTTTTCGATGATGAACTTCCCGGTCAGCAGCGCGACACGGAGGTCGCCGATCTCGAGCCGATTCGGTTCAAGCTGCACCGTCAAGCGGTCGGTTGCGAGGGACCGCCAGCCGACCAGGGTTTGTTTCTGGCCGGCTTCGGTGAGCCGCAGGTTGCCGATCCTGAATCGTCCCTGGTAGACCGTCGGCGCACCCGCGTCTTTCACGCCGTGGCGCAGGGTTCCCTGAGTTGAAAAGGTCCCCGATTGAAGATCCACGACGGCCACCCGGCTGAGGTAGGGCTGCAAGGCCGCCAGCTCCAGTTTTGACACCTGGAGCTCGGCTTCAACCGTGGGCTCGGCCGGGTTGGCCGTGCCGCGGACCGAGACCTGGCCGCCTTGGCGAACTCCAAGGCTTGCTTCAAACGGCATCGGCGATTTGCCGTCCACGTCGTTCAGGGTGACGCTGATATTTTCGAGATCCATGATCGGGGCATCGGGCCTGATGGAAAGATCGGAGATGGCGGCACTCAAGCCTGAAACGGTCAAGGCTTTGGCCAGAAACTGGAAGGGGCGGCTTTCGGCCGCTGCCTCTGCGTGCTCCCTCGCGATTACCCCCTTTCCCGGCGGCGCGATCAGGAGCGCCAGGTTGATGGCCCCATCGGCCTGCCGCCGCAGGTCGATCTGACCGCCCGATAGCGCGATCTTCTCCGCCGTAAACCGGTTTGGCGTCAGGTCATAGGTGCCCCCCTCGATTCCGATCTTGTCGATCCTCAGCGCCGGTCCGGCTGCGTCGGCAAGTCCTGCCTGGAAAGCGCCGATGTCCATGACGATTCCGTTCACCAAGACGCTGGGTTGCTCCTGCCCGACATCCACTTGCGCTTTCAGATCAACCGCAACGGCTCCGATGGCGGCCTTGAGTCCCGGGGATCGGCTCAGGTCCTGGTAATCCAGGGCTAACCCCGCCAGATCCATGGCCGACAAATGGATTTTCCAGGGTCTTGAGGAGCCGGCATGGGCCGATGGTCCAGGAGCCGGCGTTTTCTGAGCCTTGAGGATACCCTCCAGGTTCAGAGTGCCGCCCTCGTCCACCGCAAGCCGTGCATGGCCGCCGTGCAGCGCGATCTTACCTACATCGATCTGCTGTTTGGACAGGTCGAATCGGCCGTCGGTGAGCCGGAGGTCCTTGAGTTCAAGGAAAGGGGCCTCGGCGTGCTCCAGCTGCAAGCCGAGGCCGGTGAGCCCAACGGTCAGGTTGGCGAGCTCCGCCTGCGGCTCCTCCCCGCTCAGGTCCACCCTGTAGTCGGCGGCGACGGTCAATTTTCCGGACGGCGGCTGCAGGTTCAATTCATCCCGGGCGAACTCCCAGAGGGTCGCGGTGCGAAGGTTTTCGACGGTAAATTTCCCTTTGGTAGCGACGGGATTCAGGCTGATGCTCCCGATCCACTGGAACGTTTCACCATCGGTGCTGGTGGCGGTGATGGTGCTGATGCCTTCCTGCGCGGGCAGGGTTGTCAGGTTCCGGACTTGCAGCTGCAAAGGCATCAGTGTGACGGAGGCAGCCTTGGACTGCCGGCGGTCGGAGAACTCGATCTGGCCCTGGTCGATGCCGATTTCCTCTATGATCAGGCGCGGCAGGCTTTCGTCCTTTTGAGGTGGAGCCGGGGCTTCAGAGGGCGGCGCCAGTTGAGCCAGATTGAGCGCCCCATCCTTGGCAATGACGGCATTGACGCTGGGGCCTTCAAGGCTCACGTGACGGAAGGTCCAGGCCCATTTGAAGAGGCTCTTCAGCTCAAAGTCGATGAACAGCCGCTTGAACCCGGCAATGGGCTGCCCGTCGGGTTCGTCCATGCGGAAGTCGTTCGCTTCAACGGTGAAGATGTAAGGGTTGATGTGCACGTTACCGATCGCAGCCTGTTTCTTGAGCTGTTCGTGGACGATTTTCGGCACGTAATGGCGCACCAGCCACGGCGCCAGGAAGAAGCCCGCCAACGTGTAAAAGACCAGAACGGCGAGGGTGATGATGAACAGCTTGCTCCGCAGGATTTTCTTGAGGGCGTTCATGACTTTTCATCCCCTTGCTCCCACAGGTCCGTGCTCAGGTATTTCAGGCCCGAATCGCACATCACCACAGCTACGGTCTTGCCTTTGAAGCCCTTCTCCAGCAGCTGAACTGCGGCGGCCACGTTGGCTCCGGATGAGAACCCGGCGAAGATGCCTTCCTGCCGGGCCAGGCGCCGGGCCATGCGGATGGCATCGGTATCGGAGACCTTGAGATAGCCGTCGATGTGCTCGGGCCGCAGCAGGGGCAGGTCGGGCAGGGAATAGCCTCCGCCCTGGATGCGGTGGCCGGGGTAGGTGACGGGCTCGCCGGCCAGAACGGCAGCGCCCTCGGGCTCCACCAGGAAGCATTGGATTTCAGAGTTGAATTCTTTGAAGGCAGCCGCGCAGCCGGCAAAGGTGCCTCCGGTGCCGGCAAAATCGCAGAAGGCGTCGATCCGGCCACCTGACTGCCGAATGAACTCCGGGCCGGTGTGCAGGTAGTGCGCACGGAAGTTGCCCGCCAGGTGGAACTGATCGGCGCGGAAGGCGTTGCGTTCCAGGACGATGCGCCGAGCCGCGCGCTCCACCAACTCCAGGTCGCCCCCGGACACCTGGCCGGGCCTGGAGTCGGGCAGTTGATCGACCAAAACCACTTCGGCACCCAGGGCGGACATCATGCGGGCGCGTTCGATGGAGTTGCCTTTGGACATGACAGCCACGAAGGGGTAGCCCTTGACCCCGCACACGATGGCCAGCCCCGTGCCCGTGTTTCCGCTCGTCAGTTCCACTACGGTTTGTCCCGTTTGGAGCAATCCGGCGGCTTGGGCATCCTCAATGATCTGGCGGGCGATGCGGTCTTTCTTCGAAAAGCCGGGGTTGAGATAATCGAGCTTGGCCAGGATGCGGCCGTCTTGTCCCCGGGTCAGCCGGGACAGCTCGACCAGCGGGGTCGGACCGATGGCCTCAATGGTGGACGGCAGCAGGTTGCTTTCGCGGCTCATGGTCTCAGCCCTTGCCGACTTCGTAAGAAGCCCAATCTCTGCGTTGCGCTTCATCTCCCTGTCGCTGCGGCGTACTAGAAGTACGCCTCGCGCTGCGAGACTCGCGCGCCTTGGCCTTGGCCCTCTTACAAGGTCGTCCAAATCGATGACTTGTTAGGACTTCATCAACCCCTTCTGGTACCTAAGAATCTATCCGAAAATCATCAGCCCTTGAAGGCGGCCAAGGCCTGCAAGACATAGTCGATGTCCGCCGCCGTGTGGGCGGCATTGACCTGAAAACGGATGGTTTCATCCCCGCGCGGCACGACCGGATAGGTCAGGCCGACTGCCAGAATGCCGTTGTCGAATAGGTGCTGAACCAGCTTATGGGTCCGGGGAGTGTCGCGCACGAGCAAGGGAACGATCGGGTGCGGGCCGGGGATGGACTGCCATCCCAGCTTTTCGATTCCCTGCCGGAAGCGGAGAGTTATCTGCCGCAGGTGCTCCAGGCGCTGCCGGCCTTCGACGCCATCGCAGAGGTCAAGCGCCTTGACGGCGGCCGCGCAGTCGGCGACGCTCAGGGGGTTGGTGTAGATGTAGGTGTCAGCCTTCTGGCGGACGGCTTCGACCACGGTCGAGCTGGCGGCGATGAAACCGCCGTTGGCGCCGAAGGCTTTGCCGAAGGTGCCGATGATGACATCCGGCTGGGCACCGGTGTGATCCGCCGTGCCCCGGCCGACCGGGCCGTAGGCGCCGATGCCGTGGGAGTCGTCCACCACGGTGATGACGCCGTCCCTGAATTTAGTCCGGAAGGCGGCAGCCAGGGTCTCGATCCGGTCGATAGGCGCGAAGTCGCCGCGCATGCTGAAGATCCCGTCGAAGATGACAACGATCCGCTCCATGCCTGCCGGCACCGTTTCCAGGCATTTCCGCAGGTGATCCATGTCGTTGTGGTTGTAAATGGCTTTGTTGGCGGAGGGCACGGCCGCGATGCGCATGGCGCGAATGATGCTGTTGTGGTTGAGCTGGTCGCCGATCCAATAGGTCTTGGGGTTGCCTATGGCGAGCGCAAGGCCGCAGTTCGCGGTGTAGGCCGAATTGAAAATCTTGGCTGAAGGTTTGTCAACGAACCGCGCAACCTGTTGTTCCAAGTCGAGGTGATATGCAAAGGTGCCGTCGATGAAACGCACCGCCCCGGGACCGACGCCCAGTCGGTGGGTCGCCTCGTCCGCGGCTGCGATCAATTGGGGGTGGTTCGAGAGCGAGAGGTAGCCGTTGGAGTTCATGCGGATGAACTCCCGCTCGGAGCCCCGCAGCCGGTAGCGCGACCCTTTGTCTCCCTGCGGAGGAATGTAGCCGACAATCACCCGTTCCGGCGGCTTGGCCCGGCCCTCGGCTTTCAATGCATCGAGCTCGATCTGCAGTGCACGATCTAAAGCGTCAAGTGCCATGATTTCTCTCCTTATCTTTTTCCTCGAACCCTGGGGCTCTTGAAACCTTGAACCCGTTGAGGATGCTGCCAGGCCAGCAGCGCCAGACGCGCGGGACGGGAATCAACCCGCCCAATTTAGAACAACCTTCCCGGACAGCCCCGAGCGCATCACCTCGAATCCTTTTTCAAATTCGGTATAGTGAAAACGGTGGGTGATGACCGGCGTGATATCCAGGCCGCCCTGGATCATGACGGTCATCTTGTACCAGGTTTCATACATTTCGCGGCCGTAGATCCCCTTGAGGGTCAGGCTGTTGAAAATGATCGTATTCCAGTCGATGGGCGTGTCGTGCGGCAGGATGCCGAGCAGGGCGATCTTGCCGCCGTGGCACATGTTGGCCAGCATGTCGCGAAACGCCTGGGCGTTGCCGGACATTTCCAGGCCCACGTCGAAGCCTTCTTTCATCCCCAGCTTCTTCTGGGTGTCGGCGATGGAAGCCTGGCGCACATCGAGTGCGATGGTCGCTCCCATCTTCTTTGCGATCTCTAGTCGATAGGGATTCACATCGGTCACAACGACATGGCGCGCGCCGGCATGCCGGACGATGGCGGTTGCCATGCACCCGATGGGGCCGGCACCGGTGATGAGCACATCCTCGCCGAGCACATCGAAGGAAAGCGCCGTATGGGTGGCGTTTCCAAGCGGGTCGAAGCAGGAGAGCACATCGGTGGGGATGTTGGGATCACAATACCATACGTTGGTGACCGGAATGGAGAGATACTCTGCAAAAGCGCCGGGCCGGTTGACGCCCACTCCGCTGGTGTTCGGGCACAGGTGCCGCCGACCGGCCAGGCAGTTGCGGCAGCGGCCGCACACGAGGTGGCCCTCGCCGGAAACCAGATCACCGATCTTGAAATCATGGACGTTGCCGCCGACTGCGGCCACCCGGCCCACGAACTCGTGGCCGACGTGCATCGGCACGGGAATGGTCTTCTGCGCCCATTCGTCCCAGTTGTAGATGTGAACGTCGGTGCCGCAGATGGAAGTCTTCTGGATCTTGATGAGCACATCGTTGCCGCCCACCTCGGGAACGGGGACCTCCTGCAGCCAAAGCCCCTGTTCCGGCTTGGCCTTAACCAGAGCTTTCATGGTGGACATGGACTGCTCCTGTTGAAGAGATCATCGATTGGAAGAAAATGGAGCGCTTTGCGAATGCAGAAAAAGTATGCTCGGAGGGGCCGGAGTTGTCAAGAAAGATCGGGTTTCAGAAAGCGCATCGCACCTGGACTCGTGCACGGGAATGAATACTTTGATGTCGGGCGGGTTCGACATCTCACTATTACCCAATACCAATTTTCCGAGGTGATGACTTCGTTGCCCGTTTGCATGGCAATGCGCAACGAGATATAGATTCGCTCCAATGGCTCCTCCAATCCTAATGAAGACCTTTTTCAGCTTAGGAAGGATTGCTACCGATGACCATCCTGGCAGGCGATGTGGGCGGGACTAATACCCGCCTGGCCCTCTACGATCCAAGGGCGTCCGGGGACCGGCAGGCCCGAGAGCCTCAGGTCATGTCGATTTTTGACAGCACCAGCGCTCCCTCCTTGGAGCGGATCGTCCAAGGTTTCCTGGAACAGAATCAGGCCGCAGGCCGGATCGAGGCGGCCTGCATCGGCATTCCCGGGCCCGTGGTGGGTGGAACGGTGCACGTGACCAACCTGCCCTGGGTGCTCACCGAAAGGGCATTCAGCCGGGAGTTGGGGATTGCGAAGGTGCGGCTGGTGAACGACCATGCCGCCACGGCGGCTGCCCTGCCATTGCTGGGCGCCGACGAGTTGATCACGCTGCACCCGGGGCGCGAAGATCGGGAGCGCAAGGTCTTTGCGGTTCTGGCCCCGGGCACCGGCCTGGGGCAGGCTTACCTGGTTTTGGGCCCTGACGGGCGCTATCATCCGTTTCCATCCGAGGGCGGGCACGTGGAGTTCGCCCCGAAGGACGATCTCGAGTTCCAGCTGCTCAGCTATCTCAAGGCCAAGCTGGGCAAGCGCGTCAGCAGCGAGCGCGTGCTGAGCGGCCCCGGCATCATGAACATCTATTCCTTCCTGCGGGACCGGTCTTATTGCGATGAGCCCGAGGCCCTGCGCGAGGAGATCGCTGCCGCTGCCGTGCCGGCTGCGGTCGTCACCGATCATGGCCTGCGCGCTACCTATCCGATCTGTGTCAAGGCCCTCGACGTTTTTACGAAGCTGCTCGGCTCAAAGGCCGGGGACGTGGTGCTCACCTATCTCAGCACCGGCGGCCTTTTTTTGGGCGGCGGGATTCCCCCGAAGGTAGCGGCTAAGCTGAAGGAGGGCGGCACGGTGGAGGCCTACCTCCAAAAAGGTCGCCTGTCGCCGCTCGTGGAGATGACCCCCCTGCAGGTGATTATGGATGACCGTGTGGGCCTGCTGGGCGCCGCCGCCATCGCTGCCGGGCTTTAGAGGTGGTTTTAAACCCCCGTCTGACGCCCGATGGCGGCGTTGCAGGCCTCTCGAAATGCTCACATACTACCGTTTATGCTGCGCTTTCGAATCGGCCTACGCCTGGCCCTCGGGCGTGATCCAAGGTTTTAAAACCACCTCTAGCCATGAACCTCTGGGAGGTGCAATGACTCAACGCCGATCGCATGGAATTGCATTGAAGGTTCATCCTCTTACGCCCAAGCGCTGGCCTGACTTCGAGAAGCTCTTCGGCGCCCACGGCGCTTACGGTGGCTGTTGGTGCATGTGGTGGCGCTCGACCCGCCGGGAGTTCGAGGAGCGCAAGGGCGAAGGCAACCGCAAGTCCCTGAAGGCCATCGTGGAGTCGGGGAAAGTCCCCGGGATCATGGCCTTTCTGGGAAAGGAGCCGGTAGGCTGGTGCTCGGTGGCTCCCCGGGAGGAATTCAGCTCGCTGGAGCGCTCACCGGTGTTGAGGCGGCTGGACGGGCAGCCGGTCTGGTCGATCGTGTGTTTCTACGTGGCCAAAGGGTTTCGCGGCCAGGGGATCGCCGAGGCGCTCATCGGCGGGGCTTTGGACTACGTGAAGCGCAAGGGCGGTTCCATCGTGGAGGCCTATCCGACGCCGCCCAAAAATATCCCGCTCGCGCCGGTGTCGAGCTACATGGGCCTGCCCGCCATGTTCGCGCGCGCCGGGTTTGCGGAGTGCGCCCGGCCGTCCCGAAGCAAGGTGATCATGCGCTTCAAGATCCGATGATGGCCGAACATCATCCTTCCACAGAAAGGAGGAGATATGAGCACTCAGAAACTGTTGCTGCCCTACGATTTTTCCAAGTCCGGGCGCAAGGCACTGGAGTTTACCGTAAATACCTTTGGCATGCGCAAGGATCTCATGGTGACCCTGTTTCATTCCTACCGGATGCTTCCGGCACTTGAAGTCGACGATAAGCAGGTGACCGACAGGCTCAGAGGCGGCATGGCCTATCTGAGCTCGAAGATTTCGGAGCTGGAAGCCGAGTTTCAATCCGTCAAAGCAGAGCTGATCAAAGGAGGTTTCCGGCCGGATCAGATAAAGGCGCGTTTCAGCCCCAGAAAAAAGGATGTCGCCGATGAAATCATCGAGCTGCATAACCTGGAACATTTCAATTACATCGTTACAGGCCGCCGGCGCGGCAAGATCAGCCGGTTTTTCCCCGGCAGCGTCCACATGAAGCTCCTCTCATCGCT
>JBLMXM010000288.1:0-23949 GCA_050257775.1 Hyphomicrobiales bacterium
AACCCTTTTTAAAGTCATCCGGCTCGACCCAGTGAATCGGCTGTCCGATTGCCAGAGCATCCGATATCAACACGGCGCAGACCACTCCATCGAAGTCCGGTCGGGTGACAATCCGCATTTAGTCTCCGAATTTCACGATCGTGACGGTTGCAGTCGATTCTCAGCCAGATTATGTTATTCACCAAAGCACAGAATGACAAGGAGGCACGCCATGGCGTTTTACCTGGTGCAGCACGGCAAATGCCTGCCCAAGGAAATCGACCCCGACCAGAGCCTATCGGCCGAGGGCGCCGCAGATACCGAACGGATGGCCCGGTTGGCCCTTGATTTCGGCCTTAAAATCGGCGGCATCCTTCATAGCGCGAAGACCCGCGCACGCCAAACCGCCGAGATACTGGCGACAGCGCTGCATCCCCCGGAAGGTGTCAAAGAGGCCCCCGGTCTCAACCCGCTGGATGATGTGGTCCCGTGGAGTTCGCTGAATCCCAACGCCGACCTTATGCTGGTCGGCCACCTGCCTTTCATGGAACGCCTCGCGTCGTTGCTGGTGGCCGGTTCAGTGGAAAAGCCGGTCATCCGGTTTCAGAACGCCGGCATCGTCTGCCTGGACCGTGACGAGGGTAGCGTGAACTGGGTGATTCGATGGGCGCTGGTACCGAAGCTCTAGAAAGACTGCGTTTCAGGCCGTAATCCGGCGTTGCGCGGCTTTTGTAGATGCTCACATATCATACGATATGCTGCGCTTTCCAAAACGCCGCGCGCCTGAGCTGACGGCCTGATACTTGTTTTATACCACCCCGGCCGGCTACTTGCCGCAGATGAGCGACACTTCGACGAGAACATCCCGCGGTAGCCTTGCCACCTCCACAGTTTCCCGCGCCGGCGGGCTGTCGCCGAAATAGCCGGCGTAGATACCGTTGAACTTGGCGAAGTCACCCATGTTCTTGAGAAAGCAAGTGGCCTTGAGGGCGTCGGAAAGGTTCAGGCCTGCCGTCTCAACGATGGCCTTTAAGTTCTCCATCACCTGCTGGGTCTGCGCCTCGATATCTCCCTGCACCAGATTCCCGGTCTTTGGATCGATGGGTATCTGCCCGGATACAAACAGCAGATTGCCCAGCTGGATGGCCTGGGAATAAGGCCCGATGGCCTGGGGGGCCTTGTCGGTAGCTACTTTTTTCTTCATTTGCTTTCCTTGATTTTCGCGGTAAGGTCCGGAACGAACTCCAGAACATCGGCGACGATCCCGACGTTGGCCACCTGAAAAATGGGGGCCTTGGGGTTCTTGTTGACGGCGACGATGAAGGGGTTGCCCTTGAGACCGCCCATGTGCTGGAAGGACCCGCTGATGCCGAGCGCCATGTAAACCTTGGGTTTGACGGTCTTCCCCGAGGTGCCTACCTGGCGGCCTTTTTCCAACCACTTGGCGTCCACAACAGGGCGCGAACAGGATACGACCGCGCCCATGGCCTTCGCAAGGTCTTCGGCGATGGAAATGTTCTCCTTGTCGCCAAAGCCGCGGCCGACGGAAACGAGCACATCCTCCTTGGTGATGTCCACATCTCCGACTTCCGCCTGAAGCACTTCCACGAACTTCCGGCGCGCCTGTAGTCCTCCCGCCTCGGCGGATTTGTCCACTACCTGCCCCGCAGCAGACTTGGACTCGTCGGGTTTGAAGCTGCCTGAGCGCACGCTGATCACCGCGCCGCCGGAGATGTCGCAGGCCACGTGCGTGCTGGCCTGGCCGTTGAACTCCTGGCGCACGACCCTGAGAGTCGCTCCCTCCAAGCCGTCGATCCCGACGACGTCCGGTATAAATGCTGCGTTCATCTTCACCGCCAGCCCGGGCCCCAGATCCATGCCGAAGGTGTTGTGCGGCAGCAGAAGCACGCAGCCCTTGGGCAGCGTCTTCACCAGCAACGGCCTGATGAGTTCGGCGTTGGGGTAGGCCAGAGACGGACCGGCGAATTTCCAGACCTCCGGGTAGGAGGCGGCCATATCGCGGCACACGGGATCCAGAGCCGCGCCCGCGCCGGTAACGAGGGCGGTGACGGCTGCCGTGGGCAAAAGCTTCCGGACCACGGATGCCAGCTCCAGGGCCGAGTCGTCCGCTTTACCATCCTTATGAAGTACAAAAGCGAATACCTGAGCGGCCATTACTTGATCCCTCCTTTGGCTTTCAGAAGATCGATCAATTTGGCGCTGATCTCGTCGGTGCTGCCCTGCAGCATCTCGGCCCCGGCCCCGGCCGGCGGAACGAAGTAGTCCAGGCGCTTCACCCGGGCGCCCGCTGTGCCCACGGTCGCAGGGGCCACACCGAGTGCTTCCGCATTCAGCACAGGGATTTCCACGGAGGCCACCTTGCGGATGCCGCGAATGCCCACGTAGCGGGGCTCGTTGATGCCGGTCTGGATGGAGAGCACGCAGGGCAGCTCGATCTCGTTGATCTCCTGGTTGCCGCCCTCGATCTCGCGGCCGACCCTGAGTTTTTTCCCGTCCAGGATCTCGATCTTGTTCACCAACGCGGCGTAAGGCCAGTCCAGCATGGCCGCAAGCATACCGCCCACTTGCGCCGCGCCGTCGTCGGCCTGGGCGCCGCACAGCACCAGGTCGTAGTGCCCCTTCTGCACGGCCGCCGTCAGAATCGTTGCCAGTCCGCGTCCATCGGATCCCGCGAAGGCCGGGTCGACCACCATCAGTCCTCTGTGGGCGCCCATGGCCATCTCACGGCGCACGACCTCCTCCGACTCTTCGTCTCCGATCGTGGCCACTGTCACCGATCCGCCCACCCGGTCCACGATCTGGATGGCCTCTTCGACAGCGTAGTTGTCCCACTCGTTTACCGAGTAGACCAGATCGTCGCGCTTGATGTCCGATCCATCGGCCTTGACCTCGATCTCGTTTTCGGCCGAGTCCGGGACTCTTTTAACACAAACCAGAATCTCCATTCTCTTCCTCCCTTATCGTTTGACGCCGTTTGTCTCTGCCGTTCCGATTGAGCGATTCGATCGATCAGCACCGAGGCCCGAGGGGTCTGCGCCCGGGTGACCGGTTGAGGACTCGGCTGACGGTCTGAGCCGCTTACGGGATCTTGGCTCAGTCCCTGCCCTAAAGCATCGCCGGAGACGCAATTCTAATAGTCACCCCCTGCCGCCTATCGCGAAGAATGAACTGGTCTGAGCATACAGTCCGTTAGCGACGAGTTTCAGACGGTCCGAAACCGGTTACATGGGCGCAGACCCCTCGGGGCCCTGTCTCAATTCTCCACCGTCAACGCCAAGAAAGTCACCTGACCCGATCGATGTGTTTGTCGATGAGCTCACACAGATCGATGGCTTCCAACCGACCCTCGAGGCCCGCCACCTTGATGGCGTCCTCGATGTTGACCAGGCAGAAGGGGCAGGCCGTGACGATGACATCCGCTCCGGCGTCCCGTGCCATGTTCACCCGTACAACCCCCATGCGCATATCTTCCACGGGTTCGTAAAAAAGCATGAGCCCTCCGCCTCCGCAGCAAAAGGATCGGTCTCGGCAGTTTCCGGTCATCTCCACGCGACGGATCCCCGGGATGGCGTCAATCGCTTGCCGAGGCGTTGCGTAGAGGGCGTTGTGGCGCCCCAGATAGCAGGGGTCGTGGAAGACGTAAGTCTTTGATCCGTTCTCCCCGGCTTTGAGCTTGAGGCGCCCGACGTGCACCGCCTCGACGATGACCTCGCTGATGTGCTGGACCGGCGGCAGCCCGCTGTAATCCTTTTTGAGGGCATTATAGGCATGCGGATCCGCGGTCAATATACGCCGGACCTCTGCGGCGCGGATGGCCTCTGTGTTTTGTTCCTTGAGAGCCTGGAAGAGCATCTCCTCCCCAAAGCGCCGCACCTCGTGGCCGCTGTCCCTCTCGTCCTTGCCGAGCACCCCGAAGTCGACTCCGGCCCGGCAGAGGATCCGGGCCGTGGCCTGAGCGATCTTCTGCATGCGGTCGTCGTAGGACATGATGCTGTCCACAAAATAGAGGGTCTCCGCCGCTTCTCCCTTTTCGAAAAGCTTGACCGTGCAGCCATCCCCCACGCCCCCGATCCAGTCGCTGCGCTTCTTCTCCAGCTTGCCCCAGGGGTTGCCTCGTTTCTCCAGGGCGCTGAGCGGCTTCTGAAGCGATTGGGGCACCACGCCATCGTCCACCATGCCGCGCCGCAGATCCACCATCTTGTCGATGTACTCGATTCCGAGCGGGCACTCCTGCTCGCAGGCGCCGCAGGTGGTGCAGGACCAAATCTCGTCCTCGCTGTATATGCCGCCGACCAGGGGCTCGGACTCCTCGGGCGTTCTACCCCAGAGCGGGTAGAGCTTGAAACAGCGGTCCCGCGCCTTGATGGAGATGAACCGTGGGGAGAGCGGTCGTTTGACCCGGTTGGCCGGGCAGCGGTCCGAGCACCGGCCGCAGTCGGCGCAGGAGTAAAAGTCGATCATGTGCTTCCAGGTGAAGTCTTCGAACCTTTTAACGCCGAAGGATTTCAGCTCGTCGAGCCGGCCCTCGTCCACACCGTAACGCACGGGCTTCACGTTGCCGTAGTCCAGACGCATGAAGAAGACGTTGAACAGCGAGGTGATGACGTGAAAGTGCTTGCCCATCGGCAGGAAGCACAGGAAAAAGAAAAAAGTCAGGTCGTGGACCGTGTAGGCCGTGAGGTGAATGGCTTGCAGGACTCCTGTCCTGGCTCCGGTCAGCAGGTCGTAGAACAGCCAGACCAGGGTCAGCGGGGCCGGGACGTGGCTGGGCTGCCCTTTGGCGGCTTGAGCCGCGGCAAGGCTCGCGTCGAACAAGCTCTCGCTGACGAGCAGCACGCCGATCAGTCCCAGCACCAGGATGGCTTCGGCCGTGTGACCCGTGCCGTATCGTTCCGGGACGGCATAGCGTTCGGGCTTGAAGGCCAGACGCCGGACGGCGAGGATAATGATGCAGATGAAAACCGCAGCCCCGACATAGTCTTTGACGGCGTTGTAAAGCTGACCCCAGGCACCGCCCAAACCGGGCAGCGTGAAGTGGTCTACGAATCCGAGAATCACGAGCTGGGATGAACGGGCCGCCAGCGTCAGGAATCCGAAGAAAACCACGATGTGCAGCACGCCGGCCAGCAGGTAACGGGGATGGCGCCACTGGGCGAGCCAGATCTTGAGAGCCGCCTGCGCCCGCTCGGGATACCGGTCGAAGCGGTTGTCCGGCGCGGCCTTGCGAAGCGGCTCGATCCGGTGCTTCATGATATATGCGAAAACCCCGATGCCGATCAGGGGGATGAGAATAAAAATGATCTTTGCCGGGATACCGAAAAGCGATGCACTGGCGGGCGAGAGCAAGACCGGCTCCATTTATCTCCTTTCATTGACGACTTTGTAATAAGGTCAATCTCTGCGTTGCGCTTCGTCCCGCGCCCGCTGCGTCGTACTGCCCGTACGCCTCACTCAGCGGAGGCTCGCGCGCCTTGGTCTTGGCCTTGTTACAAAGTCATATAGCCACATATTGCGAGTTCAGCTTTCATTCATACGCACGGGGCTTGACCGGAATGAAAATCTATATCATGAACGGCTGCCCCGGACAATTATTATGCAAGCCTATTTCCCCCCGAACGATTCCTCGGAAATGTCCACCACAGCGCTGTTGCCGGCCAGAACGGCTTTCATCTTGCCGGAGGTTACCGGCAGGATCGTGCTCGTGAAATATTCGATACTCTTGAGTTGGCCGTCATAAAAAAATGCGTCTTTTCCCTTGGCGCCGGTGGCGAGCTTTTCCGCAGCGATTCGGGCCCGCCACAGCAGCATCCACGCCATGACTATGTCTCCGCAGACCTCAAGGAAGGGGTGTGCAAAGGCGAAGGCCGTGAGCACTTTTTCGGATAGCGCGAGAGCACCCAAGTGCACGGCGACCTCGCCCAACTGCTTCACTGCCTGTTCCACCGATTCGGCAAAAAGGGCCGTACGCGGGATAGCCTTGGCGGCGGCGATCGTTGCCTGGATCTCGGCGAGCAGATCCATCATGGGACGGCCCTGGTTCAGGCCGAGCTTGCGGCCCAGCAGGTCCATGGCCTGGATGCCGTTGGTGCCCTCGTAGATTGTGGTGATTCGACAGTCGCGCAGCAACTGCTCCATGGGGTATTCACGGATGTACCCGTAGCCGCCGTAGATCTGGATGCCCAAGTTGCAGACCTCGCAGGCCCGTTCGGTAACATAGCCCTTGGCGATAGGGATCAACAAATCGATCAGGCCCTGGTACCGGTCTCGGGCGCCGGCGTCGGCGGCGGTGAGCCTGAGATCCTCCAAGTGACCGACGTAGTAAAGCAGGCTGCGCATGCCCTCGACATAGACCTTCATGGTCATCAGCATGCGCCGAATGTCCGGATGCTGGATGATAGGCACCGATGGTGCGCTCTTGTCGAGGGCCTTCAACAGGTGACGCCCCTGAATGCGCTCGCGTGCATAGTTGACCGCGTACAAGTAGGCCGGGCTTGCGCATGCCAGGCCCTGGGTGCCCACCAGCAGGCGGGCATCATTCATCATCAGGAACATGGCTCGCATGCCCTTGTTTTTTTCCCCCAGCAGCATCCCCCGGCAGCGGCCCTGGTTGCCAAGGGCGATCGAGCAGGTGGCGTTGCCATGGATGCCCATTTTTTCCTCGATGCCGGTGCACAAGATGTCGTTCGGCTCTCCGAGACTGCCGTCATCGTTCACCCAGATCTTGGGCACTAGGAAGAGCGAAATTCCTCCGGTCCCCGCCGGAGCGCCTTCGATCCGTGCCAGTACGGGATGAATGATGTTTTCGGCAAGGTCGTGCTCGCCCGAGGAAATGAAGATTTTGTTTCCCGTGATGGCATAGGTGCCGTCAGGGTTTTTAGCGGCCGAAGTGGTCAGGGCGCCCACATCGGAGCCCGCTTCGGGTTCAGTCAGGAGCATGGTACCGGTCCACTGGCCGTTGTACATCTTTTTGAGAAACAGTTTTTTCTGTTTTTCGGTGCCGAATCTCTCCAGGAGCTTGCCGGCGCCGTGAGTGAGGCCGCTGTACATCATGAAGGCGAGGTTGGCTCCGTTCAGATAATCCAAAGCCGCTAAGGCTACCGTGCGCGGCATGCCCTGTCCGCCCCAAACAGGGTCCTCCGTCATGGCCAGCCAATCGCCCCCGCGGAAGGCTTTCCAGGCCTTGTGAAAGGATTCGGGTACGCAAACCCGGCCGCCTTCGAAACGGACACCTTGCCGGTCGCCGTCCTTCTGGGTCGGGAGAATCTCCTTGATGGCAAGGTTGCGCACCTCGGAGACGATCAGATCTACGGCCTTGCGGTTGAACTCGGCGAAGCGCTCGTGCCGGGCCAGGTCCCCGACCATCAGTTGCTCGTGCAGAACGAAATCGACATCCCTGCGGTCGGCAATCAGCTGGGGCATGGATAGAATCTCCTTCTATTAATGGTCTACCTTTTAGATTGAGCGATTTCGTCGAATGCCCGCCAGGCCCGGGGGGACCTGAGCCCTGCGCAGGAATCCATAATAGGAATCGCTCAGGTTGGGTTCTGTATTTTCTCTGCCCTGCTTTCCGGTACGCCGATGCCTCTTATGAGCAAGTCGACCAGAGGGTCGGCCAAAGCGACCAAGTCATAGCTGCGGCCGGAATGCAGCCAGCTGCCGATGGTTTCTTCCACCGCTCCCAGGATGAATCGCTTCACCAGGCCCACGTAAATATCCCTGCGAATGAAACCCTCCTGCTGGCCCTGTTCGACGATCTCTGCGAGAATGTCCTGGTACATCTTGGCCATCTCCCGGATCTGCTCATCAGCCAGACGACTGCTCTGATGCGTCTCGACCTCGTAGACGACAGCCATATCAGGATCGCGCTGGAACTCGCCCAAATGCGCGCGGACCAGATTGCCAAGCTTCTCAGCGCAGTCCGCCCCACGGGCAACCTCCCTGCGGAAACAGTCGAACACTTGCTTGGCCTTGAAATTGAAAAATTGAACCAGAATGTCGTCTTTATTCTTGAAATACAGATAGATAGTTCCATCGGCCACACCGGCCTCTTTGGCGATCTGAGCAATGGTCGACTGGTGGAAGCCCTGGCGTGCGAAAATCTTAACAGCGGCTTCAAGAATCCGATTATATTTTGAATCCTTATTTTTTGAGTTCGATTGCTGCATAAACACCGTTCTACCTATTATGAATGAATGTTCATTCATTTATCAGGTCCTGAACATCGTGTCAATATCATCGCTTCCGGCTTGAAATTGTTAATCGTCTATGCCAATATGGAGCAGCAGTTTTAAAAGTTGACTTCAAGGAAACCGCGATGCAACCACGCCTCATTGTCGTCGATGGCAATCATGATGATTGCGAATGCGTTCGGAACTATTTGATCACGGGTGGGTATACGGCGGTCGACGTCCTGCCAAACCCGCTGAAAGCCTTGGCCCTGCTCGAATCCGGGGCGTCATATGACGTGGCGCTGCTGGCCGTGGAGAGCATGGAGGACGCTCATCTTCTAAGAGCACTCAGACAGTGCAACGTCGGCACAGAATGCATCTTGCTGGCCACCCGCAACCGCATTCCCCCGGCAGATCAAGGGTTGTGGCAGGGCGCCTACGATTGTCTGGCCAAGCCCTTCTCCGTTGAAGGCCTGCTGTCTTCGATTAAGAGGGCTTTGGAGCGCAAACGGTTACTCGACCTTCTCCAGGTAGAAAAAAGCCAACCCGGGCGCGCGGCAGCTCCTTCGGCCGCTTTTCAGAAGATGATCACCTGCTCGCGACCGGTGTTGCGAGTGCTCAAAGAGGCCGAACTGCTGGCGGCCAGCGATGTTCCGATCATGATTACCGGCGAAAGCGGCACCGGCAAAGAGTGGTTGGCGAGGGCGGTACATGCCGCGAGTTCCCGGGCAGGGCACCCGTTCCGACGGATCCCCCTTCAGGGCAGGAGTCCTGAATCCATCGAGGAGGAACTCTTCGGTCCTTCTTCGGGAGCACCCCACAAGGCCTCGCCGGGGTTGGAACCACACCTCTTGGCATCCTGCAACCACGGCACGCTCTTTCTCAAGAGTATCGAGGTCTTGGCGCCGAGCCTGCAGGGCAGGCTATCGGAAGTCATCCTGGGCGATGAGGTCGGCGCTCAGGTAGAAGCTGCCGGTGTGCGGCTCATTATGGCCTCCGATGAAGGCCTGGAAGGCGGTCTAAAGGCACGGCGGCTGTGCAACGAGTTGGTCTACTGGATTCGAGGGAGTTGGTTGCATCTACCGGCGCTACGTGAACGGCCCGAGGACATCCCGCTGCTGATCGACCATTTCCTGACGAAAGACAACCCCTCAGGGAAATCCTGGCAGGTGGAAGAAACTGCCCTGAGAATGCTTCAGTCCTATCTGCTTCCGGGTAATGTGGGCGAGCTCCGCACGATTCTGCGTTCAGCCGCAGGCCGGGCGCAAGGGCGGGTGATTACAAGCGAGTGTCTCCCTGAGCTTCTGCGCGGCAACCCGACCATCCTGGATGATGTGACGGCCCTGCCGCTCGCCGCGGTTGAAAAGCAACACATCCTGAAGGTATACGCGCAGATGGGCCGGAACAAGGTTCGCACAGCTCGCGCCCTGGGAGTCGGCCTGAACACCCTTCGGCGGAAGTTGAAAACCTATGAGGTGAAATAGCTTCTAATTGACCTGGGGTCTGGGCAGCATGCCGGCCCGTTCGGCAATCTCCGGCACGCGGTGCTCCCACTCGATGGCCATCAAGTGGACGCCGGCTACTCCCTTCATCTCTTTGAGTTCGGCGATCTGCTCGAGCGCGATCTTGATGCCTTCCTCAGCCTGCTTGTCCTTGGCAACCCCTTGCAGCCGCTTGATAATCTCATCCGGCACATCCATGCCGGGCACCTTGCTCTTCATGTACCTGGCCATGCCCAGGCCTTTCATCGGGGTGATGCCCGCCAGGATATAGGCCTTCTGCGTCAGACCCATCTCGTTGGCCTGCCGGATGAACTCGCGGAACTTGGGCATGTTGTAAATGCATTGGGTCTGGATGAAATCCACACCGGCTTCGATCTTCTTGGCGAGCCGATGAACGCGCCACTCAAAGGGATCGGCAAAAGGGTTCTCGGCAGCGCCGATGAACATCTTAGGTGCTCCGTCCAGCTCCGATCCACTCTGGAATTTGCCCTCGTCGCGCATCTTCTTGACCATACTGATCAGCTGCATGGAGTCGATGTCGAACACCCCCTTCGCGTTGGGGTGATCGCCGAACTGGCAGTGATCGCCTGACAGGCACAGCAGGTTGCGGATCCCCAAGGCGTAAGCTCCCAGGATGTCGGCCTGCATGGCCAGGCGGTTGCGGTCGCGGCAGACCATCTGGTAGTTGGGCTCAATGCCTTCCTGAATCAGAAGCAGACAGGCTGCCCAGCTGGCCATGCGCACCACGGCGGTCTGGTTGTCTGTGATGTTGACCGAATCGACGCGTCCCTTGAGGTATTGCGCTTTCTTGCGCACCTCCTCGGCGTGGGCACCGCGCGGTGGACCCAGCTCTCCGGTGAAGGCAAAATGTCCGGCGGCCAATACTTTCTCCAGATTGCTTCCTGATTTCATGTCTGCATCCTCCGCGAGCTGAAAGTTCCGTGCGGTAACGTCACATTTATGCCTTGGCCTTTTCGGGTTTCTTATAACCGGGCTGGATCAGGGTCCGCGGCCGGGTGTCCGGCCAATCCTGCGACGGCTGAAAATTCCGAATGCGGTCCAGGCGGCCCTGGGCCTTCAAGCGCTCGTGGATCATAAACCAGGCGCAAGGCTGATCCGCACTGATTTCGCAGCTGCCTCGATTGGTTCCGCCGCAAGGCCCGTTGTAAAGACCCTTGGCGCACATGGTCACCGGGCAGATGCCGCCCGTGATGCCCAGCACGCAGCGGCCGCAGGAGCGGCAGCGCTCTTCGTACCAGCCGACGTCCTGGTTGACGGCCAGGCCACAGGTGTCCACCGCCGGATAGACCGGCTTGCTGGGGAACCGTTCGGCCAGGAACTGGATGCCCACCCCGCAGGCCATGGAGATCAATGCATCGTACCGATCCGCTAGGCCGTCGATCTGGGCAAGGTATTCCCGGTCGCACTGGCGCTCCACCGTGATGGAACCCAGCTCCACGGGTTTCTCCTTCAGCTTGCGCGCCATGTCCAGCTCGGCGGTCAGGACCGCCACTTCCTTCTCGCCGCCCACCAGGCAGACGGCGACGCAGGTGCCGCATCCGGTCACCAATACCTTCCGGTGCTCCTTGATCAATTCCATGATCTCATCGAACGGTTTGCGCTTGGCTACTATCATGAGGCCTCCATCGGCCGCCTGCGAGGCGGCCTCAGGGTCCAAGGGTCCAAGGGTTCAAGGGTTCAAGCAAAATGCCTTCGGCCTCACTCGAACCCTCGATCCCTTGAACCCTCGAACCCTTTGAACGAATTGAATTAAAATCTCTAAAAAGAGGTAGCGATGCCCTCAGTGCGATTTGCCCGTAGCTGCCTTTTTATTCTTCAGCGGGTTCGGGCCGAGCTTCAGGATATTCTCCGTCATCTCCGTGGCATACGCCACGAAGGTCGGCGCCTCGCCCGAAGAGAGGTTGTACATCCTCACGCGGTCGGGTTCAAGCCCTACCTCCTGGAGCAGTGAGCGCACATGGTCAACGCGCTCGCGGCAGCGGAGATTGCCTTCATTGTAATGACAGGACCCTTCCAGGCAGCCGACGCAGTAAACCCCGTCGGCGCCCTTCTGGATTGCTTTCAGCATGTGGATCACGTCCACCTTGCCGGTGCAGGGAACCAGGATGATCCGGATGCTGGATGGGTAACTCAGCCGCATGGAACCTGCCAGGTCCGCCGCGGAGTACCCTCAGTATTCGCAGCAGAACGCGACGATGTTGGGCTCGAAATCCGACATTACTTAACCTCCTCCGCCAGCAGGGCGTCGATCTTGCACATGATCTGGTCGTCTTCGTAGAAACTCAGGTTGATGGTCTGCCGCGGGCAGACCGCCGTGCACACCCCGCATCCCTGGCACAACGCCTCGTTGATTTCGATCACCTTCTGCTCGGTATTGAACTGGGGCACACCGAAAGGGCAGGAGCGCACGCAGGTCAGGCACTTGACGCAGTAATCCGTGATGACCTTGGCAGTGATGGCCGACAGAGTCACGGAATCCATGGCAAGCAGCGTGCCTGCCCGGGCGGCCGCCGCCTGGGCCTGGGCAATGGTCTCGCTAATCAATTTGGGCCCGTGAGCCGTGCCGCAGACGAAAAAGCCCTCGGTCGCCATGTCCACCGGACGCAGTTTGACATGCGCCTCCATGAAGAATCCCTCGGGCGAGCGGGCTGCCTTGAGGACGCTCGACAGGTCGGCGGTGTCCGTCGCCTGCACCCCGGCGCTCAGCACCAGGACATCCGGATTCACCTGCAGCGGCCGCTGCAGGACGTGGTCGACGAAGGTGACTTCCAGATTCCCGTTCGACTTGACCACCTTCGGGGCGTTCTCGGGCTCGAAGCGGAAGAAGAGCACCCCCCGCCGCCGGGCCTCCGTGTAATAGTTCTCCAGCAGGCCGTACGTGCGGATGTCTCGGTACAGCACATAGACTTCGGCCTCCGGGTACTGCTCCTTGATGTGGAGCGCGTTCTTGACGGCAGTCTGGCAGCAGATCCGCGAGCAGTTGGGATTTTCCGCGTTTCGGGAGCCGACGCACTGGATCATGACCACCTGCTTGGGATCGCCGAGATCCTTGCGGCTCAAGCGCTCGGAAAGCTCCACCTGGGTCATCACCCGCAGATCTTCGCCGTAGAGGTATTCCGTGGGCCGGTATTCGTGCGCGCCGGTCGCCAGGACCACGGCGCCGTGATGAACCTGGCGGGGCTTCTTCTCCGGTCCGACGAGCACATCCGTTATGAAATTCCCTTTGAACCCGGCAAAGCCTGAAACAGCCGAATCCGTCAAAACTTCGATCTTGGCATGGGACGTCACTCGGCCCCTCAGCTTGCGCAGATAGTCCTGGATGTCCGCACCTTCGATCGTATGGTGCAGATGGCGGGCGAATCCGCCCAGCTCGGTCTCCTTTTCAACCAGCACGGTGGGGAACCCCTGGTCGGCCAGGCTCAGCGCGGCGTTCATGCCGGCAACGCCCCCGCCCACGACCAGCGCCTGCTTGTTGATGGGAACCACCTTGCCCTTGAGGGATTCGAGCGTGGCAGCGCGCGCAACGGCCATGCGCACGAGGTCCTTGGCCTTCTTGGTGGCCGCTTCGGGTTCGGCGGCGTGCACCCAGGAGTCCTGGTTGCGGATGTTGGCCATTTCGAAGAGGTACTTGTTCAGGCCGCACGCCGTCAGCGTGTCCTGGAAAATCGGCTGATGGGTTTTGGGGCTGCAGGCCGCCACCACGACCCGGTTCAGGCGGTTTTCCTTGATAATCTCCTTCATCCGTTCCTGCGAGTCCTGGGAACAGGTGAAGAGATTCTGGGTGGCGAAAGCTACTCCGGGCAGGCTCTTGGCATACTCCTCGACCTCCTTGACGCCGACGACGCTCGCGATGTTGACACCGCAGTTGCAGACAAATACCCCGATGCGGGCCTCCTCTCCGGACACGTCAATTTCCTCGGGGACCTCGACGCGGCGAGTCAAGGTGTTGCGACCGGCCGCGAGCCGACCGCTGGCCGCGCAGGCCGCTGCGCTCGCCTCGGTCACCGAGCTGGGAATATCCTTGGGTCCCTGGAATACGCCGCAGGCGTAAACCCCGCGACGCGAGGTTTGCACCGGCGTGAAGGGATGGGTAACCGCAAAGCGGGACTTGTCGAGCTCGACGCCCAGCCGCTTGGCCAGCTCGGCCGTCTCCTCCGGCACCTGGAGTCCCACGGACAGAACTACCATGTCGAAGACTTCGACATTCAAATTGCCGCCCTCGTCCACGAAGCGGATGGTGAGGTCTCCGGTATCCCGCATCACGTCCAGGGAGTGGACCCGGCTTTTCACGAAACGGATCCCCGCATCCCGGGCGCGCAGGTAGTACTTCTCGTAGTCTTTGCCGAAGCTGCGGATGTCCATGTTGAAAACAACGCAGTCGAGGTCGCCGTGAGCGTGCTCCTTCGCGATCATGGAATCCTTGATGGCGTACATGCAGCATACCGACGAGCAGTAACCGTTGCCGCACTGGTTGTTGTCCCGGGAGCCGACGCATTGCAGCCAGGCGATCTTCTTGGGGACCTTGCTGTCGGAGGGCCGCTGCAGATGGCCCATCGTCGGCCCGGAGGCGCTCAGGATGCGCTCGAACTCCAGGCTGGTCAGAACGTTGAGGCTTTCGTTGTAATGATAGACGTTCTCCAGCTTGGACGGATCATACGGTTCGGATCCGGGGCAAAGGACCACCGAGCCGACCTCGATCTCCATGACCTCGGGTTTCTGCCCGTGGTCGACCGCCTTGGCCAGGCAGGCCTGCACGCACTGATAGCACTCGCAGCAATAACCGCAGTTGAGGCAGCGTCCGGCTTCTTCGCGCCCGGCGGACTCTTCATAACCCAGCTCGACTTCCGCAAAGTTACCCCGCCGTGCTTCAACCGGCAGATGGGGCATCTGAGCCCGCGCCTTCGGTGGCTCGCCTTTCGGGATCGGCCGGTAGACCGGGTTCTCCTTTACGATCGCCTCGCGGCCCGCCACCATATCGCGACCCTCGATATAGCGCAGGATCGATTCGGCCGCTTCCTTGCCGGCGCCCACGGCGCCGATGGCGACCCATGGGCCGGTTTGGAGATCGCCTCCGGCGAATACGCCTTCGCGCCCGGCCGCATACGAGACGGCGTTGACCTCGGCGGTCCCGTACCGGGAGAAGGTCAGACCGGTCACGTCCTCGATGGCCGAAAGGTCCGGCCGCTGGCCGATGGCCGGGATCAGCTGATCGCACTCGATCTCGAACTCGCTGCCGGGGATGGGTACCGGCCGCCGACGGCCGGAGGAATCCGCCTCGGTCAGCTCCATCCGAATGCAGCGCACACCCACCACCCGGCCGTCCCGGGTCAGAATTTCCTGCGGGGCCGCCAGATAGGAGATCCGAACTCCTTCGGCTTCCGCCGCCTGGATCTCCTCCTCCCAGGCCGGCATCTCGGTCCGGGTGCGGCGGTAGATGATATTCACCTCCTGGGCGCCAAGCCGCACGGCGGATCGGGACACATCGATGGCGACATTGCCGCCTCCGATGATCGCGACCTTCCGGCCGACCGCAGCTGTGCCGGATAGGTTGACTTCCCGGAGGAATTCGACCCCCTGACGCACGCCGTTGGCTTTTTCTCCCGGGATCCCCAACTCGATGCCCTTGTGGGCTCCCAGAGCCAGGTAAACCGCCTTATACCCATCCGCGAGAAGGCCATCGACCGTAACATCCCGTCCCAGGGCCGTGTTGGTCTTGATCTCCACCCCGAGGTTGGTGATGACTTCGATCTCTCGGTCGAGCACCTCCCGCGGCAGCCGGTGCGCCGGGATGCCGACCCGCAGCATGCCGCCCGGCTGGGGCAGCGCTTCATAAATCGTGGACAGGATGCCCTTGCGCGCCAGCTGATATGCGCAGGACAGGCCCGCCGGGCCGGAGCCGATAATGGCCACGCGCTCGGGCCGGCGCGGTGCGCATCGGATCTCGATCTGGCGGGGATCCATTTTATCCGCCGCCAGCCGCTTAAGGTCCCGGATGGCCACGGACTGGTCCACTTCGCACCGGCGGCAGGCGTCTTCGCAACCGTGCGGGCAGATCCGGCCGAGCACGCCGGGCAACGGCAGGTCTTCCATGATGATCTCGAGGGCTTCCTTGTATTTGCCCGCCTTGACCATCTGAACATAGCCTTGGACGTTCAAGCCGCCGGGGCAGGCCAGTCGGCAGGGCGCCTTGTCCGCCTTCTGGATGGCGAAAGCGCCGGGGATGGCCTGGGCATACTGCTTGAAGGTGGCCTTCTTGCACGAAAGCCCCTCGTCGTATTCGTTGGGGAGCGTTACCGGGCAGACCTTGGTGCACTCTCCGCAGCTGGTGCATTTGGTTATGTCAATGTAGCGGGGACGCTTCAGGATTTTGGCCTTGAACCGCCCCTCTTCGCCCTCCAGTTCCAAAAGCTCGCTGTTCGTGACAAGCTCGATGTTCAGGTGCCGGCCGACCTCGACCAGTTTGGGCGAGATGATTCACATCGCGCAGTCATTGGTGGGAAAGGTCTTGTCCAGCTGCGACATCAGGCCGCCGATGGCGGATGATTTCTCCACGAGGTGAACCAGGTACCCGGAGTTGGCCAGATCAAGGGACGCCTGCATACCGGCAATACCACCGCCAACAACCAGCACGGATCCGCGGACACTGTCTTTCATGTTATACTCCTTGGGAATTGATGAGATGGGAGACGAAGGGGACTATCCAATACAAACCACGCTTGCTGACATACCCTGATGGGGACGTTGCAGCCTTGGGGCAGGAAAATGCATTGCTTGGGAATAGGAAATATTTTCAACAATATGATGAGAAGCTCTCCTGCTGCAAGATCAGCTCACTGAAAGCCGCTTTCGGTCCGAAGATTTTTTGTAATGGTTTCCGTCTCCTTTGTCAACGAAAATCTTACCAATTTACTTTGGATTCGGCCGTCCGGCTTCGGTGATGCAGCCGGGTAAGAATCGCCTTGATAGAGCTCAGCGCTCGTGCTAATAAGTTATTGAACAGGCAGTCGAAACACATGTATCAGGCCGGGACATGGCACTGGAAAGCCATTCTTTTATCAATATCGGTTTGGTCGGCGGCGGAGAGCTCTGCACGGAGATATTGGAAAAGACCACATCGGTCTATGACCAGGAGGAAATATCCGCGCCTCTCATTGCGGTGGCCGATCCGGATACCGGCAGCCCAGGGATGGTGCTGGCCAATAAGCTCGGCCTGCTGACCTTCAGCGACTACCACGAGCTGTACGAGCCGCGCCACAAGGTCCATCTGATTATCATCCTCACGCCCGACGAGGAAATTCTCCGGGACATTCTTCAAACCCGTCCCGAGCGCATCCGCATTTTGTCCTACCACGTTTTCCGCATTTTCTGGAAAGCCATCGGCCGCGAGGAGCGCAAGCTGCGCGAGCGCACCAAGGAGATGGAGACCATCCTGAATGGGATCAAGGACTTCATCCTCGTCATCAACCCGGACATGACGATCGTCGAGGCCAACGAATCGTTTCTCCAGAAAATGGGCTATTCCCATGAGAACGTTGTCGGGAAAAAGTGCTATGACGTCTACTATTCCGACAGTCAGCCCTGCGACCGCCAGCGGGATGCGTGTCCCCTGCAGGAAGTAGTACGCAACCATAGCCAGGTCCGCAAAACCCGGAAGCGGATTATGCCGAATGGGGAGGTGCGCTACTACGAGGTCAGCATCTATCCCGTTTGGGCGAAAAGCGGCAAGGTTTCCAAGTTCATTCACATCAGCCGGGATGTCACCCAGCACCGCCGGGAGGAAGAAGAGATCACCCGCCGGCTCGAACAGATGGTCGCAGACCGCACCCGCCAGCTCACCGAGACCCATCAAAAACTTCTGCACCAGGACAAGATGGCGTCCCTGGGCAAGCTCTCCGCCGCCGTGGTGCACGAGATCAACAATCCGATCGCCGGAATTCTCAACCTGATCATGCTCATCAAGCGCATCCTGAGCGAGGAGTCCATGGATGCGAAGGCGCTCGAACAGTTCAGGCACTACCTGAACCTGATGGACACCGAGACCCGGCGCACCAGCCGGATCGTGGGAAACCTGCTGGCCTTCTCGCGTCAATCCAAAATGGAAATGAAGTCGGTGGATATCAACCGCCTGGTCGAGGAGATCCTGCTGCTGACCACCAATCTGCTCAAGATTGCCAATGTTAAGGTGGAAACGCGGCTTGATCCGGAACTGCCCACACTGATCGGCTCATCAGACCAGCTCCAGCAGGTGTTCATGAACCTCGTCTCGAATGCCGCTCAGGCCATGGAGCCTAAGGACGGCGGGCTCCTGCAGATTGAGACCAAGCGCTCTCCCAAGCTCGGCCACGTTCTGATAGAGGTTAAGGATACGGGCGTCGGCATCCCGGAGGGTCACTTGTCCAGGCTCTTCGAACCCTTCTTCACCACCAAGAAGGGCAAGGGGGTCGGCCTGGGATTGTCCGTGGCTTACGGCATCGTCCAGGTACACCAAGGCACGATCAAGGTGGATTCCAAAGCCGGTGAGGGCGCCACCTTCAGTGTAGAGCTTCCCCTTCAGCCTATGAGCGCGAAGCGGGGGACGGGAGGAGACGACCGTGAGTTCGGCCAAGATCCTGATCGTCGATGATGAAGTGATCATGCGGGAATCCCTGAGCGGCTGGCTGGAGCGCGACGGCCACAGCGTGCAGACGGCGGCTAGCGGGGAGACGGCCATCGCCAAGTGCAAGCAGACGCGCTTCGATATCCTGCTGGTGGACATCAAGATGGAAGGCATGAGCGGTCTGGAGGTCCTGCGCCGGATCAGGGAAAGCGACCCGGATGTCGCAGTCGTCATGATCACGGCATTCGGATCCATCAGCACCGCCATCGAGGCCATGAAAAACGGGGCCTATGACTACATGTTGAAGCCGTTCGACCCCAACGAACTGGGGGTACTGATCGACAAGATCATTCAACACCAGCAGCAGAACCGCGAAAACCTTTACCTGAGGGAGCAATTCAAGGACCGCCTGCGCTTCGAAAACATGATCGGCCAGTCCGAACCCATGCAAAAGGTCTTCAGCCTCATCTGCGACGTCGGGCCGACGGAATCGACCGTGCTGATCACCGGCGAGACCGGCACCGGCAAGGGGTTGGCCGCCAAGGCGATCCACAGCCACAGTCGCCGCTGCAACGGACCGTACGTCGTGGTGAACTGCGGGGCGGTCCCCGAGCACCTCATGGAAAACGAGCTCTTCGGCCACATGAAGGGCGCCTTCACGGACGCCAAGGAAACCAAACGTGGGCGCCTGGAGCTGGCGCACGGCGGCACCCTCTTCCTGGACGAAATCGGCGAGATCAGCATGCGCATGCAAATCGACCTGCTGCGCGTCTTGGAAGACGGCGTCTTCTACCGGGTAGGCGGCACCCAACCCATGGAGGCCGATTTTCGGGTGATCGCGGCCACCAACCGCAACCTGGAGGATGCCATCCGCGAGGGTCGTTTCCGGGAAGACCTGTACTACCGGCTGAACGTCGTTGCCTTCACCATGCCGCCGCTCCGGCAGCGCAAACAGGACATCCCGCTGCTGGCCGAGCATTTCCTGCAGCGTTACATCCAGGAAACTCATCGACCGGTCGACCGGATCAGCCGGGATGCCCTCGACGAGATGATGCTCTATGATTGGCCGGGCAATGTGCGGGAGTTGCAGAACGCCATCGAGCGCACGGTGGTGGTATGCAAGAGCCGCCAGATCACCCCGGAGGATTTGCCCATCTTCTGCCGGGCGCCTGCCGAGCGGTCCTATCCCACCCGGTTGGAGGACGCCGAAAAGACGCACATTCGCCGCATCCTGGACGACCAGCACTGGAATATCGCCCGCAGCGCCCGGGTTCTGGGCATCGATCGATCAACCCTCTACAGCAAGATCAAACGCTACGCGCTTCAAAAAACCGCTTGAAGCCGCCCGTACCATACCGCATCGCGATCGCACCACTCGGTGACTTCGACCCGCAGCTGCCGGAGGCAGTCATCCGGGAAATTCATCGTGTGTTCGGCCTGCACGCCGAGGTCAAAACGGTTCCCATGAGCCTGGGCTTCGCCTACGATGCCGGTCGCCAGCAATACCATTCGACCCCGATTCTCCAGAAGCTCGCAGAAGAATCTCCCGAGGATTTGCTCAGGGTCCTGGCCCTGGTGGAGGTGGACCTTTTCATTCCGATCCTGACCTATGTTTACGGCGAGGCGCAGATCGGCGGGAGGGCCTGCATCGTTTCCACCTGTCGGCTGAATGCCGGTTCCGGGGCGCGCTACCTTCCCGAGAAAACCGCCTGGCGGATCGTCAAGGAATCCCTGCATGAGCTGGGTCATACCTTCAATCTGCGCCACTGCCCGGACCCCGTCTGCCTCATGCATTATTGCCGCGGCGAAGCTGACGTGGATCGCAAATCGGGCGACCTATGCCGATATTGCCGGGTCATGCTGGATGATGAATTGCGGAGGATGGCCAAGGCCAAGAGGGGGGAGTCGATTTGAAAGGGGATTCTCACCGTAAAAGCGCAACGTACGCAGAGGAGTCTGTTTTTTCCGTTGCCGATGAGAGGCCGGCAACGGAAAACCACTGCGTCGCTTCGCAGCATGGGTTCAGATGGCTCGTAGAGTGAGTCGTTTTTTGAACCGCCGCCTCTTACGGCGGTTCAAAAAGAAGCCTTCCTCGGCGTTATCAGCGCCCTGAGCGCAGCGGGCGGTGAATAGTCCAAAGGTCAAGGTTCGGATAAACCTGCACCCTTCTATGTCCGCAGAAAGGCGCCCACCAGTGTCTCCCAGCCGAGTTGCGGCAGGTTGCCGAAAAGATTGTGCCCCAGAAAGCCCCCGTCAGCCGCGAGCGGTCCGGCCTTCTCCTCGATGAGATCATAGAGCCGGTTGACTTCGTCTTCCAGAAATCCAGAGGCCTGCTCGCCGATCATGAGATCCTGAAGGTTTTGCCGCAGGTTGGGGACATGCGCCCGCAGCACCCAGCCTTCCGTGTAGGGCTCAAGCCCGGCCGGGCATCCGCCTTCCCTTAGCCGCGGGTTCATATCGGTCACCACGCCGTTCAGCGGCGCCAGGAACTGGCCGCGGTGAGCGCCGCGGCTGACGGTGATGGCCGCCGAATCGCGATGGATCTGCTTTCCCATCAGCGGCGTCTCGACCCGATCGAAGGGTGCCAGCATCCTCAGGGCGAAATCATCCAACCCCACCCGCACGGTCGATCCCTCCTCGATGCTCACCCAACAGTGGCCGCGATGCAGGTAATAGCCCTGGGGCAACCGGATGCCATGGATGTTGAGGGAGTCGACAGGGCGCACCGTGGCGAACACCGTGTACTGGTCGTTGAAATACTGGTCGAAATCACATGTGCCGCAAAAATAGTCATGGGTGCAGACGCGAAAGGCGATGCGGCCTTTCAGGTGGTGCAGGCACGATCGCTTCCACATGGGCAAGAGTCTGAACTTTTCCTGCCAGGACACGAGGCTTCCGCGTCGTCCCGGCGGCAAATCGCCCTGCAGCCGCCGGGCCTGATTCTCCTGCGCGGTCCGCCGCAGGGCCCGGTCAAAGGGACACCCTGCACACTCAAACGACCGGGTGCAGATCTTCCGCGCAACCACCCCCGCCTGCATCCAGATACAGCGTTTTGCATCACCGCCGTCCACGTTTGTTTGCAGGGTATTCTCCATCATGGACCCTCCCTCCTATTACGAAACGATGCTCGCTGCGGAAGGCTCAATTCGCGCAAACCACCTCTTACGTTCGCAGGAAGGTTTTGGTCAGCCGTTCCCAGCCGAGGTCAGGCAGATGGCCATAAATATCATCCGCAAGATACCCGCCGTCCGCGGCCAGGGGTCCGGCCACATCCTCGATCATGTGCTCGAGACGGCTTACTTCGTTGTTCATCCAGCCCATCGTCTGCTGATCCGTCATCAAAGGTTTCAGCGCATCTTTGATATTCGGCGTGCGAACCAGGAATAGCCAACCTCCGCCGTAGGGCTCGCGGTTCGCCGATACGGGTGCTTCGCGCACCTTGGAGTTGACTTCGACGATCACCCCTCCCACCGGTGCCAGCACATCCGCGGAGCGCCCCTGACGCTTGAGCCCCCAGGAGGGCTTTCCGGGATTCAGCTCCTTGCCCATGAGCGGCAGATCGTAGCCGTCCGCCTGGCCCAGCAGCTTCAAGGCAAAATCATCCATCCCCACGCGGATCGCGCCACCGCTTTCGATCCGGGCCCAGGTGTGGCCGTCATGGAAGTAGTGGTCCAGCGCGACGTCGAACCCCTTGATGCGCTGCATCTCAGCTGGAGCGCCGGTAGTCTTGGCAGACCAGACATCTTCGAAAAACTGGTCGAAGTCGCAGGTGGCGCACTCATAGTTGTAGGCGCAGGCCCGTTTCGCGATCCGGCCGGTGAGCGAGTGTCGGCAGACGCGGTCCATCTCCGGCCGCAGGCGCATGGCCCCCTGCCAGCTCACCTGTTTGCCGGCCTTCACCTTCTCCCCCATGGCATGGTCATAGGTGCAGGTGGCGCAATCGTAGAAATTCGTGCAGTTCTTGAATTTCACGGTGCCAGCCTGCATCCAGACGCAGGGGTGAGCCGTCTTGGCCTTCTGATCGGGTTTCACCATCCAGGCCTGACCCCCCAGCACCGTCCTGATGGCGCCGCGGGCAGGCTCGCTTGACGTTCCCTTCCGGTAGGTGGAGCCGTAGCCGATGCGGTCTCTCCGGCTATCCCTTTCTTCAGTTGCCATGGCGTCTCTCCTTGGTTGGCGATTGAAAGTTGTTGACCTGATTTTGCCGACTATAATAAGCAAGCACCGTGCCAGAAGGGTAAATTTGGACTTCTGACCAGTTAGATGGCTGATATTAAAGTATTTTCATTCAATGCACCTGTAAAAAGCTCAATGGTCCGGCAGCGTATCTTGTAGCACTTCACAACATCAAGTTAAGGAGAATGTTGCGAAGAAGGATTTTCTTGATGATAAGACAGTTCTATTTCAATAGGTTACGGGCAGTGTTGGTTTATCCGTCAGAGATATTGTAATTTTCCACATGGGTACCTGCCCCCCTATGGCGGTATATTGCGCATAGTATAGCTGAAGAATCGTCCAGAACATCTCGCAAGGGTATTGAAAAATTAGGCCTCAGGACATGACCCGGGGTCGCGTGGTTTTTGTAAATAAGCTGCATGCCCCGTCCGGGATGGGACTGCGCGTCCCAATGCGTCGCGTGCCGGACCTTAGGGCTTGATTCTTGGCTTTCAACTCCCTTATGGGTCGCAAGCGGAGTAAAGCCGTCAGTGCCGGTACTTAGAGAAGGATTGATCTTAGCGGGAATTCCTGATATGCATTGCCGCGATCAGGAAACTCGGTTCCGCGTCTTGAATTCATAGGGGAGCAAATGCCAAGAATGACTCCGTGCTGCATCGGCCAACCACGAGGGATCCGCATATAGGAAAGGAGAGCAGTATGAAATTCGACAGCTTGGATGCTATTGTGGATTTTGCGATAGAGAAGGAAAAGGAAGCCGTGGCATTTTACACCGATCTGGCCAAGCAGGAGGCCTTCTCCGGTTCCAAAGACCTGTTCACGGATTTCGCCAAGGAAGAAAAAAAACATGAGAAACTGCTCCAGGATTTCAAGACCAAGGGGTTCACCCCCGCCATGAAGGCCTACAAGCTGAAGTGGATCAAGGACATCAAGCGCAGCGACTATGTGGTCGACCTGGAATACCGCAAGGGCATGGCCTACAACGAGATTCTCATGCTGGCCATGAAGCGCGAGGAGAAAGCGCTGAAGCTCTATAATGATTTCCTGAAACAGGCTGAAACGCCCGACAGCCAGAAGCTCTTCAAGATGCTGTGCCAGGAGGAAGCCAAGCACAAATTGGCGCTCGAAACCATGTACGACGACTATATGGCGAAGATGGGCGATTAATGCTTTGTTTCAAATAGTTATAGTTAAGCATTGGTCGCCTGGTTAACGGAATGGTTAACTTTTGCGATCTCTGTGTCAAGCCATACAGTGTAAACGGCCATGGCCTGCTTGAGGTCTTCATCGGTCAGGCTGATGTAATGCTTGTCCATCCCTTGCAGGCTGTGGCCTAGGATCACGTTTCGAAAAACATCCCCCACCCCTGCCCTTGCCATGTTGGTTTTCACTGTCCGGCGGAAATCGTGCATGGTCAAACCGCCGTCTGATTTTCTGCCATAGGCTACACCCGCCTTCTTGTAAGCCTGCATTAGCGCCCACTGTG
>JBLMXM010000289.1:0-4336 GCA_050257775.1 Hyphomicrobiales bacterium
CCCATTCACCCCCGCAGTCCAGAAGCCTTCCCCGCCGGCGAGAAGGCCCTGCTCGAACTGCTCCGAGGTTTCTCCGAAGCTCCAGACATTGCCATCCTTGTCCTGCGCATACCAACGCAAGATGCTTTCCTTTAGCTCGCCCTCCGTGGTGCGGGTCACGGTCCAGGCGGCCCGGCACGTCACACCGAGAATTTCCTTCTCGCCGTTGGTAACATCAAAGAGAATTCTCTGGTTGGTGTCGTTGCCCTCCGGGTCCACTTTCTCATAAGTTAAGAACAGCCCGGGGGTGAGGGGGAAATACAGGTTGCCCGTGATCCTTTTTAAGTTCCTGACAAATCCGCGGCGGGCCAAATCCGGATCATATGCGCCTTCGCCCAACTCCCTGCAGACCTCGTTGCGCGCATTGAATCGCTCCTCGCACCTGTTCAGCTGAGAAACCCGATTTCCCTGGGCATTCGTGAGGCAGGCCCCTTTCTCTGCAGCGCCAGACAGGTTGAAGCAGGCCCCTATGGCCAGCCAATACCCTGCCTTGGCGGAGTCCTGGCAGCCCCTGAGGGCCACCTGGGATGACTGGCCGCATGCCGGGCCGGTGTCGTCCCATTTAAATTCATCATCACCTGCGATTGCGGGGCTGCCGCTCAGGTGAAAAGCGGCCACCAGGCAAACCATGGAAACTACCTGCCGGAACCATCGCCGAAGCCTCTTCATATGTCTTCAACCTCGCCGGTATCGATTCATTTGCTAAAGACTAGAAGCCATCTCAAAAATAGCAGATCACGCCCGGGGGCAAGGCGCAGGTCGATTCGAAAGCGCAGCACACAGGGCAGGTTGTGAGCATTTCGAGAGGTCTGCAACGCCGCCATCGGGTGTCAGATGCATTTTTGAGATAGGTTCTACAATAGAACTCTCGTAGACGCAAACCGGCTTCACCACCGTCGTCAGAATTCCGTTCAGCTTCCTATTGCAATCCATGGCCCATCACATATAAATTGAGTTTGGACATCGCCACGCCAGTTGATCACGTTGGGGCACACCTCAGGTGGCGACGCCGAATTCTTCAAAGAGAGAGGATCTGATGTTGCACAAAGAACTGGCCAAGATAAGCAAAGATCTCCGCAAGCTGTCCAAGAAAATTTACAAGCTGTCGGAAACCCTGGCCAAGAAAGAGGCCAAAATTAAAAAGAAATTCAGCGACATGTCCAAGGTTAAACGGGGAATTACTCGGACAGCCGACGAAAAGCCGGGAGTTCAAAGGGTGCTGGACATCTTTCAGGAAACCAAGCAGAGTCTTGACCCCAAAGCGATCAAGCATATGACGGGTTTCAGCAAAGAAAAAGTCCATCGAATTCTTTATAAGCTCTTTAAGGACGGGTGTATAATGATTGAGAGTGGCGGCCTGTATAGGGCCGTCAAACGGTCCTCAAAGACACACTGAAATGGGGGAAAGGGGAAAATGGGGGCATTCTCGAAGCGCATGCCTGGATTGGGCGCACTGGCCGTTCTTCTTTTCATCAGCTCCGGCTGCGCGGCTCCCCTCGCGCTATCGGCGGCCGGGGCGGTTGGCGGAGCTTCGCCGGTTGCCATGAACCTGGTCGATAAAGGCAAGGTCGAAAGCTACTGGGTGGCCAACTACGACGAGGTTGTTGCCGCCACCGAGCGTGCGGCCCAGGTGCTGTCCCTGCAACTGTTAGAAAAGATTAGCAAACATCATCACACCTTTTTCCGTTTTGGCTACCGCAAGGAAAAAAAGGTTGAAATTACCATAGAGCAGCAGACTGACACGATGACCTCCGCACTGATCGATTTCGGGGTCACCGGCTCTGTAGCGTTTGCCGATCTCCTGGGAAGGGAAATCGCCGTCGAGCTCAAGAAGGCGAACGCCTTCCTGGAACAGCCGTTGCCTGAACAGAAGTAGGCAGGCGCATGCCGACGCATCGCGGACATGACCGATCAATTCAGACAAGCACCCGACAACCGGTGAAACATGATTCTCAGTGAGCTGCCCATCTTCAGGCTGTTCAGTAGCCGCAGAAGCCCATCGCGGAAGGAACTGTTGGCTGCCTTCCATGTCAAGTACGACAACTTCAAGCTGCTGCTGGAATCCAACACCGAGCTCCTAAAAATCATCTCCGACATCGAACAGAAGCTGCGCGGTCAATCCGCCTTCGGCCTGCCCTACATCGAGGCCCAGACTATGCGGGCCTTTTTCCACTGCAGCCGGATGATCCACTGCATCGAGAGGATGGCCGGACGGCCCTATCCGCCCCTCAAGAAGGTGTTGGACGACATTCAGCAGATCATCAAGGGCGAAGGTGCCCCCGTCGAGCACAGCGCCTGCAAGGACTTCATCCTCGCATATCCTCAGATCCTCTCCCGCGATTTAACTGAGGCAGTCGGCGAGAAGAACGCCAACGTGGCCGAGGTACGCAACCGTGCCCATCTCCCGGTGCCTCGCGGGTTTGCCATCACCACCTCGGCCTTCGACCACTTCATGACCGTCAACCGGCTCGTCGAAGTCGTGCAGCGGCTCAAAGCCAAGGCGGACATCATCGAGACCGAAACCATCCTGCAGGTGAGCGAGCAGATCCAGCAGCTCATGTCGGAGTCCGACGTTCCCGACGACCTGGGACGGATGATCCTGGACGCTTACGACGAACTGGATGCCATGACCCCGGCATCCCGCAGACCCCTCAAGATTTCCATGCGCAGCAGCGCCATCGGCGAGGACAGTGCCCTGTCCTTTGCAGGCCAGTACCTTACCATGCTGAACGTTCCCCGCGAAAAGATCCTGGAGGAGTACAAGAACATCCTGGCCAGCCTGTTCACGCCGCGGGCCATTGCCTACCGCCTGCACATGGGCATACCGTTCACGGAAGCCTCCATGGCCGTCGCCTGCATGGAGATGATCCCGGCCCGGGTGAGCGGTGTGATGTATACCCGCAATCCGGTGAACCCTGTCGACAACCGGGTGCTTATCAACGCCGTCTGGGGGCTTGGCCCCTATGCCGTGGACGGCATCGTTCCGCCGGACAGCTACTTCTTAAGCAAGGCTGACCCGCCGGTTCTGGTGAATTCGCGCATCCAGGAGAAAACGGCACGGCTGGTGGGACGCCCCGACGGCTACGTGGTCGAGGAGGCGGTTGCGGAAGAGCTGCGGCAGCAGGCTTGTCTCACCGAAGACCAGGCGCGGGAACTCGCCGTCTCCGGGTCGAAGCTCGAAGCCCATTTCGGCTGTCCCCAGGATATAGAATGGGCGCTCGACGGGGAGGGCCGGATCGTCATTCTCCAGACCCGTCCGCTGCGGCTCGAGGGCCGAGATTCGGACGGCAAGACGCTTGATCCCGGCATACCCGAAGGTGCGACGGTGCTGCTGCAGGATGCGGACGTAGCCTGCCCGGGGATCGGCTTCGGTCCGGTGGTGCATGTCCGCACGGAAGCCGATCTCGCCGCCTTTCCCGATGGCGGGGTGCTTATCGCCATGCACGCATCCCCGCAGTATGTGATCGCCATGAACAAGGCTCAGGCCATTATCACCGATTTCGGAAGCATTGTGAGCCACATGGCCTCGCTTGCCCGCGAGTACATGGTGCCAACCCTCATGAACACCCGGCTTGCCACATCCCGGATCGCGCCGGGCACCGAGGTGACGGTGGATGCTTACAACGGCCGGGTGTACCAGGGCCGGGTGCAGGAAGTGCTCGACTCCGGGCTGCGCCACGGCGGCTTCGTCGTGAAAGGCCCCGCTTATCAGGCCTTGCGCCGGCGCGCGGACCTGATCGTGCCGCTCAACCTCACGGATCCCCGGTCGGCCCAGTTTACCGAGCAGAACTGCCGGACGATCCACGACATCATGCGCTTCATTCACGAGAAGTCCTATACCGTGGTCTTCCAGCTGGGCGACCTGGTCACCGATCGCGCCAGCATCTCAGCACGCCTAAAGGCACCCATCCCTATTGATTTGTACGTGATCGACCTGTTCGGCGGGCTTAAGGTGGACGCCACCCGGGTGGCTTCCGTCACCCCGGAGGAGGTGACCTCCTTGCCCTTCAGGGCCCTCCTGAAGGGCATGCTGCACAAAGACCTTGCCGTGCCCCAAACCCGGCCGGTGAACCTGAGCGGCTTTTTCTCGGTCATGAGCGAGCAGATGATTTCCCAGCCGGGAGTGGGCAACGAGCGGTTCGGGGACCGCAGCTATGCCATCGTCTCGGACAAATACCTCAACTTCAGCTCGCGGGTGGGCTACCACTACAGCGTTCTTGACTGCTACTGCGGCAAGACGCCGGCGAAGAACTACATCAACTTTCAGTTCAAGGGCGGCGCCGCGGACGACACGCGC
>JBLMXM010000290.1:0-17324 GCA_050257775.1 Hyphomicrobiales bacterium
TACTACTCCATCACGGTGTTCATGGAGATGGATCTGTAGCATTGGCCACGGGGTGCCTAACAACTCTTTGGCGCCGCGCGGCAAGCCCGGTGTTTGGCTTTGGATAGATACTCGGCGGGCGGCTGCGGCTTATGTCGGCGCCGTTGAGCTGCTCAAACCGCCTATATCCGCCGCAACTTTCGAAGTACAATCAGTTAAATGAGAAAGCGTATAACCATACCGGAATGGGAAAGAATAGAATGACTGATGGCAGCAACATCCTTCAGGCTATAGGGAATACATCGTTGGTGCAGCTGCGCAAGATTGTTCCTCCCGGTTGTGCCCAGGTCTTGGTGAAACTGGAGTGGGAGAATCCGACCGGCAGCATGAAAGATCGCGCAGCACAGGCGATGATTTCAAAGGCTGAGGAAGACGGCCGATTGAGACCCGGGGATACCATTGTCGAGTACACGGGCGGCAGCACCGGCATATCACTCGCATTGATTTGTGTTGCGAAGGGGTACCGCCTTCAGATCATTACTTCCGATGCATTTAGTCAGGATAAATTGAATCAAATGTCGGCCTTCGGTGCAGAACTTATGCTGGTACCAAGTGAAGGAGGCCTCACGACTAAGAAGTTGATTTTGGATATGATTGCAGCCGCTAGGGAGTTTAGCCAGAGACCGAACACCTACTGGACCGACCAGCTTAATAATCTTGACAGTATTTCAGGCTACTATCCCTTGGCCGAGGAAATCTGGAACCAGACAAATGGAGAGGTGGATGCATTCGTTCAATGTGTCGGCACCGGGGCTTCATCCCGCGGGGTCGCAACCGGGCTGAGGGGTTACCATCCCAAGGTGAAGATTGTCGCCGTAGAGCCGGGCGAATCTGCGGTATTGTCGGGTGGTCAACCCGGTCCCCACAAAATCGAAGGCGTAGGAATCGGCTATACTCCACCGCTCTGGGACCCAAGTCTGGTGGATGAAATCATTGCGGTAAGAACAGATGACGCCAAAGCCATGGCCAGGCGGTTGGCTCGGGAGGAGGGTCTTTTTGCAGGAACCTCGTCTGGAGCCAATGTCGTTGCTGCGCTTCGAGTAGCAGAGCGATTAGGGCCAAACGCCAGAATAGTTACGTTGATGGTAGATTCCGGTCTAAAATACCTTAGTACCGATGTTTATAGAAGAGAAGAATTCGTTTGACATATGCTCAGCCTACCAGATCGCACAACACAGACGAAAGGGTTATGCCGCAAGGAGGCTCGATGGCATCACTCAAACAGAAACAGATCGATGCGGCGCAAGAGTTTGTGAGCGCAACGGTCAATGCGTTGAAAACGGATCGCGGCCTTCATGCCGAAACTGCGATCGCAGCAACAGCACGCATGGCCGGAACGTTCTTGTTCCGCTCATTCGGGTTTTCTATTGAAGGCATCGAGCCCGGTCAGGTGGTTCTGTCTGGCCTGGCCAATGAGCAAGGGCCTCGACTCATTGAGGTGCTGAGTGGCGTGCTTTCTCATGTCGGGGTGAGTCTCAACGAAGAGGAAAAGGGTGGCACGCCTGGGCCTGAAAATCAGCCGCATCAAGGCTTCCTGGAGACCCAGAAACATCTGGAACCTCTCTACGTGGCAATCAAGAATCGCCACCACCTTTCCGCGAAAGAGGCCGCAGAGTCCGGCGCCGTTGCGGCCGCACTCCTTATCCGCCAATGTTCACAGGTGCTAGACCTGAACGTTGCATTCGAAATTGCGGTATACGCGATCATTGAGGGAACGAAGACAGCACCTGATCCGGTGGTTTTATGATCGTATTGTGGCATGATGATTCGCTCCCGCGGACAGTCCTGACTGGCCGTCGCTGAGCTTTTCGTTGGTTCTTGGGGAGAAACGTGACGAAACATATCGGAATCGTTGCCTGCATTGCCGAGATTCCTCTTCGTGTTGCTCCGAACCATAGTCCTTTACCGGCACTGGATTCTACACGTTTGCTCGCGAGAGCAGCGCTGAAAGAAGGTCTGAGGGAGGGCTAACGCTGGGTCTTCGTAGGGAGGCTCCTTTGAGCGCGAGAGTTGAAAAACTGCCTGACGCCGACACGTACTACATGGGGATTGCGATCGCAGTTCGCGAAAAGGCCAACTGCGTAGGCAACCGGGTCGGAGCGGTTCTGGTCTTGGAGAATCGGGTCATCTCGACCGGGTATAACGGTGTTCCCGAAGGCATGAAGAACTGTCTCGAGGGTGGGTGCCTGCGGTGTCGCAACCCGAAAGGCCGGTTTCCCTCCGGTACAGGCTATGATCTGTGCATCTGTGTCCATGCGGAACAGAACGCGTTGCTATCCGCCGCCCGTTTCGGGATCTCCGTTCAAGGCGCAACGCTTTACACCACGATGCAGCCGTGTTTCGGCTGCGCCAAGGAGCTTCTCCAGGCTCATGTAAAACACATCATCTATCTGCACCGGTGGACACCGTCCGATGTCGACCCGCAGATGGACAGCCGGAAGAAAGCCGAGTACAGGAAAATCACTGCCCGCTTCGATACCAAGCAGCTTCGGATTGCTGATTCACGTGCTGAATGGGCCGTTTCAGCATTACGAAAGAAGTCCAAGCTGCGGCGTGCATAATATGAGCTGGCCGGTGTCGTATTTTCTTGCTCGTGCAGGACTAAAGCAGCAGAGCAGCATGACAGCCTTTTGAAAATCCAGGCGATTTGTTATTTTGCTCTTCCTTTCACCAGCTGCTCGGCCCGCTCCAGGTCTTCCGGGCAGTTGATGTTGAAAAATGACCGAAGCTCCGGGTCTTTCTCCCGCAAAACAGCCTCGGGGACTATCTTCACGCGTCTTCCAGAAAGCGCCGCCTGGATCTTAAGCTTGTTTTGACGGATGTGCTCTTCCGCCGGTTTCAGGCAGCGCCGGGAATAGGCCGCGCAGAGGGGCTCGAGCCCTGCAGCAGTCTGCGGGATGACGAGGTCGACCTCGGGTTCAATGTTCGCCAGGATCGCTTCGATCACGGCCCTTTTCAGAAAGGGAGTGTCACAAGCGCAAAAAAATGCGAACGGGTTGCTGGCATAGAAGAGCCCCGCGTGGATGCCCGTCAGCGAACTGCGCACCGTGAACAGGTCCGTTACGATCAGCGCATTGCAGTCCACGAACTCCTGCGGGGTGTTGGTTACCAGGATGATTTCGTCGAACAGCTCAGCATAGACCGATAAAAGCCGGTCTAGGATCCGCATCCCGCCGACCTTAAGAAATGCTTTGTTTTCGCCCCCGTACCGGGTGCTCAATCCGCCGGCCAGAATCACGCCGGAACACGGGTGGGTCATTGTCACACGTCCCTCGAGATATGACCAAAGCATAGGCAAATCGACAGTTGAAGTCAACGCCGGCCGTGGACGGGCGGCTCGAATGTTGGGGCCATTGCCCGAAAACCCGGAGCGTACGCTCGTGCTTCAACGTTGAACATGGGACCGCGCGCAACGCACGCAATTTGTATGGCAAAGATCCAGTGATTATGATGAGCAAGTTGAAAGCGGGAAACTCTTGATATTTGGGAATGCGATGCGGTAGAGGGAAGGTGTTGCCAACGGTTTTTCCAACCAAAGAGGGATACCATGGGAACCGCCGAGCACAAAAAAGAAGCGCCGAAAAAGGTGACGATGGCCATCCTCACCCTGTCCTCCACCCGCACCATCAAAGAGGATGCCAGCGGGCAGTGGATCAAGGACATGGCCGCCGGAATCGGCCACGAGGTCGTCTACCACCGCGTCATCCCCGATGATGCCGCGACCATTACGATGACGGTGCGCGAGATCACTGAAAACCTGGAGCCGCAGATTCTGCTGATGACCGGCGGAACCGGCATTACGCCGCAGGACGTGACCATTGAGGCCGTCAGCCCCATGTTCACCAAGCAGCTTTCAGCCTTCAGCCCGCTTTTCGCCCAGCTCAGCATGCAGGAAATCGGCTCGGCGGCCATCATGTCGCGCGCCACGGCCGGCGTGATCGGCTCCACCGTTGTCTTCTGCGTGCCGGGCAGCCTCAACGCCTGCAAGCTCGCCTGCACCCGGTTGATTTTCCCGGAACTGGGCCACTTGGTGAAGCACGTTAAGGAGAAATGAAACACCGAAATAACCTTGCATTTTAACCGGGGCGAAGGTAAATATCCGCCCGGTCATCCCCCGCTCAGCCAATCGCAGCTGCGGGGGCTTCGTTTTGTAATGCCTGCAGGGAGGTTTTCATGCCAGCTGTCCAGACGAGGGTGTGTTCCTGGAATGAATGGGATCCGCTCAAACATGTCATCGTAGGCCGGGCCGACGCCACCATGGTTCAGGCGCCGGAGCCGGCGGTCGAGCGCGACTGGCCGGAGTACGGCTTCCCCCTGGGGACCTATGGCCGGCTTCCCAAGGACATGGAGGACAAGGCCAAGGAACAGCTGGACAACTTCGCACGCATCCTGGAGAAACGAGGCATTCGGGTCGACCGACCCACGCCGATTGATTTCAGCCAGGCCGTTCAGACGCCGGACTGGAAGCAGGCCACCATGTTCGGCTGCATGCCACCCCGAGATCTTCTGCTCACCGTGGGAAACGAAATCCTCGAGGCCACCATGTCCTGCCGCAGCCGCTGGTTCGAGTTCCTCGTCTACCGGCCGCTGCTCGAGCGGTATTTCCAGGAGGATCCCGGCTTCCGCTGGGAGGCGGCGCCCAAGCCGCGGCTGACCGAGCGCACCTATAAGAAAGACTATTGGAAAACCTTCAAGGCCATGAGCGAGGAGGAAAAGCTCAACCGCACCCGGGCCCGGGACTGGGTGCTGACCGAGGCCGAACCCTGCTTTGACGCGGCCGACATCGCCCGCTGCGGCAAAGACCTGATCGTTCAGCAGTCCACCGTCACCAATGCGGCCGGCCTCGAATGGCTCAGACGGCACTTCCCGAATCACCGCATCCACCCGGTGATCTTCAAAGAAGATCAGCCGATGCACATCGATGCCACTTTTGTGCCGCTGCGGCCGGGTCTGGCGCTGTCCAACCGGCAGCGCAAGCCATTGACCCCCGAGCTGGTGGAGCTGTTCAAGAAGAACGACTGGCAAATCATCGACTGCGCCAAACCGGCCCACGAAAAAAAGGCAAAGCTTTCCTTCTGCAGTGTGTGGCTTTCCATGAACTTGCTGGTTTTAGACCCGAAGACGGTTTGCGTGGAGGCCGAGGAAAAGGAGCAGATGGAGCAGCTGGACAAGCTTGGCTTTGAGGTTGTTCCGGTGCCCCTGTGGGACGTGGCGGCCTTCGGCGGCGGGCTGCACTGCGCTACGGCGGACGTTTACCGGGAGGGGACGCTGGAGGACTACTTTCCTAAACAAATCCCGGGCTTCTAAGGCGGCTTCGGAAAAGGCCCAACTTCTGCGTTGCGCTGCATGGCGCTGGGACTGCGGCGTACTAAATGTACGCCTCGTCCCGCGCCATTTGCGCGCCTTGAATTTGGTCCTTTTGCAAAGCCGCCGTACCGACCGGATAAGGTGTGAAAGTTGCGGCTTGCATCCGGGAATTTCTAATCAGCATATTCGCAGGTCTCAAGTCCTCGTCCCGGGAAAAGCTATGTTTTTAGTTTTTTCCCGTCGCTCCAGGCCCGTCCGGCCAGTTCCCCCACGCGCCAGTAGCGGTTGTCGGGCATGGTCAGCGTGAACGGATTTATTTTTTTGACATCCGGCTTGCCGTCGGTCAGGAAGCGTTCCTCCGTAAAGGCCTCGACGATGTCACCGATGTAGAGGGTGTCGAAGGGAAGCTTGACTGACTGGTTCAAGCGACAGGCCATGGTCAGCGGGCACTGCCGGATCAGCGGAGCGCCGGACAGGTTTCCGTAAAAAACGTCGAACAGCTTCGATTTGTCGACCTTCCTTCCAGACGCGATGCCGCAGTAGTCGGTTTTTTCAATGAGCGTCACGTCCGGCACATTAATGCTGAAGGCGCGATTGGAGTCGATCCCCGCGTTGGTGTAATGGTCCCCCAGGGCTACCATGATCATCGGCGGCTTGAAGTTGACTCGGGCCACCCACGCGGCCGCCATGAAGTTCGGCTTGCCGTCCACCACCGCGCCGACGATCACCATCGGCATGGGGTAAACAAAAGCATTCGTGTCGATCCTGATTTTATCCATGCGCTCCTCCCCGCATTATCCGAAAAACCCATCGCTCCCGGTTTCTATCGAGCATGCCGCATCCGATATCGAGCATCTGACTTTTTAAATCTCCAGCACCATCCCGACCTCATCACACTGGAAATACTTCGGGCACCGGCTGCACTCGCCCCAGACCTTGGGCGGGAGCTCGTCGCGCAACTTGCGGGTGAAGCCGAGCCGGGCAAAAAACTCCTCCGACAAGGTGAAGGTGAAAAGGCGCTTGATCCCGAGCTGGTGAGCCTCCTGTTTTAGGAATTCCACCAGGCGCCTTCCCAGCCCCCGTTTCTGGTAGTCCGGGTGGATGGCCATGGAGCGGATCTCCGCCATGTCGTCCCAGAGCACATGGAGGCTGCCACAAGCGACGATTGTTGCGTCCGGCGTGTCATCCACGATGACCACGAAGTCCCGGATGTTTTCGAACAGGTACTGCGGCCCGCGGGGCAGCATCAGGTTCCGGGCGGCGAATCCGTTCACCAGCTTGAGCAACTCTTCCACATCTGAGATATGCGCCTTGCGGATCGGGAAATGGTCCTCGGCGTGCCCATTGGGCTCGTCCGGATAGGAAATTTTCGCTCGCTTTTCCTCCGGAACTTCTTCAGGAAGCGGTTCGACATAATCATTCGCCATGATGAAACCCCTTAGATGGGGCCTATCGCAAAGAGCATTGGGTTTGGGATAAGAATTGCTTTTGACTCGCTGCTCTCTGCCCCCCGCTGTTTACCCCTGGTGATAGAATTCCTGCAAACATTTATACTCGTGCGGGCTTTTCTGGTTGGCCCGCAGACCCCGCACGATGGCCTCCGCCGCCGAGAGCGTCGTGATGAAGGGCACCCGGTACTTGATCGCGGTCCAGCCGATGGCATACTCATCCTGCCGGGCCCTGTGGCCGAGGGGCGTGTTGATGATCAGGCTGATGGTGCCGTTCTTAATATCGTCTACCACGTTGGGTCGCCCCTCGCTGACCTTGAGCACCGGCTTGACCGGGATCCCCCGGCCCCCGATGTAATCTGCCGTCCCGTGGGTCGCCACCAGATCATAGCCCAGCTTGTGGAGGTTCTCGGCGATGGGCAGGATCCGCGCCTTGTCATTGTCGTTCACGCTCAGGAACACCTTGCCGACCTTGGGGACGGTGACCCCGGTCGCTTCGAACGCCTTCATGACGGCGCTGCCGAAGGTGGGGGAGATGCCCATGACCTCGCCGGTGGAGCGCATCTCCGGCCGCAGAAAGACGTCCGCCTTGTCGAAGCGGTCGAATGGAAAGACCGACTCTTTGACCGCCACGTAAGGAAGATCGTTGGCGAAGCGCACCCCCATGTCATCCAGCTTCTTTCCGGCCATGATCTGCACGGCGAGCTTGGCCACGGGGATGCCGGTGGCCTTGCTGACGAAGGGCACCGTGCGCGAAGCGCGCGGGTTCACCTCCAGGATGTAGAGGGTGTCGTAGAGGATGGCGAACTGGATGTTGATGATGCCCTTGACTTTGAGATGCGCCGCCAGGGTCCGGGTGGTATCGATGATATCGTCGCGCTGCTCCCGGCTGAGCAAGTAGGGCGGCAGTACCGCCATGCTGTCGCCGGAATGGACCCCCGCCTCCTCGATGTGCTGCATGAGCCCGCAGATCTCGGTGCGCTCACCGTCGGAGATGGCGTCCACGTCGAACTCATAGGCATCCTCCAGGAAGCGGTCGAGCAGCACGGGGTGCTCCTCGGAGGCCTTGACCGCCCGCTGCATGTAGTTTTCGAGCGAGCCCATGTCGTAGACGATCTCCATGGCCCGGCCGCCCAGCACGTAGGAGGGCCGCACCATGAGCGGGAAGCCGATTTTCTTGGCAACCTCCAGGGCCTCCTCCACCGAGGTAGCCGTGGAATATTGCGGATGGGCGATGTCGAGGGAGTCCAGCAGGGCGCCGAACCGGTCCCGGTCTTCGGCGAGATCGATGGAGTCCGGCGAGGTTCCCCAGATGGGCACGCCGGCCTTCTCCAGGGGCAGGGCCAGCTTGAGGGGTGTCTGGCCGCCGAACTGCATGATGACCCCCTCCGGCTTTTCGAGTTCGATCACGTTGAGCACGTCCTCGTAGGTCAGGGGCTCGAAATAAAGCTTGTCGGCCACGTCGTAGTCGGTGCTGACGGTCTCCGGGTTGCAGTTGATCATGATGGCCTCGATGCCGAGCTGCCTCAGGGCGAGGATCCCGTGCACGCAGCAGTAGTCGAACTCGATGCCCTGGCCGATTCGGTTGGGGCCGCCGCCCAGAATGATCACCTTCCGGCGGCTGGAAGGCACGGACTCGTTTTCCTGGTCGTAGGTCGAGTAATAATAGGGGGTGAAGGACTCGAACTCCGCTGCGCAGGTGTCGACGATCTTGTAGGCAGGCATGACGCCGGCCGCCTTGCGGATGCTGCGAATCTCCCTTTCGCTTTTTCCCGTCAGAAGCCCCAGGTGCTTGTCGGAAAACCCCATGCGTTTGGCCTTGCGCAGGGTCTCGGCGCGCAGGGTGCTGCGCTCGGCGTACTCGCGCGTGATCACGCCCTCGAACTCCACCAGCTGCCGGAGGTTTTCGAGGAACCAGATGTCGATCCCGGTCAACCGGCACAGCTCCTCGGGTGTCATCCCCAGGCTCAGGGCGTGCCAGATTTTGAGGATGCGCTCAGGGGTGCCCGTGCGCAGTTCGTCCATGAGGGCCGGCCGGGTGACCTTTCCGATGCTGGCGTTGTCCCGGGCGTGGAAGCCGGACCAGCCGTTTTCAAGAGAGCGCAGGGTCTTGTTCAGCGCCTCCTTGAACGTGCGGCCGATGCCCATGGCCTCGCCCACGGATTTCATCTGCGAGGTCAGCCGATGGTCGTTGCCCGGGAACTTCTCGAAATCCCAGCGGGGCACCTTGACCACCACATAGTCGATGGCCGGCTCGAAGGAGGCCGGGGTCTTGCGGGTGATGTCGTTGGGGATCTCGTCCAGCCGGTAGCCGACCGCGAGCTTGGCCGCGATCTTGGCGATGGGGAAGCCCGTGGCCTTGGAAGCGAGCGCCGAACTGCGCGACACGCGCGGGTTCATCTCGATCACGACCATCTCGCCGGTCTCGCGGTTGAGCGCGAACTGGATGTTGGCTCCCCCGGTTTCGACCCCGATGCGGGCCACGATTTTCTTGGCCGCATCGCGCATGTTCTGGTATTCCACGTCGGTCAAGGTCTGAGCGGGCGCGACCGTGATGCTGTCGCCGGTGTGGATTCCCATGGGGTCGAAGTTTTCGATGGAGCAGACAATGACGAAGTTGTCCACCTTGTCTCGCATGACCTCGAGCTCGTACTCTTTCCAGCCGAGCACCGACTGTTCGATCAGCACCTCGTGCACGGGGCTTGCGGAAAGCCCCCACCGGGCGGCCGCCGGGAATTCCTCGCGGTTGTAGACGACGCTGCCGCCGATCCCGCCCAGGGTGTACGACGGCCGGATGATGAGCGGAAAGCCGATCTCCTCTCCAACCTTGATGGCGTCCTCCACCGTGCGCACCGTGGCGCCATTGGGCACCTTGAGTCCGATCTCGGCCATGGCGTTGCGGAAGAGCTCACGGTCCTCGGCCAGCTGGATGGTCTCCAGCCCGGCGCCGATGAGCTCGACCCCGTACTCCTCCAGGACCCCGCTCTTGGCGAGCTCGACGGCGAGGTTCAGGCTGGTTTGGCCGCCCAGCGTGGGCAGCAGTGCATCGGGGCGCTCCTTTTCGATGATCTTGGCGACGGCCTCGGCCTGCAGCGGCTCGATGTAGGTCCGGTCCGAGAACTCCGGGTCGGTCATGATGGTGGCCGGGTTGCTGTTCACCAGGATGACGATGAAGCCTTCTTCCCTGAGGGCCTTGCAGGCCTGGGTGCCGGAGTAGTCGAACTCGCAGGCCTGGCCGATCACGATCGGGCCGGAGCCGATCACCAGGATCCGTTTGATGTCTTTGCGCTTAGGCATTGAACCGGTCCATTTCCTTGATGAAGTGGTCAAAGAGGTACTGGCTGTCGTGAGGCCCTGGAGCGGACTCGGGGTGGTACTGGACCGAAAAGGCGGAGAGTTTCTTGTGCCGGAAGCCCTCCAGGGTGTGGTCGTTCAGGTTGATGTGCGTGATCTCGACATCGTTTTTGGGGAGGCTGTCGATGTCTACGATGAACCCGTGATTCTGGGAGGTGATCTCGATCGCGCCGGTGGGCAGGTACTTCACCGGGTGGTTCGCACCATGATGGCCGAACTTGAGCTTGGTTGTCCGGCCGCCCAGGGCCAGACCGAGGATCTGGTGGCCCAGGCAGATGCCGAAGATAGGCTTCTTGCCCAGCAGACGACGCACGGCCTGAACCGCGTAGTCCACCGGCTCGGGGTCGCCCGGCCCGTTGGAGAGGAAGATCCCATCCGGTTTCCAGGCCAGGATCTTCTCGGCCGCTGTCTGGGCGGGAAAGATCTCCAGCTCGCAGCCGGACTTGTAGAGCGAGCGCAGGATGGAAAATTTAACCCCGTAATCGTAGACGGCCACACGGTATTTCTTCTTCGGAGCCGGCACGGGTTCTTCGCCCAAAGGCCAGACGTAGGTCTTCTCCGTGGTCACATCCTTGACGATGTCCCGACCCACGAGCTTCTCCCCGCTGCGTAATTTCTCCAGCAGCACAGGCAGCGGCTCATTCGAGGTGCTGATCATGCCCATCTGCGCGCCGTGGTCCCGCAGATGCCGGGTGAGGGCGCGGGTGTCGATGTCGTGGATCCCCACCACGCCGTGGAACTTGAGGTAGTCGTCCAGGGAGCGGTTGGCCTGCCAGTGGCTCACGATCGGGCTGTACTCGCGGATGATGAAGCCTGCCGCATAGATGCGCCTGGACTCGAAGTCCTTGGGGTTCACCCCATAGTTGCCGATCTGGGGGTAGGTCATCGTCACCAGCTGGAAGTGGTAAGAGGGGTCAGTCAGGATCTCCTGGTAGCCGCACATGGCGGTGTGGAAGACCACTTCCCCGATGGCCGTTCCCGGCTTGCCGAAGGGAAGGCCCTCATAGTGGGTGCCGTCGGAAAGGATCAAGCGGGCGTGCATGGCATTCATCCTCTAGTCCCTCTTAAAACTCGCATAGTCCGGCCTACGGTACCGGCTCTCGCCGCCGCCGTCAATGGCGAGCAGGGCCTCCACCTTGAGCGGCAGGCCGAAAAGCTGGATGAAGCCGTGGGCGTCCTTCTGGTTGTAGACGTCCTCTTCGCCGAAGGAGGCGTAGTCCTCGCGGTAGAGGCTGAGCGGGCTCTTGCGGCCAGCCATGATGCTGTTGCCCTTGTAAAGCTTCAAGCGCACGGTGCCGGTCACGTTACGCTGGGTGGTGCGCACAAAGGCGTCCAGGGCCTCCCGCAGCTGGCAGAACCACAGACCGTTGTAAACCAGTTCGGCATACTTGACGGCGATGAAGTCCTTGTACCGCATGGTGTACTTGTCCAGGCAGATGCTCTCCAGAGCCTGGTGCGCCCGCCGGAGGATGGTGCCGGCCGGGGTCTCGTAGACGCCGCGGCTTTTCATGCCCACGAGGCGGTTTTCCACGATGTCGGCCCGACCGATGCCGTGCTTGCCGCCGAGTGCGTTCAGGCGGGTGAAAATCTCGACGGCGGAGAGCTTTGCGCCGTTCAGGCTGACCGGCTTGCCCTTCTCGAAATCGATTTCAACGTATTCCGGCGTGTCGGGCGCCTTCTCCGGGCTCACCGAGAGCTGGTACATCCGCTCTTCGGGCTCGTTCCAGGGATTTTCCAGGACCCCGCCCTCGTGAGAGAGGTGGAAGATGTTGCTGTCGCGGCTGTAGATGTCCTTGGTGGTCTGGGAGATGGGAACGTTGTGCTCTTTCGCATAGCGGATGGCATCCTCGCGGCTGCGGATTTCCCATTCCCGCCAGGGGGCGATCACCTTAAGCTTGGGGTTGAGCGCCATGACGGTCAGCTCGAAGCGGACCTGGTCGTTGCCCTTGCCGGTGCACCCGTGGGAGACGGCGTCCGCGCCCTCGGCCTCGGCCACTTCGACGAGCTTCTTGGCAATCAGGGGCCGGGCCATGGAGGTGCCGAGCAGGTAGTCGCGCTCATAGACCGCACCGGCCTGCATGGTGGGGAAGACATAGTCCTGAAGGAATTCCTCCCGCAGGTCCATCACGACGAGCTTGCTCGCGCCGGAGGCTATCGCTTTCTTGTCGAGCCCGCTCAGATCTTCGTTCTGCCCCAGGTTTGCCGTGAAGCAGATCACTTCGCAGCCACCGTAGTTGTTCTTGAGCCAGGGCACGATCACCGAGGTGTCCAAGCCTCCGCTGTAAGACAGCACCACCTTCTTCACCTTGTCTTTCGCCATTCCGCGACTCCTTCCTCTGATGGGTCAAAATAAAAACCCCGGCCTGAGCCGGGGTTTTCGTGCGTGGTATGATTTGGGCGCTTCACTCGTCTCCAGCGCAGAAAACACCCGGCCCCAGCCGGCTGCTACGGCGGCGGTTACGGCGGCGGATGTTCCTTCCGGCAATCCCTTTCATTTAAATGGCTGCTCCGGATGCGAGTTCGACTTATATTACAAAAGCGCAATCGTATGTCAATGAGAAAATAAGGCTGGGCCGGCCGCGCGGCCGGATATGAGCTTTTCCGGATTATCGTGGATCATCACGCGCAGCTCCTCGCTCGAAAAGCCCTGCGCCCTCATTTGATCGAGGTAAAAGGCGAAGCCCTCGACCGGCGGCGGATTGGCTGCCTGGCCGAAATCCGAGGTAAGGATCACCTGCTCAACCCCGACCTGGCGGATCTGCTCGCACATCAGGCTCAACGGCACGCTCTGCGGGCAGCTTGCGGTCAGGGCAAAGAAGCTGTGCTCGATGAAGGCGCCCAGCCGCACGGCTTCCCTCTGCTCCTCGATGCCCATGGCAATGACCGACTCCGTGACGTGGTTCACGAGCATGCGTTTGACGCCGCACTGCTTCGCCAGGCGCAGCAGCGCCAGGGTTTCCGGGACGGATAGGTGGCCGCTTGCCAGCACGGCATCGTGCGCCGCGATCATGCGCAGGATCGGTTCACATTCAGCCCGAATCCGGGAGTTCGCGTCAAAGATCGAAATGCCCGTGTATCCGCCTTCCGGCAGGGGGAAAGCGGTCGGCGGCTTGCCTGCACCCCAGCGGCTGATGTGATGAGCGGCCCCGTAGGTGGGAAAGAAAATCACATCGGTCCCCGCCCGCAGGGCGGATTCAGCGGCGCTGGGATTGAGGCTGCCGACCGGAGGGTTCAGGGCCAGGCCGCTAAAAAAGCGCGGGCCCCGGTCGGAAACCCGGTTCATCGTGTAGCACCGGCCGACAGTGGATGTCGTGTGGTCCTTGATCAGAAGCCCTGCCATGCCGGCCTGAGCGGCGGACCTGGCGAGGGAGGGGAGATCCTGGGCCCGCTGAACGACGTCCGGCTGGGCGTGAATGTGCAAGTCGTAGGCTCCGCGGAGAAGGTCTGCGGTCTTCATGTGGGTCTCCTTCCGGCTAACCCATGAACAGACGCGGGAAGAAAAGGGATATGGCCGGGATGTAGGTGATACAGGCCAGGGCTAGCAGCGACGCGATGAAAAAGGGGATGCAGGCGATGGAAGCCTCATCCATGCTCATATCCGCCAGGTTCTTGGCCACGAAGATGTTGTAGGCCATGGGCGGCGTGATATAGCCGAGGACGAAGTTGACCACCACCACGGTCCCGAAGTGGATCGGATCGATTCCCAGTTTGATGGCCACCGGGTGCAGGATAGGCGCGAGGATCACAATGGCCGCCGGCGTATCGAGACCGGATCCGATCAAGAGGAACAGAATGTTGACGAAAAGCAGGAAGACGAATTTGCTGTCAGCCCAACGGACGATGGCATTGGCAGCGATCTGGGCTATGTTCCAGGACGCCATGATCCAGGCAAACAGATAGGCCACGCCGATGACAAACATGATCATGGCCGACGTCTTGGCGGTTTTTTCAAAGCACTCATAGAGGCCCTGGAGGGTGAGCGAACGGGTAATGAAAAAACCTGCAACGATCACGTAAATGCTGCCGATGCCGCCGGCCTCGGTTGGCGTAAAAACCCCTGCATAGATGCCCCCCAGGACGATGAAAGGAGCTATCAGAGAGAGGCGGGCGTTCCAGAAAGCTTTTAATATCCGCGAAGCCGAAGGCCTTTTTTGCGACAGGGGGACTTTTTCGACTTTAGCCTTCGCAAAGCTGAGCAGCATGAAGAAAAAAGCGAGAAGCAGCCCGGCACCCATTCCGCCCAGGAAGAGCTTGGCGATGGACTCTTCCACGGAAACGCCATAGATGATGAAAGGGATGCTGGGGGGGATGATGGGGCCAAGCGCGCCGGCTGAGGCGGCAATGCCCACAGCAAAGCGCTTGGAATAGCCTCTGCGGACCATCTCCGGAACGCTGATCGATCCGATGGCCGCCACCGTCGCCGGCCCCGAGCCTGAAATGGATGCGAAAACCGCGGATGCGAAGACCGTCGCCATGGCCATCCCGCCGGTAAGGAAGCCGACCAGCTCATCGCCCAGCTCGACCAGGGGCCTTGAAATGGCCGATTTTTCCATGACCGCTCCCAGGAGAATGAAAAAGGGAATGGCCAGGTAGGGGAAATTGTTGATCCCGGCGATTAGCGTCTGGGCAAAGATCATGAGGTTCTGGTCTTCGATGATCAGGCCGATGATCCCGGCTGCTCCCAGGGAAAACGCCACCGGTACGCCCGCAGCGATAAATCCGACAAACAGGATGAGCAGAATGACGGATAGAAACCCGGGAGTCATGGGCGACCGGCCTCCCCAGAAGGGCGTGAAAGAATTTTGAGGATGTTCCACAGGGCGTAAAGCAGGATGAACAGGCCGTTGATGGGCAGGGCGAGGTTCAGCCAGAGCAGGTTGATGCCTGCCGCCGGCGATTTCTCGAAGGTGAACATCATGGCATACTTGTAGCCGTAGACCGCCATGAATACCGCAAAGGCGCCGATGATCAGCTGGTTGAACACACCGAGCACTTTGTTTACGCCGGCCGGAAGCTTTGCCAACAGGGAGCTGAACTCAATGTGCTCGCCGCTGCGGGTCACGAGCACGGTGCCGATCAAGGTGAACCAGGTAAACAGGATACCGGCCACCTCCTCGGGCCAGGAGAGCGCGCTGGCCAACGCGTACCGGAACACCACCTCGATTCCGATCAGCAGCACCAATCCGATCCCCTGGAGGAATATGAGGAAGACGAGGACTTTGTTCAATAGCCTGTCGACAGCTTCCATCTGGTTGATTCTCCACGCCTGCCCGACCGGTCGATCCCATCCAAAGAACAGATTATTTCGAGGCCGCGTCGCGCGCCTTAATGACGGAGTCGAGAACATCCTTGCCGATATCGCCCTCAAACTTGGTGTACATCGGCTTGACCGCCTCCTGGAAGGGCTTCTTGTTGGGCACCTCGTTGATAAGCATCCCCGCGGCCGAGAGTTTCTTGAGAATGTCATCATTGATGCCCTTGAGGGCGTTGCGGTTGAAGGCCGAGGCTTCGATCGCGGCTTTCTTGAAGATGGCTTTGTCTTCTGCGGAGAATTTTTTCCACCGCTGCTCCGAGCACATGAAGATCAGCGGTGAGTACGTGTGGCCGGTCAAGGAGAGATACTTGGCGACTTCATAAAACTTGTTGGCGTAAATCACCGGGATGGGGATTTCCAGTCCGTCGATGACTTTCTGCTGGACAGCGGTGAACACCTCTCCCCAGGGCATCGGAACCGCGTTCGAGCCCAGGGACTGGAACAATCCGATGTAGATCGGGGTCGTCATCACCCGGAATTTGATACCTTTGGTGTCCTCCGGGGTGTTGACGGGCTTGACGTTGTTGATCATGTGGCGGAACCCGCCTTCGGAATAGGCCAGCCCGACGATCTGAAGTTTCTCCAGCCGCGACAACAGCATCTGGCCCGCCTCGCCGTCCAAAACCTTGTGGGCCACCTCCGCGCTCGGGAAAATGAACGGCAGGTCGAACACCATGAAGGCATTCACAAACGAGCCGACCGGCGCATTGGTGATGAGACCCAGGTCCATGGTGCCCATGGTCAGGTTCTTGATCATTTCGCTTTCGTTGCCCAGCTGACCGCTCGGGTAAAGATTCACTTTATACTTGCCCTTGCTGTAATCGGCGACCAGCTCGGCAAACTTCTTGGAGGAAATGTAATAAGGATCGGTCTCGCTTGCGGCGGTGACAAAGCCCAATTTCAGCTCGGTTGTCTGTGCGGCTGCAGCCGAATACAGGCAGAATACGCAAAGAAAGACCAGCATGGCACGGCAAAGAGGCGTTGCGGATTTAAAACGGATCGCTTTTCTCATCGGTTACCTCCTGTTTTAAATGAAATCCACGATACCGTGGGCGGCGGCCGGCCCACGGCCTGACCATTCATCCGGTCCCCCCTAACAGCTTCGCCAGTCGAAGTCAATTTCCAAGTCGGCGGCCGGATGCCAATGAGATTCAGGAGGTCTTCTTCAGCCACGGGTAGGGGTCTACCGGGGTCATGTCCGTAGCGTGCAGCAGCATGAGGTGCAGATGGGTAGGGGAACGCCCAAGAAAGGCGTTGGTCCCGGTGCGGCCTAGGGTAGCGATCGCCTGGCCGCCGGCCACCCGTTCGCCCAGTTGAGCCGTGATGGTCTGAAGATGGGCGTAGTATGAAAAAAGTCCAAGCGCCGGGTGATAGATCCAGACGTAATTGCCGCCTCGCCTGCCGTTTCCAGGCTCCTGGCGTGTGGGGGTCCAATCGGAAAAGGTTGATACCACGACGCCGTCAGCCAACGCCAGCACCTCGATGGGGTTTCCCGTCCGGTCATCGAGCGAGTCCTGGTTGCCGTCGTAGACGAAGATGTCCTGGGCGGGGTGGCCGATGCGGTGTTTAGGCCCCACGAATTGATAGCGGCTGGGTCGGTAGCCTTCCCCGTTTTTGCCGCCCACATGCTTTAGGCCGTAATCTCTCAACGGGAAGAAGACGCGGACGCCAAACTGCTCGGCAGGATACGCCTGCGGCAGTACACCCCGCCAGTGCTGGATTTCCTTCAGACCGTCCTCGTAGGAAATCAGGTCATCCCGCACCTGACGCTCGAATTGCTGCCAGCCGTCGATTTCGAAAGCGGGTAGACCACCCGCCTGCGCCGATGCACCGGCGGCAACCATCAACATGAGCGCGAGAAT
>JBLMXM010000291.1:0-4739 GCA_050257775.1 Hyphomicrobiales bacterium
CGCTTAACAGGCCCAACCGGCTGATCGAAGATCGGAGATCGTCGCTGTCGCGGCGGGTGGTGATGCGAAAACGATCATCCTCGGCGTCGATGTCGCCCAAGGCGATGAGCTGAAGGGACTCCAGTGCTCGTCCGCCATCAGAGGCCATGGCTGCTGCCGCTCAACTGCCTGAGCGCTTCGAGGTATTTCTGTCTGGTGTTGCGGATCACCTCATCCGGCAGTGGAGGCGGCGGCGGGGTTTTGTCCCACCGGGTGGACAACAGGTAATCGCGCATGTACTGCTTATCGTAGCTTTGCTGGGGGCCTCCGGGCTTGTATGTGGCCTTCGGCCAGAAACGGGATGAGTCCGGCGTGAGCAGTTCGTCGATGAGAATCAGGTCGTCGCCCACGAGGCCGAATTCGAACTTGGTGTCGGCGATGATGATGCCCTTTGTTTCGGCAAAGGCGGCGCCTTTTCGGTAGAGCGTCAGGGTCAGGTCGCGCACGCGCTCCGCCAATTCCCGGCCGATGCGCTTCCGGGTTTCTTCGAAATCGATGTTGATGTCGTGGATGCCGACTTCCTCCTTGGTGGCCGGGGTGAAGATGGGTTCCGGCAGCCGGTCGGATTCCTTCAGCCCGGGCGGCAGCTTGATCCCGCAGACCATTCCGGACTCCCTGTACGAGACCCACCCGGACCCGGATATGTATCCCCGGGCCACGCATTCGATCGGCAGCGGTGCGGCTTTTTTGACGAGAAGGCTGCGGCCTTTGAGCGACTGGGCGTAAGGCCGGCAGGCCTTGGGGTATTCATCCACGTTGCTCGTCAGCACGTGGTTGGCGACCAGCGACTTCATCACATCGAACCAGAATAGGGATATCTGAGTCAAGATGATGCCCTTGTCGGGGATGGGTTCCGTCATGACGACATCGAAGGCTGAAATCCGGTCGGTGGCCACCATCAGCAGGTGATCCCCGAGATCGTACATGTCTCGCACCTTCCCCCGCTTCAGCAGCTTGAGTCCGGGAAAATGCGTTTGGCTGATCGGCTGGCTCATCAAACTGTCCTCCATTGGTAGGTCTAAACTCAACTTAGGCGATGCTGTTCAGGATTCCGCGGGAAATACCCGGAGGGCCTCGCTGCAAATCGAAAAAAACCGTTCAACTTGGATCTACTTCATTGTCCGGTGCGTCGGCCGGGTGGAACATGCCATCCCGGCCTATCTGTCGATCAGGCTTCCATAGCTAGCGACCGGATGTACAGTTTGACGGTCTTGAGCGCCTTTTCATCGGGATCGACAAACTCGATCCCGACTTCATAAACTCCCTGCGTCTTGGAGTGCACGTGGACGGGTCGGCCCTTCAGTTCCACGAGGTCGTCTTCCAGTCCAAGGCTCAGGATCACCGTGTGCTCCGGCGCGATGGGAAAATGCGTCTCCAATAGCAGGCCGGACTCGGAAACATTGAGCGTCCGGCACATACCCTGCTTGACCGCCTTGCCTTCCTCGTCAAGGCATATGTAGGACAGGTTGAGGGAACTGATACGCTGATGTTTCCGTTTTTCTTGGTTTTTCATGGAGCGACGGTTCTCCTCTCCAGCCGTCGGCAAGTCAGTGAATGCCGGACTTGTTGACGCGGTTGATAGTTACCAGGGTTGTGGCCGAGATGCAAGCGGCAAGATGCTCGATGATGTTTCGCAACGTGGTCGATAGCCGGCGGTGCTCGAGCTCGACCTTCTTGGAATCCACAGTGGCCAGCTTCAGATCGGAGGATGAAAAAACAGCGGCCTCGTACGGTTCATGCCCTATGGTTAGGAATGGGATGTGACCGAAGAAATCGCCCTTCTCAAGACGGGCCAGCGGGATATAGCCCCCTGCGCCCTTGCGCGCCACCACCACCTCTCCATCGCGAATCTGGAAGAGCCTGTCTTCATTTTGGCCTTCCTTGATGGCGATTTTCTTGCCCATGAGCATTTCCAGGAAGGTGCCGTCACCGGTATGCGCCTGGGCGGCGATGCCGGTCACGTTCCGCACCCGGTTGTCCAGGCTCTTGATCAGTCCCTTGAAATCAGGGGAAAGATTGGCAAATTCGCTGGCCAGCAACTGGGAGTCCAGCATGCCGAGCTGAGTGTTTCCCGATGCCACCACGGTGGTGCTGCGGACATTCTCGCCCATCAAAAAGGAGGCTACGCTGCCCAGGAAGGCCCCATCTCCGACCCGCAGGAGCTTGAGCGGTCCGCTGGGCGTGTTCTTCACGATATCGGCCGCGCCTTCGAGAATCACCCAGATCCAGTTCCCGTGCGACCCCTCGCGGACGATTTCATCCCCGTCATAAAACCCCTCTTCATCGACCACATACGAATAATCGACGAGGGGGCCCTTGATGATGGGTGGTTGGTCCGTCTTGGGCGCCGGCGCCTCGACCGCTCGCGACTCACCCGAAGCCGACGGAGCCGCAGGTGTCAATTTCTTGATTTTGCCTTCATCAAGAAGCCTCAGGCCGTCGAGAATGATTTCCATCCGGCCCTTTTTGATCGTCCGCTCACAATTTGCCGGTTCCAGGGTGAACTCGAACCGTCCCTCGGTCCACCCGAAGAGAGAAAACAAGGCGTCCAATCCGGTCGTGCTGCCGTTGGCCGCATCGATCGGATTGCCCTTGTCGATGACGATCACACCCGGCTCGGAAACGCAGTCACTGAAAATGCGCAGCGTCCCGGTGGCGGAGCTGCTCCCCACCAACTGGAGAAGTTCACCGAGATTTAGAAAATTCAGTTTTCCTGAAAAGACTGCTTCGTGACCCATGAATTCCTGCCATACAAACCGCGCGCTTGGCACGCGGTTGCAGGTTCAACATTGGAGCACTGGCGTGCTCTTGTCTTTTCGGCCTATAGCCGAAAATCCAATCCGCCCGCTGCGCTGGCGGTTGCTGACTCTGGGGATTATTAGAAGCTATCTCAAAAATGCATCTGACACCCGATGGCGGCGTTGCAAGCCTCTCGAAATGCTCACAACCTGCCGTGTCTGCTGCGCTTTCGAATCGGCCTGCGCCTTAGCCCTCGGGCGTGATCTGCTGTTTTTGAGATGGCTTCTAGAAGTTTAATTCCTGCTGAAGGGAGCTCAGCACCAGCCGCAGGCATTCCTGCAGAGTCTTGCCGACCCCCATTCCATTCAGCGCCGCTGCCGGAAAAACCGGAGCCTTCAACTGCCGGTTCAGTTCGTTGCTCATTTGTTCAACGGGCATCAGCGCAATATCACCATCGGCGAGGTCGCGTTTGTTGAACTGCATCACCAAGGGAAGTTTGAACACGCTCAGGTTGTATTCGCGCAGATTCTGCTGGAGATCCTTCAATGCCAGCATGTTCTGCTCCCGGCGCACCTCCAAGGAGTCCGCCACGAACACGATCCCGTCCGCGCCTCTCAGGACCAGCTTGCGTGTGGAAGAATACCGGACTTGGCCCGGCACCGTATACAGTTGGACGCGCACGTCGCAGCCTCTGACGTTCCCGAGTTCGAGGGGCAGAAAATCGAAAAAAAGGGTACGGTCCCCCTCGGTATCGATGGATATCATTTCGCCTTTGACATGCTGGCTGAAGGTTTTGTGGATATACTCGAGATTGGTGGTCTTGCCGCAGCGCGCCGGTCCGTAATATACGATCTTGCACTCGATTTGACGCTTCTTGAGATTGACTACCGCCATGTCATCAGGCCCTGCCGTGTGATCCGCTTCGCCGGAAGCCGTGAGGGATGGATTCAAAGCTCCCACCCCATTTTATTTTCTTATCATATCACAAGGTTTCGCAGTCTCAAAGCAAAATCCCGGCCCATTAATTCTGTTGACAATCAGAGGATTTATGCTATCGACATTTCTTTATGTCATCATCGGCAAAAACGGGAGAATCCTTAAATGCAGAACAGCGGAGGCAAGTCATGGATAAGAAAGTGACAGTGATCGGTTCGGGGAATGTGGGCGCTACCGCCGCCCAGCGTCTGGCTGAAAAAGAGCTCTGTGATGTCGTCCTGGTTGACATCATCGAGGGGGTGCCGCAGGGCAAGGCGCTGGATCTGGCCGAGGCCGCCCCGATCGAGAAGCACGATGCGCATCTGCTCGGCAGCAACGCCTATGATGCCACCGCCGGATCCGACATCGTCATCATCACGGCCGGCATCCCCCGCAAACCGGGCATGAGCCGCGACGACCTGCTTTCCACCAATGCCGGCATCGTCAAGAAGGTGACCCAGGAGGTGGCCGGCCGCTCGCCGCAGGCGGTTCTTATCATTGTGAGCAACCCCCTCGATGCGATGTGCCATGTCGCCTTTGAAACCAGCAAGTTCCCCAAACAGCGCGTGATCGGCATGGCCGGTGTGCTCGATTCGGCCCGCTTCCGTGCGTTCATCGCCATGGAGCTGAAGGTTTCGGTGGAAAACACGCACGCATTTGTTCTGGGCGGCCACGGCGACACCATGGTGCCTCTGCCGCGCTACTCGAGCGTGGCGGGCATCCCCATCACCGAGCTCATGACCAAGGAGCGCATCGAGGCCCTGGTGAAGCGCACGCGTGACGGCGGGGCGGAGATCGTCGGACTGCTGAAGACGGCCAGCGCCTTCTACGCGCCGGCGTCAGCGGCGGTGGAGATGGCGGAGTCCATCCTGAAGGACAAGAAGAAAATCCTGCCCTGCGCGGCCTACTTGCAGGGCGAGTACGGCATCCGGGATCTGTTCATCGGCGTTCCCGTCAAGCTGGGAGCCAAGGGGATCGAGCAGGTG
>JBLMXM010000292.1:0-14328 GCA_050257775.1 Hyphomicrobiales bacterium
CTGCAGGGCCACCGTGAACCGATAGGTTTCTTCGCCGCCGAGAGCTCTCTGAATGGACAGGCCCGGCAGCAGGGCAGCGGGTTTAGTGCCGGCGTAAAGCCTGGCCAATGCGACGATCGTCTTCTCGGGGACGCCGCAGATGGTTGACGCCCAGGCCGGATCCTTCTTTTGTCCGTCCGACCGCCCCGTAATGTAGGTCATCAAATCCTCGAAGCCGACCGTATACCGCTCGACGAATTCCCGGTCGATACGGCCCTCCTCAGCGATCACATAGAGCAGGGCGGCCAGCATGGCCGTATCTGTGCCGGGCAGGATCGCGATCCACTGGGTGGATAGTTTTCCAACCGTTTCCGTGCGCCGCGGATCGATGACGATCACCGGCACTCCGTCTCGCCTGGCCTGCCGGATCACCGATTCAATTCGGCTGCTGAATCGGGTTTCGCAAGGATTGGCTCCCCAGATAATGATGAGGCGGGATCGCAACAGGCTCGGTGCATCCAAACCGGTCATGCGCGTGCCGAACAGATGCATGTCCGTGAAGGCGGCCGCCGCGCTGGAATAGGAGTCGTGGCGGTTGACAAAGCCGCCGAACAGGGCGAAGAATCGCCGGCCGACCAGGTTCGTGTTGTGCACGGCCGCGCGACAACTGCCGGACCCGTTGAACGGCAGGATCGACAGGCACCCGTATTTTTCACGGATGTCGGCCAGCCGGTCCGCAATTCGATCCAGGGCCTCCGGCCAGCCGATCTCGCGAAAATGCCCCTCCCCCCGCCCGCCAGTCCGAATCAGCGGGGCTTTCAGACGGTCTTTGGCATAAACCGTGTCGGCCATCCGGTAGCCCTTGATGCAGCCCCACATGAACCGTGGCCTCAACGGATTATCCGTAATCTTAACCACCCGGCCCTGAGACACGTGGGCGCAAAGCGGACATCCGCCTCCGCAGTCCCGATCGCAGGATACGGGCATCGTCTTAGAATCGCTGCGGGTCATCGGCTATCCCGGCCTCCCAGCACATCAACTTCTCCACATATTCATCCGGGCTGGCGAGGAGCAGCCAGCGTCTCTGCAGCTCCGCATCGGCGAAGCTGATGTGGTATTTTTCGGCCGCCTCCCGGCCGACGCGGTCCTGCCAAGAGATGATCTCCGGCGCCGTGGCGGCGGCATCGATCAGAATCCCGTCGAGGTCCTTGAACGCCGCCAGGTCCTTCATCTCCGGGAGCGGGGACTTGCGCCACCAGAAGACTTGTCGCTCCATGTCGCCCTGAAAGCGCGGCTGCGGATCTGCAGAGACCAAGGTGAACAGAACGGCACGGTTGCCGGTCTTCGCAAACAGGAAACGCAGATCGCCGTCCAGAAAATGGGGCCGCCGCAACTGGGCGGCCGACAGGATCTCGCGGGTCCGGGGCCGCTCGAAGGGCTCGAAAAATACTATCTCCAGGGGGGTGAAGGGGTTTTCAGCGGTAGCGATCTTCAGGACGCCTTTCAGATAGCCGGCGCCGATCCCCGGGCCGAACAGCAATTGATAGGGCTGAGTGAGCTGCCGGGCGAGCAGGCGGATTTCCTCGAGCGCTCGTTCGCGGTTCAGCACCAGTTTGACCACGTAACATCGGGTTCCCAGCCGCACCCGGAGGTCGGAAGCCGCCGCCAGGTCCCGGGCCGAGCCGCCCGCGCGCCAGGACAGGTCCAGATCGGGTAAAGGGAAAAATACGGCGTCGAGACGGGTTTCGGCGTAATCATAGGCAAGCAGGAAATCCTCGGGGCCGAAGCCGCGGGTCGCCGTTACGGTATAGGGCGGGCGGCTCTCAAAGTGCAGGCCCAGCTCGCGGCTGCATTGCCGGAAGTCGGTGCCCGGAAGAAGTGCCAGGGGGAAGATCTGCACGTCGTCCTGAAGCCCGTGGTCGGCCACAAAGTCGACGCTGCGCATGAAGCCCTGCAGGTCGTCCCCCGGCAGGCCGATGATCAGGTCGATGCTCGGCGTGATCCCCCGGGCCTTCAGTTGCTTGGCCCCTGCAACGAAACGGCTCAGCCGGGTCGGTCGGTTCATCAGTTCGAGGGCCTTCGGATTGGTGCTCTGCAGCCCGATTTCAAACCAGTAAAAGCCGGCGGCCGCCAACAGATCCGCCAGTTCGTCATCGACCGCCTCCACCCGTATTTCGCTGAAGAACCGGATTCGGCGCTCCGCATTCAGTCGGGCGATTTCAGCTAACAGAGGCTTGAGCCGCGGCCGGGCATTCAGCGAGGGATCCAGCAGATATACTTCATCGACCCGCCTTTCAACGGCCCAGGCCACGGCCCGCAGAAGATTCTCCGCTTCGGCAAAAACGAGCCCCGCACGGGACTTGTTGTAAAAGCAGAACCCGCAGCGGTAGGGGCAACCGCGCTGGGTCTCAAGAAGCATGAGGTCCTCCACCTCCGGTTCAAGGACTCCGCTCAGATAAGGGCTTTGCGCCGCTTGGAAGATCTCGCCGGCACTTTCGCCGCCGCAGCCGGTTTTCCAGCTCTCCGGATCCGTCAAGAGCCTCCGCCAAACAGCCTCGCCTTCTCCGAAAGCCAGAAAATCGACACACCCCGCCGGGACCAGAGGGTTGTCCGGCGTGACCTCGGGCCCGCCGAAGATGATTCGGGGTCCGTAAGCGCTCTTCAACGCCTCGGAGATATAAAGGCTGCGCTCGAGGTTCCAGCTGAACACCGAGAACCCGATCAGGTCGGGCTTGCGCTCCAGCAGCAGATCCAGCAGGGCCGCGTCACCGAGATAAGACGCCAGGCTTTCCGGCAGGATGTCGACCCGCACGCCAGGTAGATCCTGCGTAGCCTGCTTCAGGCAGGCCGCTCCCAGAGGAATATTTCCGGTCCTGCGCCCGAAGTTCTGGCGGGGGATGGGCAATTGTAAGAGCAACGCACGGTTCATGGGCTCGGTCCGCTGAAGCATGCCGCGTCCCGGGATCCCGGCAGCACGGCGCCTCTTCGTCGGCAGACGCTTTCCTGGCTACCAGAGTCGAAGGCAAGACGTCAAGATGATGCTTCGGAGGATGGCGACAAGCGCAAGAACGGAATCCGTCGGCAGATAGATAGTCGGGGGCTGATCAAAACCCGCGTCAAATCCGAACAGCCAGAACGAACACCAGCATGATTTCCCAGACAACCACGCTGCCGAAGGCGAGAAGTGCATAGGGGAAGAGTTTCTGGGCCCGGAAATTCGAACGCGGCAAAACGCTGTTCGCCACGACTACAAAAATGACGACGGCCAGGCTGGTCAGGACATATTTGGCAATGGCGAAGATGAGCGGTCCCTTCTTCAAGAAATAGTCCATTACCGGGTTGATTTCGGCGGAGCCGTGCTCAATCAGGTAAAGGGTCAGCAGTCCGTCGAGCAGGCTTAGCAAAAGAATACCGACGATGGAGATGAAGAGCTTGGGGCTGTAACGGTCCAGGATAACGATCCGGTGCAGATCCTCCGACCGGCGCACCTCTCTCCGCCGTCCGCCTGCAACCAGGAACCGCAGGGGTGGGAACGCCCGCCGCCGACGGTCCCGGCCGGAGCGCTGTTCCGATTCGTCACCTGTGTGGCTGAGCCTGGCTCGAACCGCCGCCGTCTCCCCTTTGGCGTCGGTTTTCATCCCAGCCTTCTTCCCCGAATTCGGCCCGATGCGCACGACCACCCCCACCGTTTGTCCTAGTATTATCGGCTATCCGGCGAAAGAACTTGAGCCGGATGACCCAATGACCTCACCGCACCGCCGCTCGGGGCGTATTGACATTCCTGGGGGCTTCCGATACCGACACAGCAGCAAGCTGGCAGTCGCGCGATAAACCTTTACGAAGATTGGATGATCCGATGAATGACCGGCAACTGCACATCACCCGCATGGAACTTTTGGCGGATGCCGAATGGCTGCGCCTGTTCCGGTTGCATTACCGCACGAAGAGCCAGGTGGAACGCTCCTGGGTCATGGCGACGAGGCTCCCGGCCCCCCGTTACGCCACCGGCCGGTTCGAATGGCCAGATGCCGTGATCATCGTAGCTTATCACGTGCGCAAGTCGAAAATCGTGGTGACGCGGGAATACCGGGTAGCCTTAGGGGATCATGAATACGGCTTCCCGGCCGGGCTCGTGGACGCAGGCGAGACCGTTGCCGCCGCCGCGCGGCGCGAGCTGCACGAAGAGACAGGGCTCCAAGTCGTTCGCGTCTTGAGGGAAGGTCCTCCCGTCTATTCCTCGGCGGGAATAACCGACGAGTCGATGGCGATGGTTTATGTCGAATGCGATGGTGAGCCCTCTGAAGAGGCCAGCCACGATTCGGAGCTGATCGACGTGCTTTTCGTCTCTCCGGCCGAGGCCAGCCGCCTGTGCAGCGATGCGTCGCTCAAGTTCGACGCCAAGGCGTGGCTGGTCCTGTCCCATTTCGCCGCCACCGGACGCTTCTGATGGCTCGGTCGAGTGTTTGAAGTATAGATGAGAGATAGGGCATGGTTGTTTTAACGCAGCGATCTCCCCTCAACCCGCCCAATCCCTCCAGGTCGGAGTGAGGGCCAGGAAGCATGGGACGTAGACAGCCAATGGCAATTCGATTAAACTAATGCTTCAGCTCGGGCGGCCTGGACACCCCGTCGCTGCAAGCCAAGCGCTGGCCGCATCCTGCGCAAATCAGTGCCTTGTCTACTCATCCGCCTTGATTTATTTTCGTTGAGGTAGTGTGTTGTTTTGCAAACTCCAGCAACAGGCGGTCTCTTGTGACCTCAGATGATTACTACGCGATATTAGACGTTCCGCATAATTCTTCGACACGGCAGATCAAGGCGGCCTATCGACGGCTGGCTTTCCAGCACCACCCCGACCGCAACCGCGACACCCCCGGGTCCTCCGAAACCATGAAGCGGATCAATGAAGCCTATGCCGTCCTTTCCAACCCTGCCAAGCGCCGCGAGTACGACGGCCTGCGACGGCAGTTCGGATCAGCGGCCCACAGCCGGTTTCGCTCCGCCCACAGTCAGCAGGACATCTACAGCGGCTCGGACATTAACGCCGTTTTCGAAGAAATGGCCCGAGCTTTCGGGTTCAGAGGCTTTGAAGATATTTTCCGGGAATTTTACGGACCGGATTCCCAGCATTTCGAGTTCAAGCGCCCGGGGGTTTGGGTCAGGACCTTTGCGTTCGGGCGGCCGTTCTCAATGGACGCCGGCCGGCCGTCGTCGCCCCGGCAGGAGAGCCTGCTCGGCCGCCTTGCCCGGTTGGCGTTCCGCAGGCTGAGCCGGCTCCACCTTCCCGAGAACGGGCGCGACATCCGGGACCACATCTACCTGAATCCGGCTATGGCCGCCGCCGGGGGTCCTTACGCGTATTTCCTCCGGGAGCGCAGCAAGAAGCTGGTGATTAAGATCCCTGCCGGCATGCGGGAGGGGCAGCGCATCCGTCTTGCTGGATTGGGCTACGAGGGCAGGGCCGGCGGCGCCCCGGGGGACTTGTTTCTGGAAGTCCGTCTGGGCAGATCCATCCCGGAGAGCATCAAGGCCTGGGCTGCACGCATTCTCGGGCGATGACTCTTTAGCAGGCTGTTGAAAAACAAGCATCAGGCCGTCAGCCCAGGCGCGGGTCGATTTGGAAAGCGCAGCATATGGAATAATATGTGAGCATTTACCAGAGACGCGGAACGCCGGATCAAGGCCTCAGGGGCAGTTTTTCAACGGCCAGTTAGGTGGTCATCCAACTTTGCACTTAAAAGGTAAAACGATACGTCTATGTTGATTGTCTGCCATGGGGACAGCCTCACCGAGGCCGCGGACGTCAATCCCGGTGAGGGCTGGCCGGCCCTGATGGCCGACCGGCTGAAGGCGCAGGTCATCAACAGCGGCATAGGCGGAGACACGAGCGGCGGGCTCCTCGGCCGCTTCTATCCCGATGTCATCCGCCATCGACCCGAGGCCGTCATCATCCTCGGCGGCGCCAATGACCTGTGGTGGGATCTCGACATTGGGCCGATCCAGGCCAATCTCTTCGCCATGGCCTGCCAGGCCCGTTTTCACGGCATAACGCCGGTGCTGGGCCTGCCGCTTCCGCTGCATGGCGAACGCGCCCGCAACCAGGATATGCTGCAGCCGGCCGCCGGATGGGAGGTCTGCTGCCGCAAACTCTCGGCTCTGGTGGACGCTCTCCGATCCGCTACCTACGCGTGCTCGCTGGCCTGTCTGGATTTTCACAGCCTCTTCCTGGACCCCCAGGGAGGCGTTCGGGATGAGCTCTACCTCGGCAATGGACTGCACCCCAATGCCGCAGGGCACCGCCGGATGGCCGATGCCGCCGCGGACCTGCTCCGAAAACTGCCCTTGCGGATCACCGAAGAGTAGACCCACTCTTTATTCCTACTTGACTGGGTGGGATTTATTCTATACGCTGGGCTATAGTCAAGAACCCAAGCCGCGCCGCCCGCCCGGCACACGGCCGTTGGCTCCGTTTGTAACCCTTCGGCGAATAAAGTGGGGAGAAGCTAACATGAAGCTATCCACTCGCAGCAGATACGGAACGCGGTTGATCCTGGATATGGCCCGGAACCATGGGAAAACCCCCATTCAACTGGGGGAGATCGCCAGACGCCAGAACATTTCGCTGAAGTACCTGGAACAAATCATTCGTCCGCTCAAACGGGCCAACTATATCAAGAGCTTCCGGGGGGCTAAGGGCGGCCACTTGTTGAACAAATCCCCTGAGCAGATAACGGTCGGAGAAGTGGTGGCGCTTCTTGAGGGGGGGGAATTTCTCACCTTCTGCTCTAAAAATCCCAAGGCATGCAACCGCTCGGATCACTGCGCCACCCGCCTCGTGTGGATCGAGGCATCCCAGGCCCTGTTTGCCCGGCTGAATCAAATCACCTTCGCGGACCTTCTCGCCAGCGGCAAAGATTCGGCTGCGGGGCTGTGCCCACCCGGCAACTGAGCATTCGAAGTGTTAGTTGGGGCGGATCGCGGAGGCGGTGAAAGACGTCTGCGGCGGCCGCGCCGATTTTCGTCTTTGACCTCCGCACCAAGGTTTATCGTCCGCCTCAGCCGTATGCTATTCCCCATCCTTCCTATTTGTTGAGTCAACAACCGCCCAAACGGCAGGCGGTTTGGGTAGTCGGCCATAGGCCGAGAAGGCACGAGCACGCCGGTGCTTCGAGGGCGATCCCGCACCCGCCTTCAGAGCACACGGTTCATTTGGCGGGAATCCGTCGGAATTAAAGCAAAAAAACAAGGTGGGTGCCTTTCGGCACCCACCCCGTTAGGAGGAGAGAGTATATCACCTTACGTTTGGTTTAAAAGTCCTGGACAGGCCTAAAAGGAGGTGCAAAACGGTCTGCCCAGGACATGACCATCTTGGTGCGCAGATGATCATTTCTTTTAAACCACTAATATAGAATCGGCAACGGGTAAAACGTTACAAAATACCGATGAGACAGCAATCCGCCGTTGATGACCGATATCGGTCCCTTCTCCAGAAAGCCGTCCGCCGCGGCCATCCCGAACTGGTCTACACCGCCAGCGCGCTCATCGAAGGGCTGGGCGTTCATTCGAAAACATGGTTTGACCGGCGTGCCGCTTTCATTGTTTTCGGCGAGTGCTGGCCCCTCAGCGCAGAGATGGTCTTCACCAAACGCTTTTACAGCAAGGTCGCCGCACTCGTCCGAGTCACTCAAGTGCGTAAAATGCGGGACGCGACCGGCCTTGGATTCCTGGCCTATGCTCTGGCCCAGGAAGATGCGACCGTTCTGAATCAGACCGCCGACGACCGGGCCGTCAAGCTGGTCGCCAAAGCCATCCGTCATCCTGCGAACTTCTGGGAATGGGTGGCCACCCAGGGACCCGATACCCAGGGTCAATCCGCGGTGGCCTATGCCAAGCGGTATGGGGAAGGCGGTCGGCCCCACGACCAGGCGGTGGCTCAGGCGGCGGCCTATCTGGCGGTGAGCGCACCGCTGCCCGAGCCGACCAGCGCAGCGGTGGCCGACGACCCGTTTCCATATTGGGTGGTGTTCGACCGCCACACGTCCGCAGGCCAGCGGGTGCTGCGGGATGTGGCCCGCGATCTTCACATTCCGCTGGCCCAGCTCGAGTGGTGTTTCTATTTCTTCGAAGGTGCCGTCGCCAATGCCGAAGCACCTTCTCCGTGGTGGCGTCGCTACTGTCAATGGCACTTTGAGCGGATCGACCTGCATGAGGCCGAAGCCCATCTGTTGTGGGAGCCGGCCAAATCCCAGATCGCCGATGCGCTGGCCGAAGACAGCCACCGCCTGCAGACCGAAATCTATCGGTGGAAATTATCGAGCCTGGAGCGCATCGAGGCGCTGAAACGTGAGGTCGAATGGTTCACCCATCATGCCAAGGACGTGCCCCGGGACCAGCCGAAACTTTTCTAGCACAGGAGTCCCCATGTCGAACATTGTAGCTGATCCGGAAGCCTATTTCAGGCAATTTACCCGGAAAGACGATCCGCTTCTGCGAGGCCTTGAGTCGGAGGCCGAGGCGGAAGGAATTCCTATTGTAGGCCCGATGGTCGGAGAGCTTCTTTTTGTCCTCGCCCGCACCAGCAATGCCCGATCGATCCTGGAGTTGGGGACCGCCACAGGCTATTCCGCCATATTTCTCGCTCGGGCCTGCGCATCTAACGGCGGTATGCTGACGACCCTGGAAATCGATCCGGATTTCGCCGCGCGGGCGCGCAAAAACCTGGAACGCGCAGGCCTCGCAAAGCTGACGACCGTTATCTGTGACGATGCGCTCTCCCGCCTCTCCCGGATCCAGGGTCCTTGCGACCTGGTTTTCATGGATATCGGGAAGGCGGATTACGCCCGCGCCCTGCCCGAGTGCTATCGACTGCTGCGACCGGGCGGGCTGTTGGTGGCGGACAATGTGGCGTTCCCGGACGCGAATGATTTTAACCGCGCCATATTCACGGATGCCGGCTGGCAGCCGGTCGCGCTCTTCGCGTTCCTGCCCGGGCACTCACCGGAACACGACGGGCTGTGCCTTGCGCTGCGGTGCTAGTGTCGTGTCCCGGGAGTGAATTGCATAATTACGGTGACTTCTCAGCCGATGCCTTCCAATGCGGCCGTAGGCTGACCGGGGTGCGAGCCGCGGCGAGCCGCAACCCCATGGTTCAGCCGACTCTGCCACGCCCCCCAGCCGGCTAGAGGGTACCGACGGCAGGCAGAGACGGCCGGCGGCTGCGTGGGGGCCGGTTCCTTGGGGCTGTCCGCAGACGGATGGAGCGGGCGGGCTGCCGTACGCCGGATCCCGGGACGGATGGGTTGCGGCTCGCCGCGGCTCGCACCCCGGTCAGCCTGTCGATGAACCGCTGCGAATCGGATCGCGCGCATCAGGGAAATCGAGTATCTAAAGTTACTCCCGGGACACGACACCAGCACGTCGCCGCCCAGGTGTGCGGTTGAGGGAGCATCGGATCGCTTGGCGCGGGCGGAGCCGGACTGCTGTTTATCGGACTAAATTTTGGAATGCCCGCTGGCTTTCCGCGGAGCTTCGCTGCTGATCACATGCTGGGGCAGCCAGGTCGCCACCTTGGGAAATGAGGCTACAATAATGATAGCCATGAGCTGGATGACAACGAAGGGAACAATTCCCCGGTAGATGTCCTGCATTCGGATCTTTTTCGGGGCCGAGCCTCTGAGGAAAAAAAGGGCATAGCCGAAGGGCGGCGTCAGAAATGAACTCTGAAGCGTCATAGCGATCAGAGTAGTGACCCAGGCCAGCGCATACATCGGGGGGTCGACGTAGCCGCTGAAATCAAGACTGTCAATGGCCGGCCGGAACATCACGAAGGAAACGACGACAAGCTCGATCCAGTCGAGAATGAACCCCAGCAAAAACAGAATCAGCAGGATTAAGACCAGAGTTCCGTAACTGCCCAACTGAAGACTCTCAAGGAACCCGGTGACTCCGGAGATCCCGCCGATCAGCCAGAAGATCAGGTTAAAGGCCGAGGCTCCCATGTAGATAAAGAACACCATCGCCGTCAGGGCGGCCGTCTGGATGATCACCTGGTGGAGCAGGCGGAGCGAAAGGCTTTTCCGCAGCAGGCTGATCAAAAGTGCCCCGCAGGCACCCATGGCGGCAGACTCTCCCAGCGGGACCCAGCCGACCGTAACGAACAGCAGGATGGCAATCGCCAGGCCGATCGGCAGCGCCAGGCTCCTGAAAATGGAAAGCATGGACGGTCCGCATTCTGCTCCATGCGGGTGAGAGAGCCTTGGAGCCAGCGCCGGACTGAACCAGCCCATTGCGCCGCAATAGGTGCAGTAGAAAAAGACAAGCAGGATCGAGGGCCCCACCATCGCCAGGAAAACATACGGGGAGAAAACCCCCATGGACTCCGAGAGAAAAAACAGCATGACCCCCGGCGGCAAGGCGACGCCGAGCGCTCCCGCCGCAGCCACCGACCCGGAAGCGAACGATGGCTCGTAGCCTTGTTCGAGCATGGCCGGCAGTGCAATCAGCGCAAGGGTTATGACGGAAGCACCGACCATTCCGGCAGCAGGAGCCAAGATGACCCCGATGAGGATGACGGCCACGGCCAGGCTGGACGGCACCTTTCGCAGCAGGTACTGAAGGGATCCGAGCATTTCCTGGGCCACGCCGCAGCGCTGCAGAATCAATCCCATGAAAAGGAGCAGCGGGACCCCGCTCCACAAAGCATCTCCGCTGTCCTTGAGCGTTCCGTAAATCCGGTAGTAAATCATCCCGAAATCGGACAGTCGGACCAGATCGACACCCCAGCCCAAGAACCCAAAACCCAGGCCGACTCCAGCCAGCACCAGCGCAACCGGCAGACCGCTGAAAAGCAGTATGCCGAGGCTGATCAACATCATCCACCAGAGATTGTCGCAAATAAAGGCGCTCATCGACTGTCGGATGCCCCCCTGTGGATTTCCTGACCGAAGAAATCGCCCTGGGGTGCTGATTCGGCCTCCCTCCTGAGCAAAAAGAGAATATTACGAACCACCACGCCCATGCCGGAAAGAAATAAAAGCAGATAGCCCAGGGGAACAGTGGACTTAACGACCCATTGGATGGGCATATCTGCAAAAGCCTCCAGTTTATCCCCGCCCCAAAAGGCCGTAAGCGCCGAATCGGCTCCATGGTAAACGAGAATGGCGCTGATCGGCAGCATAATGGTGAGGCACCCCGCCAGCTCAACCCAGGCCCTTGTTCGTGCGCTCATTTTCTCGCGAAATATGTCGATCCGGACATGCCCATCCCTAAGGTAGGTATACCCGAGAGACGTCATGACCAAAGCCAGAAAAAGTGAGGATTCGATTTCCTTGAGCTTGTCGGAGCCGACATGAGCGATCTGGCGGATGGCAACATCCAGAGAGGTGACGGCGATCAGCGACAAGAGGATGAACCAGGCGCAGGCGACCGTGAACCGAGCCACCCACCGGTCAACCCCTTGGCTGAGATGCGACAGTGCTGTGAGTGCGGTCATGGGAAAAAGCCCTTCCCCGGCTCTGATGCCGGGGAAGGGCGGAAGATCGGGCAAGGGTCTTCGAGGCTCAACTCGCGGCCAGCCTGAGGCGCCAGTGCATCAACCGGGCAGATCCGGACCCGACCCTTCCCGATCATCGTTCAAACCATTCGGTGGATAGACCCCGTGGCAGTGTTCTGTAACGGGTTCTAGGCACGTCCTATCACGAGCTTCAACGGGTCCACCTCTTCCCGCAGAATCTGCAACTCTTTCTGGGTGGGCGGCGCGGTACGGCCGATCTGTTTCGGCATGACCAGCTCGAAGCCCGTCTCGGCCTTGACCTTGTCCAGCTCCACGCCCGGGTGCAGGGATTCGACCATCATGGCCTTGGTCTTCTCATCAAACCCCATGACGGCAAGATCGGTGACGATCTTGTAAGGGCCGCCCTCCGGAAGCCCGGCGGCCTCACGGGCCCCGGCGCCGGTGAGGAAACCCGGCGAGGTCACGAACTCGCACTTTTCCACAAAGCGCGCCTTGCTGTGTACGGTCATGATCATGGTGCGCCAGCAGAAGGAGGCAAAATCGTTGGCGCCGCCGCTGCCCGGGAATCGGACCTTGGGCTTGTAATAGTCGCCCACGATGGTGGAATTAATGTTGCCGAACTTGTCGATCTGGGCGCCTCCGAGGAAGGCGTAATCCACCTGGCCCCGGCTGCAGGTCGTCATCATTTCCGTCATGCCGGCGGCCATGACCGCGCGGAAAAACGTGCGCGAGTCGCCTACGGAGATCGGCATCTGCGGCAGCATGGGCGCCACTCCGCCGGCCTCGAAGAGGATGATCAGGTTGGGTGATTGAGTCTTCTGGGCCAACATGGCGGCGGCGCAGGGCGCGCCGGTGCCCACCGCCACGGTCTTGCCGTCCTCGAGGTAGCGTGAGGCCACGCAGATCATCATCTCCATCATGTTGTATTCGGATGCCATGCGATCGCTCCTTATTTTTCCACCAGGGTTTCCAGCTTCTGCAGTTCCTTTAACTTTTTCAGCCCGCCGCAGCGTTCGAGATACTCCTCGAAGCAGGTGACGCCGTAGATGTAGTGTTCAAGGAACTTCTCGAATTCCTTCGGGTCCTTCTCGACCTTCATCCACTGGGCCAGGTGCTCTTCGTCCGAAAAATAGAGGTAGGGCATGTTGCCGGGATAGCTGCCGAAGGGCACCTCGACCACTGCGTCCACGAGGTAGAACGGGATCGAGGTGGCGGTCGGGTTGTTGCGGATAACGAAGTTGTTCACCAGGCGCTCCGCGGTGATGACGACGTGCTTGGCGGCCCGCGCCAGCTCCATGTCGGCGACTGAGATGCCGCGGAAGACGGCGTTTCCGTACATGTCGGCTTCGTGCACATGGATGACGGCCACGTCCGGCCAGATGGCCGGGACGGCCGCAAATTTCTTGCCGGTGAAGGGGCATTCGATGACCTTGGCCCCGGACATCTTGAAGGTGTCGGTGCCGAGCATCGAGCGCACCACGGCGAATGAAACTCCCTCGGCGGCGGCCTTCAAGCGGGCGGCCAGGGAGTAGTTGGTCCACTCGGTGACCTTGACCTCGCCGGACTCCATGTAGCGGCGGGCGTTCGGCGAGAGTCCCCGTGCCTCGAGCCCGACGATATAGGCGGCGTCCAGGCGGTTGAAGCATCTTCCTGCACAGAGCAGTTCGAAGTCGTGGGTCGAGGTATGGCCAAGGAAGCCCAGGTTCTTGCGCCGCGCCCGGAGAATCTCGTGGATAACCGCCGTGGGGATGCGGTTGGCCCCGAACCCGCCGATTGCGAGGTAGCAGCCGTCCGGGATGAACTTCTCAACCACCTCTTTTTCGGTCATGCGTTTGTCGGTCATGGCACGCGGCTTCTTGCGGAAGAACTCGCGCGCCTTGTCCGGGTCGGGATCCATGAAGATCGGGTTGACTCCCTGATCCAGCACTTTCATAACGTTCTCCTCCAAGTGATGTGAGAGTGGTCTGTGAACGAACAATCCGGGAAAAGACCAGGCCGGTTTAAAAAGCAATAAACATGCCACGGTCCAAAACTGAAAAACGCGTCATAACAATTGGTTAAGCAATGGTTGGTGAAACGCAGAAACGCTGTGCTGTCAGCAGATTTTACAAACTGTTCAGTCGATCGAGCATCACTCTGACCGGCAGAAATCCTGTAATTACTTACAATAGCAACTTCGGACCCGCGGAGTGAAGTCGCAGGCCGACACCACCACAAGCAGTCCGAATGTAGCAATTTTTATACTTTTACGCCCGTAATCACTACCCCAGACTTGACCAGAATTCGGCTCTAAGCGGCCGTTCAGAACAGCGGGAGCAACATCCCGCCACTCGCGGATACGACCTCCGGGCACCGCAATCAAATATTTTTTTTAATGATTTCAGCAATTTAACATGAATCCTAGGCGAGTTTAAGTGCTCGGGTTTCAAAATGCTTAGGGGATTGATCTAAATCGGATTACCGATAGTTAATGCGTTGGCCAATTCACAAACGTAGCAAATTTTACACGTGTAGCAATCTTTCTACTTGTTTCCTTGAGCGGTTGCAGTATTCCGGCGGCTACCCCTAAGGTTCATCGCTATAATTATTTAGGATATTTGTAAATTATTTTATAGCCACCAGCCCCGGCTTCCTTTAGATTATGGCCCGGTATTTGCTCTGATCGCGGCTGCATCCGATACGATTTTGATCGGATGCCCCACATGACCGGCTACACCGCCCGGTGCGCCAGTTTCTAAAGCTGAAGGAGGAAATCCGTTCATGGACATCAGAGAGCCGGAATACTGCAACCGCTCAAGGAAACAAGTAGAAAGATTGCTACACGTATAAAATTTGCT
>JBLMXM010000293.1:0-8255 GCA_050257775.1 Hyphomicrobiales bacterium
TCCAGATACTCATCAATTTCAAACCGAGCAACCCCCCGATCGCTCCGGTGATTCCAAAATAGGGGATCAGGATCGTGCTCGTCACCAGGGTCCCGAAGGCGGCCCCGATCAGATCCGCAGAAAAGACACCGGTGGCGGCAATCCCGCCGTCTCCCCTCAGGCGCAGCGCGGCCGGGAACTGCAATCCGCAGGCGAGAGAAATTCCGAAGCCGAGAACGAGGTAGAACGCCCCGGGAAGGCGGTCACCGAGATGAACGGCCGCGAAAGTGACAGCCAAAAGGCCTATCAGCCCGGCATCCGCCAGGATGAGCACCGAGCGTGCCCGATGCGCCAGGCGCCGGCCCCAGAGCGCGCCGGGCAGAAGCCCGGCCAGGAAGACCGTTACGATGATCCTGATCTGAAAGTAAATATACCCGAAAAAAATTTGAAAGGCAAAAATAACCAGGATCTCGCTGCCCATGGTCATCCAGCCGGTGGTAAACAGCACGAACTCCACCCGGTTGGTGCGCAGGAAATAAAGCCCCAGCAGACCCGCGGTGACCGCCATGAACCACAGCGGCGAGGTGTCGAACTTCGCAAACCACTCTGAGAACACGGTGCGCATGAGATAGGGCGCCAGCTCCGCGTTCTGCGGCGCCGGAGGGTCCATCCGGCTGAGCAGCCGCGAAATCCGTTCCGGGGTGACATTGCCGTCGTAATAGGCGCTGATATAAAGAGTCGGTACACCTTTGGCCGCCAGGACGGCAGCCATATCCGTCTGCAGGGGGCGGCGGCTGCAGATGAAAAAGACCCGCTGGCCCGGCAGCATCAGGACGTGGGGAAAATAGGCCTTGGCGGTATGGTAAAGGGAGGATAGCTTCCGGCGCTGGGGCTCGGCGAGATAATTCTCATAGCCCGGCATGGAGAAACTGAGGACCCCCTGGTCCGACAGGTGGCCGGCCGCCAGGGAAAAGAACCGGTCGGTGAAGAAGCGGTTGCTCTGAAAGGTTTGCGGGTCGGCGATGTTGACCAGGATGCCGTCATAGGGTGATGAGGCTGTGGCCAGAAAGGCGCGTCCATCCGCGTGGACCACGTGCAGACCCGGTATGCGTTTGAGCAGGTTGTACCGGAAAAGGAGCTCGGTGAGATCCGGGTCAAGCTCGACGTAATCGATGGACTGGAGCGGGTATTTTTCCAGCTCCTCCATCACGCCCGCGAATGCCGATATCAAGAGGATGCGCCGCGGGTCTTCGACCTGGGCCAGCGCGTAGTGAACGGCCTCCTCGGCCTCCGCCTCGTCCTGGCTGCTGAGGGTGGGGGTGCCGTCCTGAAACAGCGTGAGCAGCTCCTGCTGCCTGACTACGGTGATGCGGCCGTAGCGGGTTTCACGGTAGTAGGCCAGCTCGCCCTGGGCCGGCGCCACGGTGATTCTCTCCGCGATCAGCCCGCCGGCCATCACCAATAAGACGCCCGCCGCCGCCAGTATGCGCGCCGGGGTCGGGCGCCGACCCGGTGGGTGCAGCCGCAGAAGGGCCGCCATCAGGGGCAGGTGAGCCGCAACAATCGCCTGCAGAGGGCTCAGCAGGAAAACGAGCCCGAAGGAGAACAGGGCCCCGCCGCTGATGTCGCCGAGATTGTCCCAGATGTACACCAGGGTGCCGGGGTAATCCGGCCGCTGGGATCTCAGCACGAAGAGGCTCACGGGCAGCAGGAACCCGATGAGCAGGGCATAAGGGGCTGTCACGGAAAAAATGTAGAAGAAAGTGGGGTAGAAGCCGACGGAAGCCCCCCGGATGAAAAGCACATCCCGCAGCAGGCGCGCGCCCAGCAGGGTGGCGATCGAAAGCAGCGCGAGCAGCAGGGAAAGCGCGGCGAGGGACTGCCATGTGGCCAACCGGGTGCCGGCTGCCGGCCGGGCCAGCAGTGTGCCGAGTCCGCCCAGGATCAGCCAGCTGAAGAGAATCAGGGCAATGACGATTTCGTTGCCTTGGAATTGGCTGAGGAATTCGCGGATGAGGACCAGCTGGGTGACGACCGAGGCGATTCCCGTCGCCAGGACGACGGCGATGATTCTAGTTTCACTTGAAGCCATCTTAAGAATAGCAGATCACGTCCGAGGCCCGGGCGCAGGCTGAGTCGAAAGCGCAGCATGCACGCCAGTATGTGAGCATTTCGGGAGGCCTGCAGCGCCGCCATCGGGTGTCAGATGCATTATTGAGATGGTTTCTTGTGTTCTTCAAAGTACTGAACCTGATAGGTCATGACCTCGAGTGTGGAGCGTTTCCACGCCTCGCGAGGCAGCCCGGCCTTGAGGCAGAGGTGGCCCAGAAAATCCTCTTTCTTCGGAAGCTGCTCCCAGACCTGCGGCAGGAACGTGGCGCTGGCGTACCCCTGGCGCAGGATCACGCCGTCGACGTTCGGGCGCAGCTTGCGCAGCAGGTCCTCCGGATCGCTGAACTCCAGCCGCCGGGGCTCGGTGAGGACGCTGACTTCGATGACGACTTGGTCGAGCTCGCGGCTGGTCAGCGGGGAGAAGCGCGGGTCGTGGAACGCGGCGTTGACGGCGTTGCGGCGGACGCCCTCGGCCAGGGAGTCGGAAGCGGAGAGGTTGCCGATGCAGCCTCTGAGCTGGCCCTGCTGCTTGAGCGTCACGAAGGTGCCGGAGGGGGTCTGAAACAAGGGATCGCTCAGCGCCGAGCGCAGCTGGTCGGCCTCGGGAGGCGGCAGCGGGCAGCCGAATTTTTCCATCAGCGTGCTGCGTGCCAGCTTCACCAGCACCTGGCCTTGTTCCGGGGCGAGCGGCTGGGAGGGGTCTTTCATGGCGGGCATGGCGGGATCTCCAAAAAAGGCGATGGCGGCATAACCCACCACCCGGGACCGGTCGCCGGCGGTGTCGCCGCTGTTCAGGTAGTTGAGCAGCACCGGTCGCCAGCCGAAGCGGCCGGCCATGGTCAGCAGGATTCCGAGCGGCTGCGCACCGCACGAGGCGTTCTGGCTCTCGAGAACAGCCCGGCGGTCGAGTGCCAGGATGGCATCGATGGTCTTGCGGTCCCTGGCCTGGGCCTCGGCATAGGGCAGGAAATGGGACAGATCCGAACTCACCACGACCAGGGTCTCGCGATCCACCAGGGGCAGCAGGGCGCTGCAGAGCCGGTCGATGTCCCCATGGCCGACGACCACCGGGATCAACTGGAAGGACTTGAGCCAGGTCTGCAGAAAGGGCAGCACGACTTCCAGGGAATGCTCGCGGTCGCGATCCGGCGGCAGGGGTTGGAAGATATCCGGCTGCTTCAACAGACCGGCGGCGGCGGGGTGCAACGGGACTTCGCCGAGGGGGCTCTGAAACGCCTGGACGGCAGGGACGGCCGCGCTGCGAAATCCCACGAAATGGTCAGGACCCATCAGCAGCACGGTTTTGAACCGATTCTCCAAGACGACCCGGGCGGCGTGGGCGGCGGTCGGGCCGGAATACGGGTAGCCGGCATGGGGCAGGACGAGCGCCCTCAGAGTCTGCCGCTCCGGAAGGTTCTGCCCCGAGGCGCGGGCGGCCTGCGAGAGCCGGTCGATGAGCGCCTGCAGCTCACGGGGGTCCGCTGGGTAAAAGGTGCCGGCGCAGACCGGTTTGCGAACCGTCTGGCTGCCGGCGGCGCTGCCGGCCAGCAGGGCCGCTGTCAGCGCCAGCACCAGGCAATTGATCGATTTGGGCCTCATCTCAGGTCGATCGTTTGATATCGGGATGTGTTACGGGTTCAGGCCTGCCTACTTCAAACGTTACACTTTCCTGACCGCCGGAGTCAACACATAAGGAATAGGTGGTGAGTAACGAGTAACGAGCAACGAGTGGAAAACGAGTTATAAGTTATGAGTCAGAGTTATGAGTATAAAAAACCAGTAACGAGGAACGAGTAACGAATCAAAAGTCAAAGGACAACGAACGTAAGGAAACGGTTAACGTTTAACGAGTTCATAACGGAATTCTGACGGTGGGTAGGAACGGCTGGGGCACGCAGCCCTTCCATTCGTTACAGATAACAGATCACTCATCACTTCAAATGGTGGTCGCCAGGGAGAGCTCGTCGGGGGAGGCGCCGGTCGAGTTAGCCGATTCCTCCGTGAGCGCCTTCCATTCCTCGCGGTACATCGCCTTCAGCACGCTGTTGAACATCAGGACCAGAATATCGAAGGCGCTCATCCGGCATGAGGCTTTGGATTCAAGGGTCGTCGCAACCTGAGCCTTGCGCTCCGCCAGCGTCTTGAGAGTGGAGATGCCTTTCAGGAAGCGCAGGCCGGCCTGGACCGACTCCGACGGGGCTTTGCCCGTTTGGGACTTGGCCTTCAGATCTTCCACGATCTGAGTGATCCGGCTAGAGGAAGCCCTGAGCAGTTGCTCACGGCTGCCCGGCGCGGAAAAGCAGCTCTGGCTCTCGGTGAGTCGTTGAACGCTGCGTGAGATGGACGCGATGTCATGCTTCAGGATACGGAGGAACAGGGCTTTCGCTGGATCCGGGATTTCGGCATCCACGGCTTTCAGGGCGTCTTCGGCGGCTCTCATCTTGGTGCGGAACTCGGCCGCCGCGCTGCGCCAATACACGCGGCTGGCCTCTTCGAGCAGAGAGTCCATGGGCTGCTTCTGCCGCATGGCTGCGACTACCCGTGTCTTGGTATCGGCAAAACGCAAAGCGGTGCGGTCAAAGAGAAGTTCACCGGTGACCGCCTTGAAGATCATCACCAGCACGGCCTGCCAGTCCTGGAAATGCAGAATGCGGGCCGCGTCGCCGAAACACCCGGCCAGGGTCGTATTGGGAAACAGGTGGGATGGTGTGGCGTAGTAAGGGGTCCCCCCTAGCAGAGGTTGCCGGATGCGGCCTTCTTCGGTTTTCCCGAAATAGACCGCGGTTTCGACGTCGATGAATCCCAGGGAATAGTCGGCGGCCGATCGCAGGAAGGCAGGGTAATTCTGGGTATCGCCGGCCACCAGGATGTTGTCGGGTTTGAGATCCCGCATGGCCACTTTCTTCTCGCTCAGCCAACCCAGGAGATCCAGCAGGTTGGTAATGATGCCTGAAATAGGCAAGCGGTTCTGCTCCAGCGACAGGCGTTGCGCGAAGCTGCGGATGGCGCCGAGATACCCATCCACGGATCGGCCGAATTTTTCAAACATCCGCTTAAGAATGGACTGAATTGCGGATGCCAGCTCCGGCGGCAGCCCGGCCTCGGTTTCGCCGATCTCCTTTTTTCCCAGGTAGTTCAGGAACCAGGACTGGAGCGTGTAGGGCGTCACGGCGGCGGACTGGCCGCGGGATTTCAGCAGCTGCCGGATCTCGGCCTCGCACTGGTGGTAGAGGTCGCCTATCTCGAACACCACGGATTCATTTTCCTCGCCGTAGCGCTCCTTGAACTTGGCGGGGAAACGGAGCAGTTCGGCGGTCGAGGCGATCTCCGCGCGGACGGGTTCGCCGAGATCGTGGAGACCCTCCAGGATGTGGCCCAGGAAATAATACCGCGATAGGTCCATGAAAAAGACAAACGTGTCTTTGATCTTGAGATAGCTCAGGTATTCCGGGTTATTGCGGAGCCAGGCGATGTATTTCTCTTCCAGTTGCTCGGCCGGGATTTCCACGCCCGGAGAAAGCTCCTGGACCTTGCTCAGGATGACCGACACCTTGGGGATGATGCATTCCTTCGGGGCCAAACGCTCGACGATGTGGCCTTCCTTTTTAATGCTGGCGAGATAGTCTTCCAAATCCGTGACCGGCTTCGGGGGGATCTTGACGACCAGGTGCTGGTCGAAAATCACATAATAACATTTGCTTCTGCTGCCGCTGTCTTCACCCAGCGGGCCGATGGTCATCCGCCGTTTCACCCAGTCGCCGCTGTGCTTCACCCGCAGTTCAAAGACCAGGTTCTTCCCTGATGCCACGGCGGCCAGCTGCGCGAATTCGGCCGGGGCCTCAGGCCCGGCCCCGATCTGCCGGCGATACAGGTTAAGGAAAAACTTCACCACATCGGTCCGGTTGGGAAGTTCCGGAACCATCTCCTTAGACGGCGCAGCAGGCTTGGCTAAGGCTTTTTTCCGCAAGCGGACGCGCCGAAAACGCATGCCCACGAAAAGGACGGCCGGGACAGCCGCCAACCCCGCGATCCACTCCGGGGGGACATCAAGGTGTATCCCGATCAGGGGCGGATCTCGAAACAAGGGGCCAAGACCTTTCCAGTAGCCGTGAAGACCGCCGGCAACCTTGATGAGGACACCCTCAACCGCCTGGGCAATGCTCTGTTTTTCGATGACTTTTATATCCGCGAGGCTTACAAAGCGAATCTCCTTGTCGTTCTCGTAAAATAGGTCAGCGCCGGACTCCCACATGCGGTCGACAGGGATGATTTTCCCGTTGTGCAGCACGATCACCTGCCGGTTGACCTGGCCTCTGACCAGCAGGGCCAGGCCTGCCGCCATTGCGATCAGGAGAATAAACAGGAACAAAAAAAGGAATTTAAGCTTGCGCATTCACCGGGCCTCAGTCGATATGTCAACATCCTGGCAGAGCGAAATGCCCCCTCTGGCATAATATCGGTACATTTATGAAATTCTTGAGAAACCTTTTAATCGGCCGGAGTGCCGCGAAAGGGGTTTGCCTTTGCCTGCAGGCTGCGGGCCCAAGACCCATTAACGGCCGCTAACGGCATTGACCCGGTTGATGCCATTGTCTATATTTGGCCTAGTTTGGGCGTTTTTTTTCTGGATTGCAGCAGCCAGGCCCGGATGGGTGTGCGCCTCGCATGGGCCGCCGTCACAGAGTCCGGGGCTTCTTCAACGTCCCCGGGGATTTTGGATTGACCTCCGCCAAGACGGAAGCAGCCCGACATGCCACCGTCGTTTGCAGTGGAAAAGACCCTGGGACGACTGGGGAAATGGCTCCGGCTGATGGGGTTTGACACGATCGCGGAGACCGAATTTCCCACGGGCGTTTTCAGCGCGCACATCGATGCCGGGAGGGTTTTTCTGACGCGCACCCAACGGGCGCTCAGTGCACCGGCGCCGTTCCGGATGATTTTCATTCAGGCCAACGACCCGTTCGAACAGCTCGCCGAGGTGGTTGGCAAGGTGGCTCTGCAGCCGGCGGACCTGCGGCCCTTTTCCCGCTGTCTGCGGTGCAACAACCCGATTGTCGCCGTTCCCAAGGATGACATCGAACGTGCGGTGCCGGATTATGTCTGGCAGTCGCACGACTCGTTCAGCCGCTGCCCGAAGTGCCTGCGGATTTACTGGAAGGGAAGCCACACGACCCGAAGCTTGGAAAGACTGCAGTCGATTTTTAAGGAGGATTAAAGTCTAAATATTAAAGTATAAAGTAAAAATAAAAATCATAATGATATGTAATAATTAATTTTTACACTTTAAACCTAAAACGGTTTGACCTATGAATTTCAGTCGAAAAGTAGTCGCCCTTGAGGGCCGGCTGCGGCGCTGCCGCAATGTCGTCACGCTGGGCGTTCGCCCGAATTTCTGTGACTACGGTCCCGAGGAGCGCGATATGATCCGCACAGCTGAAACCGTTTATTACCCCACGGTATTTTATGCCGATCTGTTCAACGCGGCGGGCAAGAACACGTTTCCCAGCTACCACACGTACAAATGCGTCCAGGACAAAATCAAGCAGACCGCGCTGTTTGAACTGCTGGGCATACCCCATCCGCGCACCCGGGTGTTCTATGGGAATCGGCAGAAGGCCAAAATCTGCGATTTTTTTCAATTCCCCTTTATCGCCAAGATACCCCGGGGGTCGGCCCGGGGGAGCGGCGTGTTTTTGATCCGCGACGGCGGCGATTTGGCTGACTACTGCGGAAAGACGGCTGTGGCCTACATCCAGGAATACCTGCCCATCGACCGGGACATGCGCATCGTCGTCATCGGCCGTCGCATCGTGCACGCCTACTGGCGGATCGCGCCGGAAGGGGAATTCCGTTCGAACGTCTCCGTCGGCGGCCGGGTCGGCCTGGATTCCGTTCCCGAGGAAGCGCTTCAGATGGCACTGCAGACGGCCCATTCCTGCGGTTGGAACGACGTCGGCATCGATATCTGCCGGCGCAACGGATCGTTCTATGTGCTCGAGGCCAACATGAAATACGGTCTGGAAGGCTTCCGGAAAGCCGGCATCAATTATGTCCACCTTCTGGAAACGATGATCGAACAACATGAAATCTGATCAGCTGATGTTCAAATCCATCCGGGAGAGCCTGGACCGGAAAGAGGCCGGGTGCCTGTCCGAGCATGCCAC
>JBLMXM010000294.1:0-22055 GCA_050257775.1 Hyphomicrobiales bacterium
AGAGGGGACATGGGTCACGCAGGTGGCCTATTTCGACTTTTGGGGAGCCTCCCTATGGGCTGATTATCCCTGGGGCGGGGGCATGGTCGATTTCCTGACCTATACTGCTCGCTGGGAGCAGGGCATCGTCTTGGATCTTAAGGATCGCTACTCCGGAGAACCTTACAAACTAAGGGGAGAAAATGACAAGGTTCCGGCTCTTGAGTATCCAAGTTCTCTTGGTTGCCGTGCTCGCTGCTTTTCTGGCAGCGGGTTGTACCATAGTACCCCAACCGACCAAGTCTTTCCGCCCTGGCGAAACCGAGGCCCTGGGCATACCGAACTACTCCCCCGCGGCCCGGGGGGCTAACTTTCGAAGGTATGCTCCGGCCTGGGAAGTCCAGACGGAAGCTGAATCCGACCACATCGGAACCCCGTTCTGGGCCTCCCGAGAGGACCTCGGGGTAGACATCCGGCATGCCCTGACCTACACGCTGCTTTCCTTCACCCGCTTCGGGCAGGAGATCCTAACTCAGCTCAACTACATCATCTGGTTTCCGGCCCGGCCCAAGGTGAATGCGCTGGACATCTATGGCGGCAAGCTGGATGGGGTGAACTTTCGCGTGACCCTGGATCAGAACGGAGAGCCCCTACTTTACGAGACCATTCACAATTGCGGATGCTATTATAAGGCATATCCCACTCGCCACCTCAAGCCTCGCGAGAAGATCGACTATGCCGAACCACCCTTGATCTTCCAAGCCCCTGAATTGAATCTACTGACGGAGGGGATGACGATAGCCATGGAGAGTCGAACGCACTATGTTCAGCATCTCTACCCTTCGATGCGCTCAACACATCCCAAAACGGTTGTTTATTCATTGCCAGATTACGGGGGGCTTCGCAGCCTCCCAAATCCGGAGGGTGGGCACAGGAGCATGTTCAACGAGGGCAGCCTTGTACCCGGGAGCGAAAGGCTGGAGCGTTTCATCCTATGGCCGACGGGTGCAGTCTCGCCCGGGGCTATGCATCAATGGGGTCGTCATGCCGTAGCCTTTGTAGGCGAGCGGCATTTTGATGACCCGTATGCCATGGGCAAGATGTTCACGGCTGGGCCATGAAGGCCCCGAAAACGTCGCGGTATGCTCGCATTTTGGCGACCGTGAACGTCGGCCAGGCTTTCCGCCCAAGGGATATCATTCCCGATCCAGTGCCGCTCTCAGGCTATCTGGGCGAGCTGGTTCTTGACGGCTGCGACGATGACCGCAGCGGCACGGTCGATCTCCCGGGCGGTGGTCATGCGGCCGGTGGTCAGCCGCAGCGTCCCTTTGGCCCATTCGGTGGGGACCCCCATGGCCTTGAGGACATGGGAGACCTCGACGCTGTCGGCGTGGCAGGCGGCTCCGGCCGATGCGGCCACCTCCGGGCCGATGGCATCGAGGATGCGGTTGGCCGGCAAGTGGTGGAAGGAGAGGCTCAAGGTGTTGGGAAGCCGTTTCTCCGGGTGGCCGTTCAGGCGCACGTCCCTGATGCCTGAAGTGATCGCTGCGTGCAGCCGGTCGCGCATCGCGGCCATGTGGCTTCTGTTGCGCTCCAGGTCTCGGGCCGCGATTTCACAGGCCTTTCCCAGCCCCACGATTTCTAGGATGTTTTCGGTGCCCGGCCGCCGCCCCATCTCCTGCCCGGCGCCGTGCATGATGGCTCTCAGGGTCACCCCCTTGCGGATGTAGAGGGCCCCAACTCCTTTGGGAGCATAGAGCTTGTGGCCCGCCACCGACAGCAGGTCGACTCCGATTTCCGCAACGTTCACGGGGATCTTTCCCAGCGACTGGGCGGCGTCGGTGTGGACGCGGACGCCGCGGGATTTTGCCAGGGCGGCGATCTCGGCCACGGGCTGAATCGTGCCCACCTCGTTGTTGGCGTGCATGATCGTTATGAGGATGGTATCCGGCCTCAGGGCGGCCTGCACCTCGGCCACATCCACAATCCCCTGCGCCCCCACCGGCAGGTAGGTCACCGTGTAGCCGTCTTTTTCCAGAAACGCACACACGTTCAGGACCGCCGGATGCTCGAACCGGGAGGTGATGATGTGCCGTCCCCGGTCGCGCAGGGCCCGGGCCGTGCCGATGATGGCCCAGTTGTTGCCCTCGGTGCCGCCGCTGGTGAAGACGACCTCCGCCGGTGAGCAGTTCAGAAGCGCGGCCACCTGCTGTCGAGCTGTATTCAGTGCCAGCCGGGGGTTGGCCGCATACGGGTGAGCGCTGGACGGGTTTCCGAACTCCTCCTCCAGGAAGGGCCGCATGGCGGCAATAACCTCGGGGTCGTGGGGTGTGGTGCCGTTGTAGTCGAGGTAGATCGGTTTCATGGACGTAGCTGCGGCGAGCGGCTTCGGATGCAGGGCCGCTCAGGCGATGTCATCGAGTAAACCCTTCGTCGCCATTACCTGGGCATAGGCAGCGGACAACGCCGCCATGAAGGCGGCATGGACTTTTTCAGCCGCGGCCGTCTCCCCGCCAAACGTCAGCGCCCGGGTTGCGCAGGCGTCGTGGGCGACCCGGCACTGGAAGCCCAGGTCGCAGGCGGCACGCACCGTTGCGTCGATGCACATGTGGCTCATGGCCCCGCAGACGGCCACCGAGCTGACGCCGGCCTTTTTCAATTGATCCAGCAAGGCGGTTTCTCGAAAACTGTTCGGAAAGTGCTTCACGATCACGGCTTCGTCAACTTTGGGCGCCACCGACGGATGGATCTCGGAGCCGGGCGTGTCCGGCAAAAAGAAGGTGGCCCCGGGCCGGGTGGCGACATGGCGGATGTGAAAGAGAGGCAGCTTTTTTTCGCGAAACCGGTTTAAAAGCCGGGAGGCGTTGACACTGGCTGCGTCGATGCCTTCCAGGGTCATCTTTCCGCCGGGGAAATAATCATTCTGGATATCCACCAAGAGCAGGGCCGTCTTGTCCATGGCTCCTCTGAAATTGAGGGTGATGGGTTTGGGGGTACACCCATCATGTAGGACAGGTTGCCGCCGGCAGTCAACAGCGGTCGGCAACATTGGCATGGGCGGGCCAAAGGAAGGGGATCAGGCCGCCGGAAAAATCGAGGGGAGGCGGAGCCTTGCTCAGGCTCCGCCCCGGTACAGCAATATCCGGCTTTAAGCCAACTTTAGAACCATCATGCCGGCATTACCGCGCTGAACGAGCAGCTGGATTGCTTCGCCGCCCTTGTGCTGGGCAAGCAGCTGCTTGAGCTCTCCCGTGGACGACACGTTGTGGCGGTTGACCTCGAGGATCACGTCGCCCTGCTGAATGCCGGCCTTGTCGGCCTTGCTTGAAGGGCGGACCCCCACGACGACGACTCCACTCTCACGGTTGACGTTCAACCGCTTGGCCATCTCCGGGGTCAGGTCGGTCACCTGAAGGCCGTACTCGCCCTCTTTTTCAACCTGCGGCTTGCCCGCGTCCGCCAGAGTCAGGGGCCGCTTGGCCACCTTCACGTCGAAGGTCTTCTCCTGGCCGTTGCGGACGACCGTGATTTTGGTGGTCTCGCCCACCGGCAGAGTGGCGGCCTTGGCGGTCAGCTCGCGGCTGTTCTTCACCTTCTCGCCGTTCACGGCCGTAATGATGTCCTTGGCTTTGATGCCGGCCTTGTCCGCCGGGTTGCCCGGGACCACATCGGTGACCAGCGCGCCCTCGGTGTTCTTCGCGCCATAGTATTCGGCGAGATCACCCTTGAGGTCCTGGATGGTCACGCCCAGCCATCCGCGGGTGACTTCTCCGTTCTCCTTGAGCTGGGCGACGATCTGGGTGGCCATGTCGATCGGGATGGCAAAGCCGATGCCTTGGCCTTGGGCGATAATGGCCGTGTTGATGCCCACCACCTCACCGTTCAGGTTGACCAGCGGCCCGCCGCTGTTGCCCGGGTTGATGGAAGCATCGGTCTGGATGAAGTTGTCGTAGGGTCCGGAGCCGATAACGCGGCCCTTGGCGCTGACGATGCCCGCCGTGACGGTCTGCTCCAGGCCGAAAGGGCTGCCGATCGCAATCACCCACTCGCCGACCCTCAGGTCCGCGGAGCGGCCCAGGATGGCCACGGGCAGATCACCCTTGGCATCGATCTTGATCAGGGCCACGTCGGTCTGGGGATCGCGGCCGATGATTTTGGCGTCGAACTCGCGCTCGTCCTTGAGCTTGACCTTGATCTTGTCGGCGTTTTCCACCACGTGGTTGTTGGTGATGATGTAGCCGCTCTTATCGATGATGAAGCCGGTGCCGACGCCGTCCTGTCTGCGTTCCTGGGGTGGCAGCTGCTTGCCGAAGAAATCCTTGAAACGCTCATCCCCGAAGGGGTTCATGCCGAAAGGATGGCCTTCAAACTGGCCCATGTTTACTTCGCCCGACGTCGTCTTCTCCACCTGGATGTTGACGACGGCCGGGCCCACCTGGTCGGCCAGGGCGCTGAAGTTGTCCGGAATCATCCGGGGTGCGCTCTTGGCGGCCTGCAGCCCGGCTGCGGACAGCAAGCCCACAACCAACAGCACGGCCAAGATCTGTGTCAATCGAAGTCGTTTGCTCATGTTCGGTTACCTCCTGGCTTGATGTTTGCCCGTACGGGCCCAATGACGGGCAAACATTACACCGCCAAGCTGACGGGAAGATGACCCGAAGATGATTAAAAAACCATCTTGGTGTTGAGGCCGGAACGGCTTCAGAAAACGGCCACCTGCGGGATTGGGGAAACGTTGGTGCGGATCTTGTTTTGCCGGGTGCAGCCCGAGCAAACGGCTGTGCGGTCTCTCAGGATAAGTCTTTCCGGATCAGCCCGAAATCGTAGATTCCTGGTGACGAACCTTCGATCAGGGTCGCGCCAACTGCTTTGGCATAGTACTCCGTCGGGCCCACTCCGCCGATGATGGCATAGGCATAGCCATCATCGCGCATGGCGTGCAGGCATGCCAGCAGCAAGGCTAACCCTACACCCTTACCGCGCGCGGTTTCGACCACGCCGGTTGGCCCGAAGAAATTCTTGCGGGTGCAGTCGTAGCAGGCAAATCCGGCCAGGGCATTGTCTTGAACCCCGATGAAACAACTCGGCTGCATGGTTGCAAACGCCGCCTCGCATTCCGATGCCCACGTCTCGGTGAAATTGCGGCGAACCCAATCCAATAGCACTGTTTTTTCCCAAGGATTAGGCCGGCGAATATGGAAACCCTTTTTTTCGATCTTTCGGAGCTGCGGGTGCAATTCCGGAAGTTGGTAGAGTTTAACGAGCATGTCGGGCATGGGGAGGGTCCTTGCGTTGGGATTGAGATCTTTGCGATCACCTATGCCAAAGTAAATCAATTAAGTCAAAATATCGGCCGTAGTGCAACCAATAAATATCGGAGTAGGGAGAATACCCCGCCGAACACCGAACGGACGCCACGAAGGAGCGGATGTCTGGTTGGGAAAGGTCTTCGACCCGGCCGCAGGCCGGAAGCGGGGTTTTATGGGATTTTCACTGAAGGAAACCGCCCGGCATCGGTATGCGGGATGAATTTGGCGGCGCTGAAGCGGTTCATGAAATCTACGTTGACATTCAGTTCGAGGTAGGTGATGCGATCGCGGATGCGGTCGATCTCATCGATGGCGTGCTCGGACGTCAGGGCCAGGGCGGCGCCCTGAAGGGAGCTGTTCCCCAAAGGCACGTAGCGCTCAAGCGGCAGATCCGGCAGCATGCCGATGGTGATGGCCGAGCGCGGGTTGATGAAGCAGCCGAAGGTGCCGGCCACATAGAAGGTCCCGATCTCGCTGAGATTCAGTCCGACCGTCATGGCAAGCGTCTCGAGAATGGTGTACATGGCGGCCTTTGAGCGGACCAGGCTGTCGAGCTCCGCCTGGCTGATGGTCAGGGTCTGGCCGGTGGCGGACTGCTCGGCCGGGACCACCACCAACTGCCGAATACCCTCAATGACTTTCAGGCGGCCGCCGCAGGCGGCTGAAACCAGTTTACCGCGGATGTCGATCATTCCGGACCGGAACAGCTGCGCCGCTAGGTCAATCACCCCGGAGCCGCAGATCCCTGCGGGAGGCTTATCCTCGATCGTGTGGACATCGAAGCGCCGGGTCTTTGGATCGATCTCCACACGGTCCACCACACCCGGGCCGGCCATCATGCCTATGCGGGCCACCCCGCCCTCCAGGGCCGGGCCGGCCGCTCCGGCGCAGCCGATGAGCCAGTCCTGGTACCCCAGCACCACCTCGGCGTTGGTGCCGACGTCCACCAGGAGCGCCGGTTCGCTGCGCCGGTGCAGCTTCGAAAACAGGATGCCGGCGATGAGGTCGCCGCCGAAATAACTGCCGATGTTGGGGAAGACGAGCACCCGCGCGAAAGGGCCCACGTCGATCCCGAGGTCGGCGGCTTTGAGCACGCCCGGGCGGTTGACCGCGGGAATGTAGGGCTCACGAATGATCCAGCGCGGCTCCAGGCCCAGGAACAGATGGGTCATGGCGGTGTTGCCGGCGACCGAAACGGCGCAGACATCGGCCGGTTCAATTCCGGTCGATCGACAGAGGCGCCCGATGGCGCGGTTGAGACCGCCGATGACGAGATCCTTCAGCTCCTTCAGGCCGCCGGGCGTGTCGGCATGGTGGAGACGCGCAAGCACATCCGGCCCGAACACCATCTGGGGGTTGTCGAAGGCCTCCGCGCCCAGGGTTCGGCCGGCGGCCAGATCGATCATCCCGAGCTCCACGCGGCTGGTGCCCAGATCCACGGCGAGCCCCGCCGCCGGCCGCGGATGATCGCTGCGGGCGACCCCGGTGAGGACCCAGCCGCCGCGGTCGCGGAACAAGCTGCACCGCACGCAATAGTCACTCCGCCGAAGGATGGCCGGCAGTTGGCGCATGAGATCCAGGTCGATGTCGACCCGGTCGGCGGCCAGCTCTTTTTTCAGAGCGGCTGCCAGTCGGTCAGCGTCGGCGGTATTGTCCTTGAGGCTCGGCGGCGTCAGAACGACGCGCCTGATCCAGGGGAAGGAGGAACTCATCGAAAATCCAAACCGCCCTCTGAGCGGGCGGTCGTTGATTCCAGCCCGGAGACAATCCCGTTCATGACCTCACCGGCTCTGCCCTGGATCAGGTAGTTGCTGACCACGCCGGTCAGCGGTGTGGGCTCGGGATTGATCTCGATGACCACCGCACCCGACTGTCGGGCGATGATCGGCATGCTGGCAGCCGGCTGGACGATGGCGGAGGTGCCGATCACCAGCATCACGTCACAGCGGGCGGCGATATCCTGAGACCGCCACAACGCCTCCGGCGGTATCATCTCACCGAAAAAAACAGCGTCGGGGCGAAGGATCCCGCCGCACTTGCAGCGGGGCGGCAGCACCGACGCATCGACCTCCCGGGTCCTGACGCGCTGGTCGCACTGCAGGCATCGCTGCCAGGCGAAGCTGCCGTGAAATTCGATCACGTCGGTATTCCCGGCCAACTGGTGCAGGCCGTCGATGTTCTGGGTGATGACCGTCTGGAGAATGCCCATGGCTTCCAGGCGAGCCAGGCCCTTGTGGCCATCGTTGGGCCGGGCTCGGTCGATGACATCCTTTAACTCCTTGACCAGCACCCGCCACACAAGGGCCGGGTCGGCGAGAAAGGCGTCGATATGGGCGATCTCCATGGGGTCGAACCGTTCCCACAGGCCGCCCTTGCCCCGGAAAGGCGGAATGCCACTCTCGATGGAAATACCGGCGCCGGTGAGGGCGGCGACGTGCCGGGCCGATCTCAGCTGGTCGACTGCGCGCGCGATGAGGGCGTCCATCCTGCCGCCTGACTCCTCTCGGTGAAATAGGTATGCCAGATCCCGTCCTGTACCCATTCTCCCAAGATGCCCATGCCCTGCAGCGAAAGCCGGCGTCGGACTTCCTTTGCCTCGCTGCGCAACAGGCCGGAGAGTATGCACCGCGCCATCCGTCGGAAGCCCGGGGTCTCCATCATGCGCAGCATCACCTCGGCGTGGATGTTGGCCACCAGCAGATCCGCCGGAACGTCCAGGAACTCCTCGGCTCGACCCTGGACGACGAGGATCCGGCGCTCGAGCGCATTGAGCTGCACATTGCGCCAGGCGGTCCGGGCGGCGAGCGGATTGAGGTCGACCGCTATGACCCGCCGGCTTCCCAACCGGGCGGCTGCCAACGCCAGAATGCCCGTGCCGGTCCCCAGGTCCAGCACGGTTGCCGGCGCACCCTGGCCGGCGGCCAGCTCGAGAGCGTTCAGGCAATCCCGGGTGGTGGCATGGGCGCCGCTGCCGAAGACCAGTCCCGGATCGAGAAGGATCGGAATCGTGCTGTCGGGGACGGCAATTTCCCTTTCAGGGGGCTGCCAGGAGGGGATGATCCGGAAGCGGCCGATGGTGCCGCCTGCCAGCATGTCTCCCTGCCACTGATCGTAAGCCATCTGGGTGCGGTCGACCAGGCGCAGGTGAGGCTGCCGGCGGAGGATGCCCGCAATCGCCTCGGCAGCCGGGGCCGAGAAGAAAAGGAAGGACGAGTCCTCCTCCTGCCAGTGGCCCAGAAAGTCCTGGCCCTCGACGGTGGTGCGGCCGTCCATCCGGCCCTCGAGCTGGTAGATGTACAATTCCGCGTAGGGGCAGGGCATGCGCAGGAGCTACCGTTTCGGTTTATCCGGAGGCCGCTCGTCTTCCGGGAGCTGGTCCAGGTACCACTGCATGGGGTCGAGCAGCGTGTAGCCCATCTCCTGCAGCTTCTTCTTCACATGGGCCACGTTCAGGGTGAGCAAGTAGGGGAACACCGCGCGCTTGTCCTCCTCCCAGTAGCGGGCCACCAGGACGCTGCCGAAGGAGACGCCCATCGCCGTGATGGCGTCGACGATCTTCTTCAGCTGCCCGACTTTCTCTTCGACCAGGATGCACAGCAGGGTCCCGGGCTGGCCGATACCGAGCACGTTGATGAAGGCCCGCAGCAGGTCCCGCACCGACAGGATGCCCTTCAGGCGGCCCTCCTCATCCACGACCGGCAGTGCGCCGACTTTGGAGTTCTGGATCATCAGCAGCGCATCCTGGATCGTGTAGCCCGGCGAGATCGTAAAAACCTGGCGGGTCATGATGTCCTTGGCGCGCAGCGCCTGAAGCTTTGCCTTTTCCTCCGGGCTGATGCCTTCCTGCACATACCGGAAGGGCAGGGCGCTGCGCAGGTCGCGGTCGCTGACGATGCCGACGAGCTTGTTGTCCGCCTCCACCACCGGTACGTGGCGGATGCGGTTTTGGGTCATCAGCTCCTGGATCTCGAATAGCGTCGCCTCGGGCCCGACGGTAATGACCCGGCGCGTCATGGATCTGCTGACAAACATAATCTCCCCCTCGTCTCAAAAGGTTGCCCCATCAGCCGTTCAATAGGCACTCCACATGATGGCGGGCCAGCTCAGCCAGCCGGCGCAGGCAGTAGCCGCCCTCTAAAACCGATACGATCCGGCCTCCGGAATAGGTGTGAGCCATTTCCACGATCTGGACCATCATCCAGGTGTAGAATTCGGTCGAAACCTTGGTGTCGGACATGTCGTCATCGCGGTGGCCGTCGAAACCGGCCGAGACGATGACGGCCTCCGGCTTGAATTCTGCAAACGCCGGGAACAGGTCACGTTCCAGGAGTCGCCGGTAATCCTCGTCGCCCTGCCCGGGCAGCACCGGCGAATTCTTGGTGAACCCGTAGCCGTCGCCCCGGCCGTACTCAAACTCACGGCCGGTTCCGGGGTACGCGAACGACGGATGCTGATGAATGCTGTAATAGTAAACCGTGGGATCGTCTTCGAAGATGTGCTGGGTGCCGTTGCCGTGGTGCACGTCGAAATCCACGATGCCCACCCGGCCAACTCCAAACTGTTTCTGGAGAAAACGAGCGGCGATGGCCACGTTGTTGAAATAGCAGAATCCCATGGCCCGGCTGGCCTCCGCATGGTGCCCCGGAGGGCGCACCGCGCAGAAGGCGTTGTCCAGATGGCCGTTCATGACGCCGCGGCAGGCCTCGAGGACTCCGCCCGCGGCCAGCAGGGCCACCTCATAGGTTTGAGCGCACATCTGATTATCGGGCGAATCGAACATCTCCTTGCCGGTACGGCAGGCCGCCTCGAAGCGCTTGACGTATTCGGCTGTGTGAATATTGAGGATCCACTGAAGATCTGCGGGCACGGCCGGGACGCGGATCACTTTTTCAAGCAGCCCACCCTGCTCGATGCCCTCATAAATTGCGGTAAGCCGTTCCGGGACCTCCGGGTGATACGGGCCGGTCTTGTGAAGGAGGTAGCGTTCATCGTAGACGAAACCTGTACGTTTCATGAGCGTTCATCCTTCTGGAAGGCATATGCCCGAACAGCGCCCAGCGGCCTTCCGGCATGCGAGAACCCATCAAGGAACGATCTTGTCGAATATCGCAAACGCCGCTTGAACGCAGGGGCTGGTGTCCGGCATCTGGATCGTCGGACGGCCCTTGGAGTCGAATTCGTAGACCATGCCGTCCTCGGGCACGGTGCCGGCCAGCTCCACACCGGCATCGGCGATGAGCCCGAGAACTTCCGCGGTAGGCGGCTCTTTGGCCTGGTTGATGATGAGGTAGCTTTTCCCGACTCCGATATTGAGCTCCCGCGCCAGCTCGTTGATGCGCAGCGCCGCCTGGAGCCCTCGTCGAGACGGGTCCGAGATCAGCAGAAGCAGGTTCACATTCTTGGTCGTGAGCCGGCTGACGTGTTCCATGCCGGCTTCGTTGTCCATGACAATGTAAGGGTAGTTTTCGACCAGCTTCTCCAGGTAGCCCACCAGAAGGGAGTTGGCCGCGCAGTAACAGCCGGATCCTTCCGGTCGGCCCATGGCGATGAGATCAAACCCTTCGGATTCGACCACGGCCTGCTCCAGCTTCATGGACATAAAGACGTCCTTGGTCATGCCGCTGGGCACATCGCCTTTCTTCATGTCTTCACGGGCATGGCCGAGGGTGTCGAGCACGCAGACCCCCAGCACCTCATTCAGGTTGGTGTTGCTGTCGGCGTCCACCGCCAGCACCGGTGTCTTGTGGTGTTTGAGCAGGTACTTGAGCAGAAGGCCGGCCAGGGTGGTTTTTCCGGTTCCGCCTTTTCCGGCCAAGGCAATTGAAAATGCCATCCGTCGAAACGTGTCCTTTCACAGTGATTCATCTCCGGCGCGAGACCAGAGGAGATCATTAGGTTAGTTTTCAGCAACAGTCAAGGCCGAAAGCGGATCTTGAAATGCCAAGGGGGCTGTGCTAATCGCAGGCCAGTAGAGGAAGCGATCCAGGGCCACAACTTCAACCGGAGGGGGAGGCTTGTCATGGACTTTGAGCTCAGCAAATCGCAGAAGGAGATCCAAAAAGCGGCCAGGGAATTTGCCAAGGGGGAGTTCGACAAGGAGCTGGCTCTCGAACTGGACCGCAAGCACGAGTTCCCCAGGAAGATCTGGCAGAAGGCGGCCGAGCTCGGGTTCATCGGCGTGCATTTCCCGGAAAAATACTCCGGCCAGGGACTGGGCGTGCTGGAGAACATCCTGATCGCAGAGGAATTCTGTGCGCGCGACTCCGGCATCGGCAGCGCCGTGATCCTGGCGAGCTTCGCATCCGAATGCGTGCTGCGCTTCGGCAGTGAAGAGCTGAAGCAGAGATTCCTGCCGCAGGTCGCCGAGGGCAAAATGCTCTCCAGCGGCTCCTTCACCGAGCCCGGCCACGGATCCGACATCACCTCCCTGGATACTCTGGCCGCGCGCCACGGGGACGGGTTTATCATCAACGGCACCAAGACCTTTATTACCAACGGCGGCCTGGCCAGTTTCTACTGCACGCTCTGCCAGACCGACTCGAGCAGCCAGCCGCCCTACCGCGGAATCAGCATGATCCTGGTGGAGGCCGACCGGCCGGGGCTCACCACCGCCGATGTCGGCGAGAAAATGGGCATCCACATGATGGCCACGGCCGAGGTGAACTACAAGGACGTGCGGGTGCCCGCCTCCAACCTGATCGGCCAGGAGGGGCGCGGATTCTACCAAGTGCTTGAGTTTTTCGACGAGAGCCGGATCCTCGTCGCTGCCCAGGCCCTGGGGATCGCCCAGGGGGCTTTCGACCGGGCTCTGGCCTATGTAAAGGAGCGCCAGCAGTTCGGCCGCCGCATCGCCGATTTCCAGGCCAGCCAGCACAAGCTGGCCGACATGGCCACGAAGATCGAGCTCGCTCGGCTGATGACCTACAAGGCCGCCTGGAACTTCGACAAGGGCCGCATCGATCCCAAGCTCACGTCCATGGCTAAGATGTATGCCGCGCGCACGGCGGTCGAGGTGGCGGACGAAGCCATCCAGCTCTTGGGCGGGTACGGCTACATGACGGAGTACGAAGTGGAGCGCTTCTACCGCGACGCCAAGATCACCGAGATTTACGAGGGCACCAAGGAGATCCAAAAAAACACCATTGCGAGCGCGGTGTTGGGCAAACTCAAATAGGTGGCTTTGTAAACAGGCCAATTTCGGCGTTTCGCTTCATCTCGCTGTCTCTGCGGCGTACATTGAGTGCGCCCGACTCCACGAGATGGTTTGCTTTCGCACACGTAACGCCGCAAGCACCGTCGTGCTTTTGTCTCTTCGGCTGCCGGCCGAAAACCAGCGGCACCCACTCGGCGGGTGGTCGTTGGTGCGCGCGCGAGCTTGGCCTCTTTACAAAGCCATCAAATCAGACCATTTTTTATTAGTCCATCCAGAGCGAAAGGACCAACAGCCATGATCGATCAATTCAAGAAGGCACTGAGCACCGGGGTCGACCTGGCGCTCAAGACCTGGGCGGAAGTCGAGGCCATGGGCAAGGATATGATCAATAAGGCCCAGCTGCCCGAGAAGGAGGCCAAAGACTTTCTCAAGGGTCTCAGGAAAACCTATGAGAACACCCAGCGGAAAGTGGAAGACCGCCTCAGCCAGCTGGTCAAGGACGTGCTGAAGAAAGCGGACATCCCCAGCAGCGACGAGCTGAAGGCCCTCAAGCGGGAAGTCCAAAGCCTGAAAAAAGAACTCAAGGCCGCCAAGACGTCCAGAGCCGGGAAAGCTAAGCCGTCCAAGGCCAAGACCCAATCGGCCGCTAAAGCCAAACCTCGACCCAAGTCCTGATCCTGACAGCCGGCAGCAGGCCGGCCCGGGATTGCATATGCTGAGCATCCGCAAGATTGGGGTCATCAGCAGGACCTACCGGCACCTCAACCGCTACCGCCATATCCTGGCGGTTCTGTTGAAACACGGTTTTGGCGATCTGGTGGAGTCCCTGAAGATCGACCAGTACCTCGAGGTCGGCCTGCAGCTGATCTCCAAGAAAAAGACGGTACGCGAGGAGCGCCTGACACGGCCGCAGCGGGTGCGCATGGCGCTGGAAGAACTGGGCCCCACCTATATCAAGCTTGGCCAGGTCCTTTCCACCCGTCCGGACCTCATCCCGGTTGAGTTCATCGAGGAGTTGACCAAGCTCCAGGACAGCGTTCCGCCGTTTGCGTTCGTCGAAGCCGAAGCCATGATCCAGCGGGAGCTGGGCGCTTCCTCCGCGGAATTGTTCGAACACATCGACTCCGAGCCGTCCGCTTCGGCCTCCATCGCGCAGGTTCACCGCGCCCGTCTGAAAAACGGCGAAGAAGTGGCGCTGAAGCTGCAGCGCCCCGGCATCCGCGCCCTCGTCGAAGTCGACCTTGAGATCATGCTGCATCTAGCCACTCTGGCGGAACGGCACGTGGAGGAACTCGTCCTGCACCGGCCCGTGAAAATCGTCGAAGAATTCGCACGCACCCTGGAAAGGGAGATCGACTTTCGCATCGAGGCGACCCACATCGAGAGGATCGCCCAAGCCTTCCTCGACGACCCCACCGTTTACATTCCGGCGGTTTACCGGGAGTACAGCACCTCCCGTCTCCTTACGACGGAGTTTGTGGAGGGGATCAAGATTTCCGATATCGAGCAACTGGACGCCTCCGGATATGACCGGCGCCTGCTTTGCGCGCGCGGCGCAGACATCGTTTTGAAGCAGGTTTTTCAGCATGGTTTTTTTCACGCCGACCCCCATCCGGGCAACATCTTCGCGCTTCCCGGCAACGTCATCTGCCTCGTGGATTTCGGCATGGTGGGCATCGTGGACCGTCAGACCCGGGAGATCTTCGTTGAGCTGGTTGACAGCGTCGTGCGTCGCAACGAGTCCCGGGCGGCCCAGGTCCTGCTGCGGCTCACCACCTGGGATGAGCAACCGGACCTGCGCGAACTGGAGCGCGATCTGTCAGATTTCATGGGGCGGCACCTGTATCGACCGCTCCGGGAAATCGAAGTCGGCAAGCTTCTGCAGGACCTCTTGCAGATCGCGACCCGGTTTCGGCTGCGGATTCCCCCGGATATTTTCCTGATGCTCAAAGCCATCAGCACCGTGGAAGGCGTGGGGCGGATGCTCGATCCGGAATTCGACATGATCGCGCAGGCGACCCCGTTCATCCAGAAGGCGATCATGGACCGTTTCAAACCTCAGCGGCTCAGCGAGGACCTGGGTGACCTGGCGCTGCGGCTGTATCAGTTCCTGCACCAGTTTCCCAAGGACATGCTCGATCTGGCCGAGCTGTTGCGGCGGCAGAAACTCAGCCTTCAAATCGAGCACCGGGGTTACGAAAAGCTCCTGGCCACCCACGACCAGGTCAGCAATCGCATCTCGTTTGCCATTATCATTGCGGCCCTCATCGTCGGTTCGGCCCTGATCATCCTTTCCAAAACCCCGCCTCTGGTCTACGGCATTCCCCTGATCGGCATCATCGGTTTTCTGGCGGCAGCCTGCATGGGCTTTTGGCTGCTGGTGGCTATCCTCAAGAAAGGCAAGCTCTAACCATTCATCCACCGCTCGGCTTTGCAATCCATGATCCTGTATTAGCTTGTTTCCGACGGAAAAATCCGCTCCAGCGGCCCCAGTCGCCGTTCAGGTCCGGAGCCGACAACCGGCAGAGTTCCCCGGCCTTAAAAAGGAGGTCTCCATGAAATCAGCTGCGATTTTATCCGTGTGTGCCCTGGTCTTGATGGCCGCTGCGACGGCTGCCGCCCAACCCGTGGTGGTCGATATGCGTGCCGCCGGAGCAACCGGCGCCGGCGCGACCCTGGGCACCATCACGGCCACCTCCACCCCATACGGCACGCTGTTCACGCCCCGCCTGAACGGTCTCACCCCGGGGGTGCACGGTTTCCACGTGCACGAGAACCCCTCCTGCGACCCGAAAGAGCAGGATGGGAAAATGGTGCCGGCCCTGGCGGCCGGCGGACACTTCGATCCGGGCAAGACCGGCAAACACATAGGACCTTACGGCGACGGCCACCTCGGCGACCTGCCGCCCCTGTATGTGGGCGCTGACGGGAAATCCACGGTGCCGGTGCTGGCCCCGCGGATCAAGCTCTCCGACCTCAAGGGACACAGCCTGATGCTGCATGCCGGCGGCGACAATTTCGCCGATCAACCGCAGCCCCTGGGGGGCGGCGGAGCGCGGATCAGTTGCGGGGTAATCCAATAAACCGTTTCACGAAGCCGGCGATGGTTGGCTTGAGTGCCGCGATGGGGTGTGCTAAACAGGCCGACACATCATCGCGTGGAGGCTTGGGATGAAGGTGTTCCTGTACAACACCCTGACGCGTCGGAAAGAGGAGTTCATCCCCATCCGACCGGGCGAGGTCGGCCTCTACACTTGCGGCCCGACGGTTTACAACTTCGCCCACATCGGCAACCTGCGCACATACATCTTCGAGGACATTCTCAAGCGGGTGCTTACCTTCAACGGCTACAAGGTGACCCACGTCATGAATATCACCGATGTCGGCCACCTGACCGGCGACCGGGACCTGGGCGAAGACAAGATAGAAAAGGGCGCCCGGCGCGAAGGCAAGACGGCCTGGGACATCGCCTCCTTTTACACCCGGGCGTTCATGGAGGACATCGGCCGGCTGAACATCCTGGAGCCCGGAATCTGGTGCAGGGCTACGGACACCATACCCGAGCAGATCGACCTGATCCGGACGCTGGAGGAAAAAGGGTTCACCTACCGGACCACCGACGGCATCTATTTCGACACCGCCCGGGTGCCGGATTACGCCAAGCTCTCCAACCAGAACCTCGACGCGCTTCAGGAGGGCGCCCGGGTCGAGAAGAACCCGGAGAAGCGCAACGCCACGGACTTCGCTCTGTGGAAGTTTTCGCCCCAGGGGGTTCGGCGCCAGATGGAATGGGACTCGCCCTGGGGGATCGGCTTCCCGGGCTGGCACATCGAGTGCTCGGCCATGAGCATGAAGTTTCTGGGAGAGCAGCTGGACATCCACTGCGGCGGCGTCGACCACATCGACATTCACCACACCAACGAGATCGCCCAGTCCGAGGCGGCCACCGGCCGGAAGTTTTTCAACTTCTGGATGCACGGTGCCTTCCTGAACATTCAGGGGGGCAAGAAGATGGCCAAGAGCGAGGAGAATTTCCTAACGCTCGAAAACGCCCTCATCAGGCGCGGCATCCCGCCGCTGGCCTACCGGTTTGCCGCCTTTCTGACTCACTACCGCAAACCCATGGAGTACGGCGACGAGTCGATCGAAGCGGCTAAGAATGGCCTGGAGCATCTTCTCAATCAGGTGCGGGAAGTGGCCAAGGGCGGTGAAGGCTCAGTCGGTGCGATCAACGACGCCTTCCGTGGGAAATTCCTGGAGGCGGTCAACGATGACTTGAACATGCCGCGCGCCATGGCGGTTATCCAGGAGATGCTCAAGAGCGGCATTCCCGCCCGCGACAAAAACGCCACCATTCTCGAGTTCGACCGGGTGCTCGGCCTGAAGCTTGACCAGGCGGACAAGCCGGAGGAACTGCCGGTCGAGGTTGCAAAACTAGTGGAGGCCCGCCGCAAAGCACGGGCCTCCAAGGACTTTGCCGCCTCCGACCGGTTGCGCGACGAGATCCAGGCCCTGGGCTACACGGTCAAGGACACGCGCGAAGGCATGAAGGTGATGCCGCGTTGAAAAGCTTTTCAGAAGTGAAAAGCCGAGGCGAACTTACACGAAATCAATTGCTCCTGTCTCCACGTAGTGCTCTCGCCCGATAGAGCGCTCCAAGCCCCTGGGTTGCATTCACTCCACCCATCGTTCGATTAGGATATCGACTCTACGGATCCCGCGGCTTGACAAATGCAACTTAGTTGCATAATGTTCATTCAGGGCAACTTTACCGAGGGGCGCTATGCACCAGAGATGTTTCACCGCCTGCATCGTCTTGGCGTTGGTGGCCGTTGCAGGATGGCCGGATTCGGTCAGCACCGCAGCCGGACCGGAATCCCGGACGCGTGTCGTGACCACCCTGTTTCCGCTTTACGATTTTGCCAGAAGCGTAAGCCGAGAGAAAGTCGACGTCGTGCTGCTTGTGCCGCCCGGCGTTGAGCCCCATGCCTTCGAGCCGAAGCCGAGCGACATGGTCAAAATCGCCCAGGCGGATGTGTTCATCTACACAGGAAAAGCCATGGAACCGTGGGCCGAGAAGATCATTGCCAGCCTGGGCCATTCCAAGCTGCGGGTCGTGGATTCGAGTAAAGGGATTGCCCTCATGAAAATGGATGGCGGTGAAGCCGGGGTCGGCGCGGTGAAGAGCGGTGCGGTCGACCCGGGTCCCGGCCGCGGCCCCCGGGGGGCAGATCCGCACATCTGGCTTGATTTTGCGAATGCGCAAAAAATGGTCGACTCCATCACCGATGCGCTGGTTATGGCGAGACCCGCAGATGAAGCCGCGCTCCGGCAAAACGCCGAGGCTTACAAGGACAAGCTGCGCGCCTTGGACCACACCTTCGCCGTTGAGTTGGCGAAATGCCCCAAGCGCGAGTTTATCCATGCCGGCCACTATGCCTTCGGCTATCTGGCCCGCCGGTACCATCTGACCTATATGGCGGCTCAGGGCTTCGATCCGGATTCCGAGCCGACCGCCAAACAACTGGCGGCGCTGACCCAGCAGGTCAAATCGGCCGGGCTGAACGTCGTGTTCTACGAGGAGTTGGTGGAGCCCCGCATCGCCCGAACCGTGGCGAAGGAGACCGGGGCCGAACTGCTGATGCTGAACGGTGCCCACAACCTGTCTCGCGAGGCCTTTGAAAAAGGTGAGAGTTTCATCGACATCATGCAGGCCAACCTCGTCAACCTGAAGCGGGGTCTGGGGTGTCAGCCGTAATCGCCACCGAACATCTGAGCGCCGGGTACAACGCCATCGATGTGCTCCAGGACATCTCGTTTGAGGTGTCGGCGGGAGATTACATCGGCCTGGCCGGGCCCAACGGAGCGGGCAAGACCACTCTGATCCGGGCCCTGCTCGGGCTGGTGAACATCAGCCGGGGCTCGATCCAGCTGCTCGGCGAGGCACTGCCGCACTTCAGCCGGTGGGACCGGATCGGTTACCTGCCGCAGCGCGCCAACTTCAGTCTTCTGTTCCCGGCTTCGGTGAAAGAGATTGTCGGGCTGGGGCTGCTGGCTCAAAAGCGCACGCCCAAGCGGCTGACCTCGAGCGATGCAGACCGCATTGACGAAGCCCTGCAGCTCCTGGGAATTGGGAGTCTCCGCCACAAGATGATGGGAGAGCTTTCTGGCGGGCAGCAGCAGCGGGTCCTGCTGGCTCGGGCACTGGTGGCCAAGCCGGAGGTGCTGCTGCTGGATGAGCCCACGGCAGCGCTGGATCCGCAAATCCGCGACAGTTTTTTCGAGACCATCCGTAGTCTCAACCGGGACGCGCGCATCACGGTGATGCTGGTGACCCACGACATCGGCCAGATCGGCCAGCACGCCACCAAGCTGCTCTATGTAGACAAGCGGGTGATTTTCTTCGGGAGGTTTTCGGATTTCTGCCTTTCCGCGGAAATGACCGATTACTTCGGGACTCATTCGCAGCATCTGATCTGCCACCAGCACCGGTAAGCATGGATTTCATCAGCGTTCTGCAATTCGGCTTTGTACAGCGCGCCTTCCTGGGGGGATGCGTGGTCGCCGTGCTCTGTTCCGTCCTGGGGCTTTTCCTGGTGCTGCGCAAGATGTCCCTGATCGGCGACGGCCTGTCCCATGTCAGCTTCGGGGCCGTGGCATTGGGCCTGCTTGCCAACCTGGCTCCGCTTTACGCCGCGATCCCGCTGGTGGTACTGGCCTCCTTAGCCATACTCAAACTGACCGAAAAAGCCCGGCTTTACGGAGATGCCGCGATCGGCATAGTCTCCGGGCTGGGGATCGCCACCGGGGTTGTCCTGGCCAGCGTGTCCGGGGGTTTCAACGTGGATCTGTTCAGCTACCTGTTCGGCAACATCCTGGCCATCGGGGACGAGGAACTGGTGCTCGCCGTGGCCCTTTCCGCCATTGTGCTGGTCGCCGTCGCCGTTTATTACAACGATCTGCTGGCGGTCACCTTCGAGGAGGAATATGCCCGGATCAGCGGGATCCGAACAAACCGGATCAATATGCTGCTGATGGCGCTGACGGCCGTCACCGTTGTGCTTGCGATCCGCGTCGTGGGCATCATGCTGATTTCCTCTTTGTTGATCCTGCCGGCGTCCACCGCGCTGCAACTGGCCCGCGGCTTCAAGGCCGCCTTGCTGCTCTCCGCTTCGGCGGCGGTTGCGGCAGTGGTGGCCGGCCTCTGCATTTCGATCGTACTGGATCTGCCGGCCGGCGGCGTCATCGTAGGCGTCAACCTCGTTTTTTTCCTGGCCGCGCTCGGCTATCGTAAAGCGGCGGCATAAAGTCTCGGAACGGAATTCGGATAACGGCTTAAAAGGAGGGTTTCAAAACCTCGGATCACGGCCGAGGGCAAGGCGCAGACCGATCCGATAGCGCAGCATACACGGCAGTATGTGAGCATTTCGAGAGGCCTGCAACGCCGCCATCGGCCGTCAGACGGGGTTTTGGAGTTCGAGCATGTGTAAACAATGCGATTATCGGCGGCTGTTGACATCCGGCGGCCTGGAGCCGACCCCCCACCGGCAGCGGGTTCTGGAGGTGATCGGCGCCCACCCCGCGCCGCTCAGCGCCCAGGACATCTTTAAAACCCTGAATCGGGCTGCCGGGATCGATCGGGTGACCGTCTACCGGATACTGGATGTGCTGGCAGCCAGGGGCTTGGTGGAGAGGTTGAGCAGCGGCGGAAGGAGCCGGGTGTATGGGATGGCGCCCAACAAGAACCACCCGGCGCACCCTCATTTTCACTGCAGGACCTGCGGGAATCTGCAGTGCTTGCATCCTGCGAGCCTGAAAGTGGACCTGCGGACCATCAAGCGCTCGTTTACCGGCGAGATTCAGGGTGTGGAGGTCCGCATAGACGGGATCTGCAAGAGTTGTTTAGAAAAGGTGCCAGGTGTTAGGTCTTAGGTGTTAGGCATAGGATGCAATCAGTATTTAATGGACGTTATCCGCTGCCTTATACTTAACACGTAAAACCTATCACTGTGTGTATTCAAATCCCTGGCCTATCCACACTTATTAAACCCACAGAAGTGACACATCATGCAGCCTTCTTCGAAGCTCACCACCTGGCCGCACTCCGGGCACTTTTCCCCGAGCAAGCTGTATTCGGTCCGGCGGAACTTAGGGGCGTTTTCTCCGGTTAGGTAGCGCCGCTCCAATACGCGGGCGATGGCGTCCGGGATCGACAGCACCAGCCCACCGTCCTGGAAAATGGGATGCTCGCCGCCGATGCCCTTGAGCTGATCCACAATCTTGTCGACCGTAACCCCGGCTCTCAGCGCCAGGGACACCAACCGGCCGATGGCCTCGGTCTTGGCGGTGGTGGATCGGCCGGACTTGCCGATGGTGGCGAAGACCTCGAAGGGCCGGCCCTCGAATTCCGTCACCGTGACATATAGGTGGCCGTAGCCGGTCTTGATCTTGGTGGTGAAGCCGAACAGGGTCTCCGGCCGGTCCAGCACGGCGCCGATCAGCCGGTCGGGCTCCTCCTTCTTCTGGCCGAAAGAGAGCACCTGGTTTTCCTTGCTGCCGTCGCGGTAAATCGTAACCCCTTTGCAGGCGAGCTGGAAGGCGAGGTCATACACTTTGCGCACATCTTCCACCGTGGCGTCCCGGGGCAGGTTCACGGTCTTGGACACGGCATTGTCGGTGAACTTCTGGAAAGCGGCCTGCATACGGATGTGCCATTCGGGGGTGATGTCGTGGGCCGTCACGAACACCCGGCGCACATCCTCCGGAATTTCCTCCATCGCATGGATGCTGCCCTTGTGAGCGATATGGTCCATGAGCTCCGGGCTGTAAAATCCACGGTCGTTGGCCACTTTCTCAAAGACGGGGTTGACCTCCATGAGCTTGTCATTGTCCATGACGGTGCGCACGAAGCTCAAGGCAAACAGGGGTTCGATCCCGCTCGAGCAGCCGGCGATAATGCTCAGGGTGCCGGTGGGGGCAATGGTGGTGGTTGTGGCATTACGCAGTTGGATGCCCCGGTCCTTGTAGACGCTGCGCTCCCAGTTGGTGAACACGCCCCGCTCCTCGGCCAGCGCCTGTGAGGTCTCGTGGCAGGCCTCCTGGATGAAGCGCATGATCTCGCCGGCCTTCTGCAGGGCCTCCTCTGAGTTGTAAGGAACGCCGATCTGGTAGAGCAGATCCGCAAATCCCATTACTCCCAGCCCGATCTTGCGATTGCCGCGGACCATGTCGGTGATCTCCGGCAGGGGGTAGCGCGACATGTCGATGGTGTTGTCGAGGAAGCGCACCGACCAGGCGATGGCGTCCTTAAGCGCCGGGTAATCAATAACCGGTCCCTGGTCCGAAGCCACCACGAACTTGGCCAGGTTGATGGAACCCAGGTTGCAGGCCTCCAAGGGCAGCAGCGGCTGTTCGCCGCACGGGTTGGTGGACTCGATCTCGCCCAGGCGAGGCGTGGGGTTATCGCGGTTCATGCGGTCGATGAAGATGATGCCGGGGTCACCAGTGGCCCATGCCATCTCGACGATCAGGTCGTAGACCTCCCGCGCGTCGAACTCGCCTACCACCGACTTGTCGCGCGGGTTGATCAGGTCATAGCTCGTGCCGGCCTTGAC
>JBLMXM010000295.1:0-17633 GCA_050257775.1 Hyphomicrobiales bacterium
CCTGAATAACTAGGTCGTAGTTAAATACCATGCACCGGGTATGGGTCTTATTCTGACCGTCAGGCCGGATGGGACGCAGGAGGTACTGTACGTAAGAACCCATAGATATCCACCAATTTTCAGTCATGCTCTCCGTGCTGTTCCGGCGTTGTCTTTCCGCTCATTGCTTGATACGATTTATCGATTTCGAAAGGTGTAAGCTGAGCAATAAGGCAACCTTCATTCCAAAACATGATTCACTCTAAAGCCAAGTCTTGGCCTCCGCCTTATTACATTCGGAAGCTGAACCGGAAGATGCTGGAATACCGCCAGCGGTCGGCACGTGATGTCGAGATCGTCGACGGTTCTTCTTCCTACCGGTTCCGATGCGAGACGGTGCGAGAGCTCAACCGATGTCTGAAGCTTTTCTCCAAGGAGCCAGGCACGGTCAAATGGATCAAGACTGAGGTTAAACCTCGCCAGGTTTTTTACGATATAGGTGCGAATATCGGAGTCTACACCATTGTGGCCGCTCGGAAGACAGGACCTGAAGGGAAGGTCTATGCGTTTGAGCCCCATGCGGCGAATTTTGCGCGATTGATCGTCAATTTAATCCAAAACAATCTTCAGGGTGTTGTGATCCCGTGCAGCGTCGCCCTTGATGGGGAAGACGGCTTCTCGGATTTCACCTATGATTCGGTCAACCCCGGCTCCTCCAACAGTCAGTTCAGCCCCACATCGGGCGAAGGCGTGGATATCGGAGGCGGGGAAATTGCGGAATTGAAGTACGCCACGACGGTCGAGAGGCTGCTAGAAACCGGGCGGGTCAAAGCTCCCCATCATATCAAGATCGACGTGGATGGCAACGAGCTGCGCATACTTCAGGGGATGATCAGGCTGCTCGATTCCCCGGCGGCCCCCTTGACTATCCAGGTCGAAATGAACGCTGATGCGGAAACCATCATGGTGTTGTTGCAGGCGCGCGGCTACCAGTTGACTGAAAAGCACTACTCGAGTTGTGCCATGAGGCGCATGGCACAAACGGGAGAGCGGCAGGGCATAGTAGGCGGCAATGCCATTTTTCGAAGAGTGAAGTAAGGCGGTTCCCGGTATCACCCAAAGGCCGGCTATCGATCGCCATAAAACCTTTCATCTCAATGGTGGTGAAACGCTAATGGCATTTGGAATAACAAAATTCCGCATTTTGTTCGCATCGTTCTAAAAAAGGTTCAGGCCGAAATCCGGCATGTGAAATTTCACCCCACCACGACTATGCTCGATCTAAAGGCCCTACGATAGGGGATCAATCCTCTTGTTTTTGATGCCGGATCACCAGCACGGGACAGGGCGCATGGTTGATGACATGTTCCGTGATGGTGCCGGTGACGAAGTCCTTGATGCTGTCCCTTCCGTCCGTTGCCATGACGATGAGGTCGACGCCCAGCTTTTGGGCGACTTTCACGATTTTCTTGGCGGGCTTTCCCTCGCGCAACAGGTAGTCCACCTGAATATCCTCGGCATGCAGGTTGCGGATGGTCGCCCGCATCTGCTCGCGCGACTCGACGGCGACCCGGGCGTAGGTGTCTTTCAGGGACTCGAAACTGACCCGCAGCATCTCGCGCTCCTGCTTGTTCATGAACTCGTCGTGCACGTTCAGCATCGTGATTTTGGCATTGAACTGGTGGGCAATCTGGACGGCCTTTTTCAGCGCGACCACGGCGCGCTCCTTCAGGTCGGTCGGGCACAGGATGTGGGTGAACATGATCGTCCTCCTATTGAATTTGGCGGATATGTGAATCGCCTTCCAAGAGATAATATCTAGAGATAATATCTTAAGATAGGCGGTAAGCGACGGCATTCAAGCCAACCCCGGGATCCCCGGTTTCCTTGTCGATGTCCGAGCCACTTGACATCGCCTCGGTCGTCCATATTAGTTTTGCATTCCCCTGAGATTCCAACCTCTATTCGACTGGTTCTCATTCTGCTCATCCAGTACCAGTGGAATCTGCAGACCAATCATCAACTCATTTTGCCGATTAAAAGGAGGGCCCTATGGGACTGTTTGATTTTGTAAAGGAGATCGGGCACAAGCTGTTCAGCCGTGATGAAGACGCGCCTGAAAAGATCAAGAAACACATCGAAGAGGCCAACCCGGGGATATCGGGTCTGGGGGTCGAGTTCAAGAATGGTGTGGTCTCCATTTCCGGTCAGGCCGCAAGCGCTGAGGCTATGGAAAAAGCGGTGCTCATGGCCGGCAATGTCCAGGGGGTCTCCGAGGTGAAAATCGACAAACTGCAGGCCCCCCCGGTCCAGGCCAAAGTGGATTATTACATCATCAAGAAAGGGGATACGTTGTCGGCCATTGCCAAACAATTTTACGGCAAGGCCAGCGACTACCCTAAAATTTTTGATGCCAATCGTGAGGTGATCAAGGATCCGAACCTGATCTTCCCGGGCCAGAAGATCCGAATTCCGATGGGCTGAAGACCTATACGTCGCCATGAGCAAAAGCCCCCTGCACCGAAATACCTCGGGGCGGCGATGGGTTCCCACGGAGATAAAGGAGGAACACATGAACATCAGCGATCTGTTGGGCGCCATGATGCAAACCGGCATGACGCCTTCATCCAATCAAAGGCTGCAGAACGCTTTCGGCAGCGGAGGCGGGAATATCTTGGAGAGCCTGGGCGGAATGCTCGGTGGGCAGCAGGCCGGCGGGTTGGGCGGGGTTCTTTCCAGCATGCTGGGCGGCGGCACCGGAGGCTTGGGCGGCATGCTCGGGGATGTCCTGAACCAGGCCGGGCAGAGGGTGGGGGGTCATCAGAACCTGGCCGTTGGGGGCCTGGGGGCGCTGGCCGGCGCACTCTTGGGCGGCGGAGGAAAATCCTTGGGCGGAGCCCTGGGCGGAGGAGTCATGGCCTTGCTCGGGGCCATGGCGTTTCAAGCCCTGAAAGGCAGCGGGGGCCGTACGCCCCAGGTGCCCTTGGGGCTCATGGAACCTCAAACGGACCTGGACCGGCAGGAACTGGAGCGGCACGCCGAGCTCGTGCTGAAGGCCATGATCAACGCCGCCAAGGCGGACGGCCAGATCGACCAAAATGAAATCCGGCGGATAGTGGGCAAGCTTGAGGAGATCGGCGCGAACGACGAATCCCAGCAATACGTGATGTCTGAAATGAAAAAGCCGATGGACACCCAGACCCTTTTCGCGGCGGCCAAGGGGCGGCCGGAGCTTGCCGCCCAGATCTACGGGGCTTCCCTGCTCGCGATCGAGGTGGATACACCGGCGGAAGAGAAGTACCTGGAGCAGCTGGCCGCCGGTTTGGGCCTCAGCCCGGCGGTGGCCCAGCGGATCAAGGACATGGTCGGCCTGCAGCCCGTCTAAGAAAGACCGCGCGCAGCTGGGCGGCCGTCCGGCTGCGATGATCCAACTTTTCGAAGAAGCGGGAAAAAGTGCCGGTGCGATGAAGCATCATTACCGGCACGGCGAGGTCAGGTCAGACTGACGCCCACGGCATACCTGGAATCCAGGTTGTCCGGGTCTTCAAGATCCCGGCACCAGATCACTAGGCTGCTGACTACGCTCGAAGCCGAGAAATGCATGGGCTTGTCGAAGCGTAGCTTGATGAGTTGGCCGGGGTTGAGGGCGAAATCGGAACCCAGCATCAGCCCCCCGGCGCTGAAGTTTTGCAGCCGGGCATAGCCGAGTATGCCCAGGCGGTTTTCCTCGATCATCACCAGGGCGGAGGCCACATAACGTTTGCTCCTCCTCAGCTCGGCTCCCGGATGGTGGGCCGTTAGTTCCTCGTGCAGGCTGCTTAACCGGTTGTCCGCGGGGGGTAGACTTTCATTGCCGGCCGGCGAATTGGGCGTGTGGCAACTGCTGGCGTTTCGAGCCGATGGGGTCCGAGGCATCGATTGGCTGCAAAAGGGACAGGTCTTACCCGCCAGCCGGCACGGTACTGCGGCTTTCCATTCGTGGCCCCGTTCGCAGAGCCACCATACCCCGCCCTTGTAATTAGCCGGCAGGTCCCGGGCTCGGAGGTCGCTGTTGCGGGTCGGATGCCATTCTTTCAGAAGTTCCGGCTTTAAGTCGACCATCCGCTGCTCCCCGCGTTTGATCGACTCCCGGCAGACGGTGCATTTTTTGCCCCGGGTGCGATCGCGGACGGAAGCCCGCCACCAATGACCATTCTCGCAAAGCCACCACACCTGACGGCTGGACCCGGGGCTCACGTCCTTCGGGCTCAGGCTGCCGTTCTTGGTGGGGTGCCACTGCCTGGCAAGGTCCGGCCTCACTACATAAAGGTTGTAGGATTCCGACGATTGGGGCACGAAAAATACTCCTCACTCCCAAAAGGCACAGATGTCAGCCAGTGTCAGGATTAAGTTTGCAAAAACCGCTTTCGGATGGTCAACTGCGATTCATGGTCAGCCCACCATATGCTCATGGCAGAAAAAGAAAATGGGGTAAATCATGTATTTTTTTGGCGGCTTTCCGGGGTTTCGGATTTCATTCTTGAATATCAACCCTGAAGTTGGCTTGGCTGAGAAAATCGCCTATAGTGATGTCATTTCACCTCGAAGTTCATCATCACTCGCACGCACGGGAGGGTTATTCCGTGAGCTTATCATCCGTCTGCCGATCGAACCTATATGTGGCCGTGATGCTGGCCGTTCTGTTGGCGGTATGCTTCCCAGCCAGCGGATGGTCTCAGTCCGTCTCAAGCGACCCGGGAGCGCCGCCCGCCAGCGCCATATGGAAGGAACTCCTCCAGCGGACGCCTTACCCGTACCTCATCTCTCTGCCGGAGCCCAAGCGGACAGACCTCGACGGCACGTACACGAAGCGTGTCGTCCCTAAGGCCGAGCGGGTTCACTGCCGGAGGTGCCCGGATTACGCGCCGGAAGGTGGGCTCTGGAAGCTGAATATCGATCAGGGGGTATTTCGGATTTTTCACCCGGAGTCCGGCTGGAAGAGCATCGCCACGGCCATTGTCAGCGGTGATCGCTTGGTGCTGGCCAATGACCCGTGCTGTATCGAGGATATCGGAGTCTATGCCTGGAGGCGGGAAGACGGGCGCTTGATTTTCGAAGTGATCGACGACCCCTGCGCCATCCGCCTTCGGGCCATGAACCTGACCCAGCAACCCTGGCTGGCCTGCCGTCCGCCCAACATCGAGGCCGCGGTGACCGGGCATTGGCCTAAACCTGAAGGATGCGATTGAAACGGCTTCGGAGGCCAGTTTGACGCCCGATGGCCGCGTGGTCCCGCGGCATGAAATGCACGTGTCCTTCCGTGTACGCTTCGCTTTCAGCCCGCGGGACGCCTTGCCCTCAGGCGTGATCCGGGCCTCTGGAGCCGCTCTACGCAACCGCTTGCAAAACGAATTGCGGGTGCTAGCTTTTGCGGCATGAAACCGGTGGAACAGTTCGAACCTACGGAAGGCTTCATCGACGTTCCCGGCGGCCGGTTGCATTACCTGGATTGGGGCGGCGACGGGAGGCCAGCTCATTTCCTTCACGGCAACGGGTTTTGCGCCGGCGCTTATGCCCCCTTTATCCGGCATCTCGTGCCGCATTTGCGTGTGTTGGCAAGCGACATCCGCGGCCAGGGCGAATCGGAGTTCCCGAATATCGAGCGCATCCGGCACTGGGGGGTTTTCGCGGAAGACCTCAACCTGCTCATTCGTCGACTGCGACAGCCGCCGGTGATCGGCATGGGGCACTCCCTGGGCGCGGTAGCTACGTATATTTCCGCAGCATCCCACCCGGATCTGTTCTCGGCACTTGTTCTCATCGACCCGGTGTTGCTTCCGCGGAGACTTCTCTGGCGGATCGCCGCGTTGCGGTGGTTGGGCCTGGGCGGCCGGACCGCCAGAGCCCTGCGTGCCAGGAACCGGCGGCGGCTGTTCAAGAGCAAGGCCGAGGCGCTGCAATTCTTCATAGCGGGGCGGGGGATTTTCAAGAGCTGGTCACCTGAATTCGTGCAGGCTTACCTGGAATGCGGACTTCTGGAAAAGGATGCGCAAACGGCTGTACTGCGGTGCGACCCCGAAATTGAAGCTCAGATCTTCGAGTCCGTTCCGGTGGACATCTGGAGTCATGCCAGGACGATCCGCTGTCCGCTGTTGGTGCTGCGCGGCGAGTACTCCGATGTTTTTCCGACCGATGCTGCGGATCGTTTGAAACGCGTGGTGGCTGACTCCGAAGTGGCCACAATCACAGGCACCGGACATTTCCCCACCATGGAGAAGCCGGAAGAATGCGCCCAGGTGATCACGGATTATGTGCAGCGGCGGTTGCCACGGAGGGGTGCATAGGAGTTGAAATGCATGCCGGGTGTTTGATATGGGTGCAAACAGCCTAACCGGGTTTTTCAGCGGGATCGAACGTGATGATGTTATGAGAGATCAGCTGACTTCGCCCGAAGGCTGAGTTCAAGGCGCGCGAATCTCGTGGCGCGAGGCGTACTCTGAGTACGCTGCAGCGACAGCGAGATGAAGCGCAACGCCGAAATCGGCCTTCCGGCGAAGCCAGGAGGATGAACCATGAACAACCGACAACTAACCGTGTTGACCGGCAACTCAGCGCCGCACGTGGGAAACGTCTTTTCCATCTTGAGCCAGGCAGGAGTCAATATCCGGGCGCATTGCCTGGTGGACAACGGCGAGGTTAATTGCAAATTGCGGCTGATCGTGTCGGACCCGGACAAGGCCGTCAAGGTGCTGGAAGGTCACAAATTCACTACGGTCGTCAACGATGTCGTAGTTGTCGAAATCGACGACAAACCAGGCGGCTTGAGCAGGATTTTGAAGCTGCTGGAAGGGCAGGACATCCGGATCACTTACACGTATACGGCGGCCAGCGAATCCCCGGGAGCAGCCGTGATGGTATTCCGGTTTTCGGACAATGCCCAAGCCAGGAGAATTCTCGAACAAAACAGGGTCAACCTGGTGAAGGTCGATCCCAAGGCCTGATCGGCTCGACTCATCCCTATCCTTCGACCTGTTGAATCCCCTCCAGGACCCAGAAGCTTCCCGGCTTGCCGGCATCTCGGCTGAAATGCCACAACTCGCGGACTTGCTTGGCCATCTCTTCGCGGTTCTCCCGCATCATCACGTCATAGAGAACGGAGGCGACGGTCCGGCCGTCGATGTCGCGCACCTCTAAGATCCTGGGACTGATCAAGATCAGTTCGGTCTTGCCGGGGTTCGGGTCGTCCTTGGCCTGCCGCTGGATTTCCTCGAAGACCTCCGGCGAGGCAAACTGGCGGATGTCATCAAGGTCCCGTTTGTCCCAGGAGGCCTGCAGCCGGGTATAGATGGCCTTGGCCCCTTTCAAAAATTCATCGGCGTCGAAACCCGGCGGCACGGCCGGTGGTTCCACGCCGGCCGTCGCCGGATCAGACGAGAGATCGAAACCCGGGGTTCCCCATCCCTGGCCCGGCCCACGGTCAAACGGCAGGGAGCCGTCAGCCGACGGGGATTCGGGTTCCATCCGCCTCGCACGCAGGAACCGCAGAAGCAGGAAAAGACCGCCGCCCACCAGGATCAGATCGAGCAACCCGGGGCCGCCGTAAGCGTAGCCGCCTCCAAAGAAGAGCGACCCGATCAGTCCACCCATGAGCAGTCCGCCCAGCATGCCGCCCGATCGCCCCATCGGCGACGGCGTGGTGCCGGGTGCCTGTTGATAGGGCTGGCCAGGGTTCATTTGGGGCGAGGTCGGTCTTGGCGAGGGAGCCGGCGTGCTGCGCTGATAGCTCGGCCGGCTGCCGAAGGACCCGCCGCCGCCCAGCCGCGCCGCTTCTGCCGTGCCATTCCAAACGTAAATCATGCAAGCTGCGCCGATGGCAGCCGCCAGGATGAAGAAAATGGTTTTTCGTTTCATCGGTCTCCTTTCTGCGGTCAACCCGGCTCGCCGGGACATTAGACCGGGCGAACGGTGGAGCTCGGCCGCAGTCGGCTCGTCATCAGGCGTTGAGCAGGCTGGCCAGCCGGTCGATGATGACCTCCGCCACCGCCGTCTTGGGCATCAATGGGTGGGCTTCGATCCCGCCGGCGGCATCCAACAGGGTCACTCGGTTGGTCTCCGTTTCAAATCCGCTGCCGGCGGCGGAAACATCGTTGGCGACGATCAGATCGACTCCTTTGGACAAGAGTTTTTCCCGGGCATTGGAGATCAGATCTTGGGTTTCAGCGGCAAAGCCGATGACGACGCGGGGATGACCGCTGCGGTTGCGACGCTTGGCCACGGTTGAGAGGATGTCCGCTGTGCGAACAAGGTCCAGCCGGAGGCCCTCACGTTGTTTCTTGATCTTCTGACGGGCTGACGATGTTGGCCGGTAGTCGGCCACGGCGGCGGCCATGACAAGAGCGTCCGCTGTAGCTGTGGATTCGAGGACGGCGCTCTGCATCTGCTCGGCGGACTCCACCGCCACGTCTGCGATGCCATGGGGCGGAGCGAGAGCGGTGGGGCCGTGAATCAAGGTCACTCCGGCGCCCCGGTCGCGGGCGGCAAATGCCAGCGCATAGCCCATTCTCCCACTGCTGCGATTGCCGATGAAACGCACCGGGTCGATGGCTTCCCGGGTACCTCCGGCCGTAACCACCACTGACCGGCCGGCCAGGGGCCCCATACGGCCGAGCACCCAGCGGGCCGCATCCAATATAACCTCGGGCTCCGACATGCGCCCCTGGCCGTAGCCCCCTGAGGCCAGCCTGCCCGACTCGGGCCCCACCATGTGAACCCCGCGCTGTTGCAGAATATCCATGTTGGCCGTTGTGGCCGGGTGGTCCCACATCCCGGATTCCATGGCCGGGGCCATCAAGAGAGGGCCCCGGCAGGCCAAGGCGGTCGTGGCCAGCAGGTTGTCGGCCAGGCCATAGGCCAGCTTGGCGATGGTATTGGCGGTCGCCGGAGCGATGATCATCAGCGCCGCCCGCTGGCCGAGAGAGACGTGGCCGATCTCCGTCTCCTGCAGCAGCGAAAACATGTCCAGCGCTACCGGCCGGTGGGTCAGGGCCTGAAAGGTGAGCGGCCGCACGAATTCGGTCGCCGCAGCGGTCATGACCACGTCGACAACTGCGCCGGCCTTGACCAGCCGGCTGGCGAGATCGGCGGATTTGTACGCGGCGATTCCGCCGGTGACCCCGAGCACAATGTTCTTGCCGGCAAGCAGCGGGACGCGGGTATCCATTCGTTATCCCTCCCGGTTCAGGCGGTAAATCAAGCGCAAACCCTCCAGCGTGAGCATGGGATCGACCGCCTCGATCACGTTCGTCTGCTCGGCCAGAATATGTGCCATTCCGCCGGTGGCGACCACCTTGGCCCGGCCCCCCAGTTCGAGTCGGATGCGACCCACAAGCCCCTCGATCAGCCCGACGTATCCCAGTACAAGCCCGGATTGCATGGCGTGCACCGTGTTCCGGCCGATGGCTGCCGGCGGCGCCGTCAGCTCGATTCGCGGCAGCTTGGCCGTCCGGCTGAACAGCGCCTCCGCGGCGATGCCAAGGCCCGGGGCGATGGCCCCACCGACGTAGTCTCCGTCGCGGGAGATGGCATCGAAGGTTGTGGCGGTTCCGAAGTCGACCACGATGCACGGAGCCCCGTGCATCGTCCGGGCGCCTAAAGCGTTGAGAATCCGGTCCGCGCCGATCTCGGCCGGATAGTCGATGAGGATCTTGACTCCCGTCTGGATCTGGTAGGTCACAATCAAGGGGTCATGCCTCAGGTAGCGGCGGCTCAGGTCGACAAAGGCGGAGGTGATGGGAGGCACGACGCTGGAGAGCGCCACTCCCGTAACCTGACTCCAATCCAAGCCGGCGTAGTCAAAGAGGCTGCGCAGCAGCATGGCGTACTCATCGGGCTGCTTGGCCCGATCGGTGGCGACTCGCCAGTGCGCGACCCACCGGTCCTCGTAGTACAGGCCGAAGGAGGTGTTAGTGTTGTTGACATTCATGGCCAGAAGCATGGTGATCCTCCTGTCCACGGCCCCCGCGGACATCAACGTATGGGATTGCCGGAGTAAGAGGTTGTAATCCTATCAAATTTTGAAGCGCCTGTCGAGCCAGTCCAGCGAGGCGGCCAGGGCATCGTAGGCGAAAACTTCCAGTGAAACGATCCCCTCAAATCCGGGAAGCACCCTCATTACGGTATCTTCAAACGATTTCGACAAACGGTCGAGGGGCAGATGGTCCCGGCCGTTGTCGACACCATGGAGGTGGATGATCGATACCCTGGGCCCAAAGCGATCAAAAAAATGTTGGATATCACGGCCGTGCAACAACAGATGGCCGACATCCATACAGACGCTCAAACCCAGGTCAGCGATGACCTCGGCCAGCCATTCCAGGGGGTAGTCCAGGTTTTCGATGGAAATACGGGCCGGGTCCCCAAGTGCACGGATGAGTTCCATCAGGCCGTGCTGCACGTTGTGCTTCCAAGCCGCCGAAGACTCGGTGGTAAAGGATGGGTCCTCACAGGGAAGGTGCAGAGTAAACGTCGAGGGCGCCAGGGGCTGGGCCACCTCGAAGACGTTCAGAATCGCTTTGGCGGCGCGTTCCCGCTCGTCGGCAGCCCTATGTCCGATCGAGACATCCGAGGGCAGATGAACATTGTAGCTCAGGTCATGTTCGCGCGCCAGCTCAGCCAGCTCCTGGATGGTGCGCTCGGACGGCAGCGCGTTGCTCTCGCAGAACAGGAGCTCGATGGCATCCACGAACGAGCCCAGGCGACGCACGTTGGGAACATAGTCGTCCGGGTATACGAAAGAAGTGGCGGCGAGAGTGAAGCGGAAGCGATGTTTGAACGATGCGGGCAGCTGCGGGCTGATGGGAACGACAGGCCGCGCCAGTGCATCCGGGGCCTCTGTCCGGCCGTCAGAGCGCAGCACGTTGAGGCCATCTGCGCCTGCGCCGGTCCACGACCCCGCTGCGCCGATCGCGGGCGATGTAAGTGGGGATTCGGCGCCGGTCCTGCCTGATCCGGCGGCGATCGAATGGAATCACCTTGCAGCCGCCGCCGGCCTTGGACGGTCTCGCCCCCGTCCGGGCATGGCCCTGCTCCGGGGGTTCCGCACGGCCCTGAAGGGCTTCTTCGATCGGTTCAGTGTTGGCAGACGGGTCGAGGAGGTCCGCCTGCAGGGAAACGACTATGGCCTGTATCCGGTATAGAAGCGCCAGCAGCAGCGCCTTCGGGGCGGCGGCGTGGGAACTGGAGGAAAACAGCAAATCCGCCGCAATGGAGCGGGCGTCCTTCACCAATCGGATGATCTTGGCACATTTTTCGAGCGGCATGGCGGCATCCACCCTTCCCGGAGCATTTCCTGAATGTCCCTTTAGCCGGAAACCGCCGCAATGGCAAGTGCCGCGGTAAACGCCGTGCTCAGGAGCGAGGTGAGCATCATGAGGCCGCAGGCTTTCTTGATGTCATCGACCAGCACCTCCCGGAAGCGGATCCCGATGTAGGGTTTCTTCACCAGGATGCCGCCATAGGTGTTGGGGCCGTTGAGCCTTACGCCCAGGGCTCCGGCGAAAGCGGCTTCCGGGCGGCCGGCGTTGGGGCTGGTGTGGTTGCGGCCCTCGAACCACGCGGTGCGCAGCGAGCGGCCTCCGGTGCGGGCCAGAGCTTGGGCGGCCAGCGCAATCAGCGGCACGGACAGTCGGGCCGGGATGAAGTTGAAGACGTCATCGAGGCGGGCGGAAATCTTGCCGAAGTCGATATAGCGTTCGTTCTTGTATCCCACCATGGAGTCCAGAGTGCTGACCATCTTGAACGCCATGGCCAGGGGAGCTCCCCCGAGCGCTGCGAAAAAGAGCGGAGAGAGCACCCCATCGACAAAATTCTCGGCAACAGTCTCGACCGAGGCCCGCGCAATGTCCTTGGCCTGGTAGCGGTCGACATCGCGGCCGACGATGAGGGCGACCCGGGTGCGAGCCTCATCGGTCCGGTCCTGGTTCAAGAGCGTGAAGATCTCCATCGCGGCGTCGTTAAGCGACCGAGCCGAGAGGCAGAAATAAACCATGCCGATTTCCAGCACGGTTCCGAGCGACGGCCGGACCTCCCGGAATGCGGCGATCGCCAGCGCGGCAGCAGCCCAGGTCGCCGCGACCAGGACCGCCGTGAACAATCCGCCGGCCAGCACCCGGTTAACCGTGAGGCGCCGGAACCAGGGCTCGGCCGCCTCGATGGCACTGCCCATCCAGCGCACCGGATGGGGAAACCACCGCGGATCGCCCAACAGCATGTCCAGACCAAATGCCGCCGGTATCACCATCCAGGAGGACAGACCTTCCATAAGGCGACTCTCATTTCCTGCTCTGTGTTGCCAGCTCCGCCAGGCGCTCTGCCACCCGGCGGTTGGCGGCCGGGTCCTTGGGCGAAATTCGGATAAATCGATCGGACAGACCCTGGAAGTTGGCGCAGTTGCGGATGAGGATCCGCTCATCGGCCAAGGCGGTCCACACCGCCGAAGCGGACAGCCCTTCGGGCAGCAATACCAGAAAAAATGACGTTGGGCTGGGAAAGACCCGGAGACCCGGGGTGCCGCCGAGCCGCTCCTGAAACAGCATTCGCTCGCGGTCCAGGTACGCGCGGGTTTCGGCCACGAAGGTCTCGAGGGCCGGCCCGGCCTCACAAACATAGCGCACCGCGGCCTGGCCGAGGCCGTTGACGCTCCAGGGCCACATGACGCCGGCAAAGGCTTGGATGATCGCCGGAGCAGCGACCAGGAACCCGATTCTCAGCCCGGGGATGCGAAAGATCTTGGAAAGCGACAGCAAGACCATGAGGTTCTCAATTCCGCTCCGCGCCAGGCTCCGCCGCTCCCCCTCGATGACAAATGGCAGATAGGATTCGTCCACAATGATGCGGACTCGGGGATTCCGGAGGCAAAGTTGCTTCAACGCATCCGCGGGGATAAGGTTTCCGGTAGGGTTGTTCGGGTTGCAGATGAACACCGCATGGGCGCGGGCGACGGCCTTCTCGAGCCGCGCCAGGTCCGGCTGAAAACCTTCGGACTCCGCGCACAGGAAGAATTCGCAGGCAACCCGCTGCAGACGGCAGGCGTCCGCGTAATCCGAATACGTCGGGCCGACGATCAGGGCCTTTTTCAGCCCCAGCACCCCGGGGATGGAAAAGATGAACTGGGTCGTCCCGTTGCCGGCGATCACGCGGTCCGGGAAAACCCCGAGGTACTCGGCGTAGCTGCGGATGATGCCCCGGTTGTCCACCTCCGGCAGCACGCTGGCGGCATCCAGGTGCTGCACGAGATGATCGTACAGGCCGGGCGGAGGGCCGAGCGGATTCACGTTGCTGCTCAGGTCAAGGATGTCCGCCGGGCTGCAGCCGAGCCTGCGGGCGAGGTCGTACGTGTTGCCGCCGTGGCCGCCGATCATCGGACGCCTCCCATGGCAGCGATCAGGAACAGGCCGGCCTCCGTGGCTTCCGTCATTGCTCCCAGCATGTCGCCGGTGACGCATCCCAGTCGGTGTTTGTAAAAGGCGATTACGCCGGCTGTCAGCAGAACAAAGCCCGCATTCAGTCGCAGGGACATCGGGCCGAGCCCTAGGGAGAGCAGCACCGTGACGGCCAGGGCCCAGAACTGGCGTCCGGCGATCTTCCGGGTGAAAAAAAGCGAGCCCGTTCCACCTCCGGGCCGTCCGTATTCGAGCCAGCGCATGGCGAAAAGGATGCCGCCGCGTGCATAGGCCGGCACCAAGGCCAGTAGAAACAGCCGGTGATCGTTGAGCCCGCTGATGCCCGCCCACTTGAGGGCCAGAACGGAGCTCAAGGCCACTACTCCCATGGCGCCGATGCGGCTGTCTTTCATGATCTCGAGCGTCTTCTCCTTGGGCCGATGGCTGAACAGCCCGTCGGCGGTGTCCCCCAGGCCGTCGAGGTGGAAGGCGCCCGTCAGGCCGGCCAGCAACACCACGTCCAGCACAGCCACAGCCGCGGAGCTCCACCACCGGGAGGCGAAGGAATCAAAGAGGGCCAGAAGACCGCCTAGAAGCAACCCCACCAGAGGGAACCAGGGCAGCATGCCGGGTGCGTCGAAATCCCCGAGCTTCCCCGCCGGCAGAACCGTCAAAAACTGTATGGCTGCTCTGAAATTCTTCACGTGCCTCGGTTTCCTGCAATCGTTCTATAAGCACTCTACGGCTTCTTTATGACGACGGGTATCCCCGCAACCGTCCACACGACGGTGTCAGCACAGGCCGCCACGGCCTGGTTGGCTGTGCCCGCCAGGTCGCGGAACCGACGGGCCAGCTGGTTTTCGGGGACAATCCCGGAGCCGACTTCGTTTGAGACCAAAATCACGGGGCACGCCGCGGCCCTCACAGCCCTCACGAGCTCCGCGATGCGGTCCACGACCTTCGCGGGGTCCTGCAGCTCCAGAAGCAAGTTGGAGACCCAGAGCGTAAGGCAGTCCACCAGGATCACGCAGCCCTGCCCGGCATGCTCAGCCACCGCCTCCGCCAGGGCCAGGGGAGCCTCAACGGTCATCCATCCGGCGCCGCGTTCGGCGCGGTGCTGCTTTACGCGGGCACGTATCTCGTCGTCGAGCGCAACCGCCGTGGCGATAAAGATGCGCCGGTCGGCCTTCGTCTCGTTTGCCGTCTTCAGGGCGAAACCGCTTTTCCCGCTGCGGCAGCCGCCTAGTATGAGAGTGACATGTGCCATTTGTGAGTTCTCGAAAGAGCGTTGACGGATCGCGCCCCCTCTCCCTAACCTCTCGGCCCAATACTCCCTGCCAATTTCATAATAGCCTCAACATCGACGTGGGTTTCAAAGTGATCGGTCAGCAAGTCGTATTCGCGGTCGCGGGCAGCCAGTCCGCCGAGGACCGGCGCCTGCGCTCCGTCCACACCGATGGCCTGCAGCCAGCGAGTGGTGACCGCCGGGCTGTCGAACATGCCGTGCAGGTACGTCCCCATGACCCGCGCGCCGGAGGCGACGCACCCTTCCTCAGCCGATGCCGGCCGACCGTTGCGTTCCAGCACCTTGAACAAGGGCTCTCCACCGTGCCGGGCCGTCTGCCCCATGTGAATTTCGTATCCGGACCCCTGCGCGGCCGCCCAGCTGAAACGCGTCAAGGTCGTGGTTTTCGGGGCCCGCAAGACGGTCTCCACGGGCAGAAGTTGCAAGCCCTCTGTTGAGCCGGGACGGCCCTCGAGCCCTTCCGGGTCATGGACCCAGCGGCCGAGCATCTGGTATCCGCCGCAGATCCCGAGCACGTGGCCTCCGCCGGAATAGTATGCCCGGATCGTCTCGGCCCAGCCGGACGTCTTGAGCCATTCGAGATCATGCCGGGTATTCTTGGAACCCGGCAGAATGATCGCCCGGAAACCGTTCAGGTCCTGAGGCTGCTCCAGAAAATGGATGCGAAGGTCCTCGATTCCGTGCAGCGGTTCGAAGTCGGTGAAATTGGAGATGTGCGGCAGCCGGATTACGGCAAGGGCAGGCGGGCCGCCAGCCGCCGGGGGTGCAACCGGCCGCGGGTTTTCGATCACCACCGAGTCCTCGGACTCGATGCGGATGTGGTCGAACCAGGGCAGTACACCAAGCACGCGCGTTCCGGTGCGCTGTTCGATCCAGCGGACCCCCTCCGCGAAGAGGGCGATGTCGCCGCGAAAGCGGTTTACGATGAAGCCCTGGATCAGCTTGCGCTGGTGCGGTTCAAGACATTCCAGGGTGCCGATGATCTGTCCGAAAACGCCCCCGCGGTGGATATCGGCTACCAGGACCACCGGCGCTCCGCATAGTTCCGCCATGCGCAGGTTGACGATGTCCGCAGGCATGAGGTTGACCTCGGCGCAGGAGCCGGCCCCCTCCAGGATGACCAGTTCGAACTGCCGGCGCAGGCGCTCCAATGCGGCGGCGGCTTCGTGGAACAGATACTCCTTGCGCGTGTGGTAATCGGCCGCGGTGCTGTTCCCATGGACAGCTCCCAGCAGGATCACTTGTGAGCCGATATCGCTCGTAGGCTTGAGCAGGATGGGATTCATGTCCACATGAGGCGGAACCCGCGCGGCCTCGGCTTGGACAATCTGGGCCCGCCCCATCTCGAGCCCCTCCGGCGTCACGCCGGAATTGTTGGACATGTTCTGGGCCTTGAAGGGGGCCACCCGCACACCCAGCCGGCTGAACATGCGGCACAGGGCCGTTGTGATGATGCTCTTGCCGACATCGGAGCCTGTTCCCAGGACGGCGATGCAGGCGGCGAGCTCTCGGCTGGTCCGATTCATTTCTCGATGCCTGGCCGGGCCCCGACGCCCATTTGGTAATAGTGCTTGATCGCCTTCATCTCGGTAACGAGATCCGCCCGGGCCGTGATTTCGGGTGCGGCGTTGCGGCCGGTCAAAACCAGCTCTACCCCTACAGGCTTTGCATGGATCAGGTCCAGAAGGTCGACCGGGGAGAAAAGGCCGCAGGATGCGGCCACGTTGGCTTCATCCAGGATAACGACCTGGTGATCGCCCGCTGCAAAAATCTGCCGCACGCGATCGAGCCCCCGGCGGGCGGCCGCTATGTCCTCCGGGTCGGGATTGCCGCGGATGAACCGCCCCAGTCCGAACTGTTCAACCGTGATGCGGTCTTTAAACCGCTCCAGGGCCTTGAGCTCGCTGTAGTCGCCGAGTTTCATGAACTGAGCGGCAAATACGTTCAACCCAGCCCCGGCCGCCCTCAGCGCCAGCCCCAGTGCCGCCGTGGTCTTGCCTTTGCCATCGCCGGTGTAGACGTGAATGTAGCCCTTCATCTGTGTCTTTCCCGCATTTCTTGCCTTCGGCTCCCTTGGGGAATGCTATCGTAATGATACGCGACAGGCCCTTCGCGCCACACGGGATGCTCGATGGAAACGATGAGCACCGCCGGCAGTCCCATATCCGGTATCCGGTATTCCATATCCCGTATTTCTCCTATTCTATATGGCGTACTTCCCTGAATACCCTCGCGGCGTGAACATGAATTCCAGGTAGCGGCTTGAGGAGCGGCTGCCGACGAAAACCGTCGTCTGCATGTCCACGCGCGCCCGATGGAGGTCCCGGAGCGCAATGATCTGCACCTCCTGGTTCGGCCGCATGGCCGCCGTCACTACACCGACCGGGGTCTGAGGATCTCGGTGGGTCAGAAGGATCTCCTTGGCCTTGGACAGTTGCCAATCCCGCTTCTTGCTCTTCGGATTGTAGAGCACGATAACGAAATCCGCCCGGGCGGCCGCCTCCAGCCGCTCGGCGATCACCGCCCAGGGAGTCAGCAAATCGCTCAGGCTCACCACGGCGAAGTCGTGCGTGAGGGGGGCCCCCAGCAGCGCAGCCCCGGCGCACATCGCGGGGATCCCCGGAATCACTTCCACCGTGAGGGTCGAAGCCTCGGCAGCGCCGGCAGCCGCCGGACCGGGCGGCCTCACGGGGACGTTCTTGATCTTGCAGGTTTCGAACACCAGGCCCGCCATGGCATATATGCCGGGGTCTCCGCTGGACACCAGCGCGCAGGTTCTTCCGCTCATGGCTTCCTCGATAGCCGCTTCCACCCGTTGCACCTCTTTCGTCATACCCGATCGCAGCGTTCTCTTGTCGGCGATGAGCGGTTGAATGAGATCGAGGTAGAGGCTGTAGCCGGCCACGCACTCCACGGACTGGAGCACCTCG
>JBLMXM010000296.1:0-3495 GCA_050257775.1 Hyphomicrobiales bacterium
GCACGCGGCCGAAACCGTTGTTGACCATCTTGACCATCTTGCCGCGGCGGGCGCTGATCATCTCTGTGACGATCCCGATGAACTTCTCCGGAATGTCCACTACGGCCAGTTCCTGGGGCTCGACCGTTTTGCCGTCCACCTGGCGGGTGATGACCCTGGGCTTCGAGAGCGACAGCTCGAAGCCCTCCCGGCGCATCGTCTCGACCAGCACGGCCAGCTGCAGCTCACCGCGGGCGCTCACCCGGAACGAATCCCGGTTCTCGGCCTGCTCGACGCGCAGGCTCACGTTGTAGAGCAGCTCCTTGTCCAGGCGCTCCTTGATGTGCCGGGAGGTCAGAAAGCGCCCGTCCCTGCCCGCCAGGGGCGAGGTGTTGACCGAGAACACCATGGAGATGGTGGGCTCCTCGACCGTAATGGCCGGGAGCGGCCGCGGGTCAGCCGGGTCCCCCAGGGTGTCGCCGATGAAGATATCTTCAACTCCTGCCACGGCGGCGATGTCGCCGGCCGGGATCGTGTCCTGCTCCACACGGTTGAGCCCCTCGTATGTGTACACCCCGCTGAGTGCGGCGTTCCGGGCTGTGCCGTCCGTCTTGAGCAGTGCCACTTCACGCCCCTTCTGCAGAGTGCCGTTCACGATTTTCCCGACGGCAATACGGCCGACGTAGTCGCTGTGCTGCAGGGTCGTAACCCGGAACTGCAGCGGCGCGCCGGGGTCATACGCCGGCGGAGGGATGGAGGCGAGAATGGCCTCGAACAACGGCACCAGTCCGCGGCCCTGAGCCTCAGGGTCGGTCAGGGCGATGCCAGCCTTGGCGTTCGTGTAGAGCACGGGGAACTCCAGCTGCTCCTCGGTGGCATCGAGATCGATGAAAAGATCGTAAACCTCATCCAGCACTTCCTTGATGCGCCGGTCCGGCCGGTCGATCTTGTTGATCACCACGATGGGCGGCAGACCGTGCGCCAGCGCCTTGCCCAGCACAAAGCGCGTCTGCGGCAGGGGGCCCTCGGTGGCGTCCACCAGGAGCATCACCCCGTCGACCATGTTGAGAGTGCGTTCCACCTCGCCGCCGAAGTCCGCGTGGCCGGGTGTGTCCACGATGTTGATCTTGGTCCCCCGGTACACGATGGCCGTGTTCTTGGCCATGATGGTGATGCCCTTCTCGCGTTCAAGGTCCAGGCTGTCCATCACCCGTTCGGCCACCTGCTCATTGTCGCGGAATATGCCGCTCTGCCAGAGCATGGCATCGACGAGCGTGGTCTTGCCGTGATCGACATGGGCGATGATGGCGAGATTGCGCAGATCCTGACGGGACTTCATAGTAATCTCTTCAAGACGTCATAAACGCGGGATAAGCTTTCCCGGCTCACCCACTCGTCCACAGCGTGAGCGCCGTGCCCGATGGGCCCGTAGAGGACCGACGGGATCCCGGCAAGCCCCATAAGGGCCGAGTCGGCCCAGAAGGAAACTCCCACGGATTGGGATTGGAGGGAGGCGTTTTGAAGCCGCTCCAGAACCTCCGCTCCCGGCGGTGTCCGGTAGGGCGGCCGCATGAAGATTTTTCTATTCTTCACCTCGTGACCGCCAGGCAATCGCGCAACCGCCTGGGCGACCCGCCCAAGTTCCTTGTCCACTTCACTCGGTTCTTCGTCCGGCAGGGTGCGTCTTTCCCACTGCAGCCGCGCATGGGCCGGAACGACGCTGAGCTCGGTGCCGCCCTCGATTTTCCCACCGTGAAGCGAGGCATGCCCGAGAAGCTCGTCGGCCGGACGGGAGCGCAGCTCGGAACGGATGCGCTCAAGCTCATCCAACGCGGCACGCAACGGCAGGATGGCATCCACACCCTGCTCCGGCCGGCTGCCGTGAGCCGCCTTTCCGAGCACCTCGACTTCAAACCAGGTGAACCCTTTGTGGGCCACCCCGATGTTCTCCTCGGTAGGCTCGAGAAAAATCGCGCCGCTGGGAAGGGCCGGCAGGGTGGCCAGCCACTGCCGGGCGAGGAACTCGGTCCCCAAGCTGCGGTCTTCCTCATCGGCTGAGAAGGTAAGCCAGACATCCTGCGCCGGCGGGTGCTGAGCCCAAAAGCCGGCCAGCGCCAACATCACGGCGACACTGCCTTTCATGTCGTAAACCCCCCGGCCATACAGGCGATCGCCCTCGCGCCGGAGCGCGAACGGCGACGGCATCCCCTCGACACCGACCGTGTCGATGTGGCCGTTCAGCAGCAGCGACTGGTTTTGAGCCTTCCCGCGGACAAGCGCAACGACGTTCGCCCGCTCGCCGGAAACATTTTGAACCCGCGCCTCGAACCCGAGTTGACCGAGGTGGCGCCGGATGAAAGCGGCGATTTCCTTTTCTCCGGGGCCGCCCGAAAGCGTGGTGTTGATGGAATTGATGGCGACCAGCTCGACGAGAATAGAGACAATACGTTCTTCCATGTGATACCGATCCCTTCAATTGAGTTGAGCGAACTTATAAATCGCTTGGTCTATTGTCAAATTATCATTTGACCCATCCCGACAACCTCGCTATGGGAAGGATCACTGAACTGTGTTGGAAAAGTTAGAAGATTTTACGATTTTCAACAGGAGGAGACATGGCCTATCGAATTGCGTTGATTCCCGGCGACGGCATCGGCCTCGAGGTCGTGCCCGAAGGGGTACGGGTCCTTAAGGAACTTTCGAGCCGATTTTCGTTCAAAATGGAATTCACCGAGTTCCCCTATTCCTGCCAGTATTACTTCAAGCACGGCTTCATGATGCCGCAAGACGGAATTGAGAAGCTGCGGCCGTTCGACGCCATCCTGCTCGGAGCCGTGGGGCTGCCCCAGGTGCCGGACCACGTGTCGCTGTGGGGGCTTCTCATCCCCATTCGCCGCAGCTTCGATCAGTACGTGAACATGCGGCCGGTGCGGCTGCTGCCGGGGATCAAGTCCCCGCTGGCCGGACGCACGGCCAAGGACATCGACCTTGTCATCATCCGGGAAAACACGGAGGGCGAGTATTCCCAGGTGGGAGGGCGTCTCTTCCAGGGCACGGATCGGGAAGTCGCCGTCCAGGAATCCGTGTTCACCCGCATCGGGGTGGACCGGATCGTCCGCTATGCCTTTGAGCTGGCCCGCAGGCGGGGGAAGAACCACGTGACCTCGGCCACCAAGTCCAACGGCATCATCCACACCATGCCCTTCTGGGACGAGCGCTTCCGGGCTGTTGCGGCCGAGTTCCCCGACATCAAGACCAGCCAGTACCATATCGACATCCTCACGGCGCATTTCGTCCAGCACCCGGACTGGTTTGACGTGGTGGTGGCGAGCAACCTCTTCGGCGACATTCTGTCGGACCTGGGCCCGGCATGCGCCGGCGGCATCGGGATTGCGCCGTCTGCCAATCTGAACCCGGAGAAGAAATTCCCTTCCATGTTCGAGCCCGTGCACGGCTCGGCACCGGATATCGCCGGCAAGGGCGTAGCCAACCCTATCGCGACCCTCTGGTCGGCAG
>JBLMXM010000297.1:0-11977 GCA_050257775.1 Hyphomicrobiales bacterium
CCGGTGCTGCCGCCCTCGCACGGCAGAAACTGCAGCGTGTTCTTGGAGACTCCGGCCCGCCAGAAGCATTGGCACAGCAGCCAGCCGACGAGAATGGCCTCCGACGATGGTTTGAAGACCACGGTGTTGCCGGCGGCCAGTGCAGCCGTGATGCCGCCGCAGGGGATCGCTATGGGGAAGTTCCACGGTGATATCACCACCCCGACCCCCTTGCCCCGGCAGCGGAGGCCTCGCATTTCATAATAGGAGCGGGCGGCATGCGGGTAGAATTCGGCGAAGTCCACGGCCTCGGATACCTCGGGGTCGGCTTCGGTGAAGATTTTTCCGGTGGCGGCCGCCGCCGCGCCGATGAGGTCGCCGCGCGCCTTGCGGATTTCGTTGGCTGCTGCGGATAGGGCACGGTGCCGCTGCCGGGCCGTCCGCCGCCGCCATCCGTCGGGGTCCTCCCTGGCAACGGCGACGGTCCGCTTGACGTCGTCGGCATTCGCCAGCGCGCAGCGTGCCACCACCACCAGGGCCGGGAGCTGGTTGGGGTCGAGAGTCTTGAGCATCTTGCGGCCGGCTGTAACCTCCTGGCCGGCGACCACCAGGGGGACGTCGATGGGGGCATCCCCGGGGGCTTTCAGCCAGCGGCGGCGGATGTCCTCGGCCCAGGTTCGGTTGGCGGCAAGCGACCAATCCGTGTTCGGTTCGTTGCGAAACCCCGCCCCGTAATAAGTGCCGCGTTCGCGGGGAAAGGTTTCCGTCATCCGGTTCTGCACGCGGTGGGGTCGCTCCCCGACGGTAGAAATGCGCCGCACCGAGGCCCTGAAATGGTCGGCCAGCATGTGCCAGGACGGGGTCCCGGTTCTCAACCGATTCAAGTGGCGCAGGAAGTTACGGGGCCCGGTGTTTTCGTCCAGACGCCGGATGAGGTAGGCGATCGCGTTGATGAAATGCCGGTCTTCGGCCACCGGCGCGTAAGCCAGCAGATCCTGGCCGGTTTCGTGGACCGCCCGGCGAACATGGTTCGCCATGCCTTCGATCATCTCGAAGCTGAAGAAGTTCGTGACCTGGTTTTGCCGCGCCAGCAGATAGGCATAGGCCAGGTCGAACAGGTTGTGGGAGGCGACCCCGAGCCGCACGGCGCGGATGTTCTCCGGCATCAGACCGTAGGCCACCATGCGCTTCCAGTTCGCGTCCACGTCGAGCTTGTTGTCGTAGGGTGCGAGCGGCCAGTCGCACAGCGCGGACTCGAGCTGCTCCATCTCCATGTTGGCGCCCTTGACGATGCGGATCTTAATGGGGCTGCCCCCGGCATCCACTCGCCGCCCGGCCCACGCCGTGATCTCCTGCAGCAGGCTGAAGGAATCCGGCAGGTAGGCCTGGAGCGCCATTCCGGCAAAGAAACCCTTGAACTCCTCCCGGTCCAGGGTGGTCATGAAGGCGGCCGCCGTGAGCGTCAGGTCCCGGTAGGCTTCCATGTCGAGGGTGACGGACTTGGGTATCGGAGTGCCGTCGGACCGCAAATATACCTGCCGGGCAGCTTCACGGTAGAGCGCGGTGAGACGCTCCGCAATCCGATCGACGGTCCGGGCGAACGGCAAGGGATGGATCTGGGCGCAGATGGTGGAGATCTTGACGGCGATGCTTTCGATGCTGGGATTCTGCAGGTCTGATAGGTAGGTGCGCATGTGGGTCAGCGCCTCCTCCTCCCCCAGAACCTCTTCACCCAGGTGGTTGACGTTGATCCGGAAGCCCTCGGCCTTGCGCTCCGCGAGATAGGCTCCGAGGGGCACCCGTTCGCCGGAGATGATAACATGGCGGCTGTCGGCCCTCATCTTGGCGGTGATCCGCGGGACCGTGAGCTGCGGCAGAAAGCGGCCGAAATACAGGAACAGGAGGATGAGGGTTTTCTCCGCGGTGGAAAAAAAGCGTGGGATTCCATGGGCGGAGAGCACATGGTGGATCTGGTCCGCTGCACGCCTCAGATCCTGGGTCCGGAAGCTCTGGTCGATCAAGGCCGTCAGGACAGCTTTGTCCGCCGGGCTGGCCACCAGTCTCGCCAGCCGTCGGTAACGGCGTGTCTCCTCCCGGGTCAGGAGCGTGTTGGCTCGGTCCTGCCAGTTTCTGGCCAGGGAGACGGCCTCTTCCGCCAGGCGATCACCTTCCGCTGTGCGCATGGAGCACTCCGAACGGGAATCACGGTTGAGCGCTTCAGGTTCTGGGCACGGGATGCTGGATGCGAGAGTCAGAGAAATAAGTAACGAGCAACGAGTAACGAGTAACGAGTAAAAGCTTTTTCTTATCGAGGATCGCGAATCCGGTATCCAGTATCTCTTAAATCATCACTCGTTACTCATCACTCGTTGCTCGTTACTTTCATTCACAGTCTCATCCCGCTGCCTGCCAGACGGCCAGGACACCGAACGCCACCAGAATAATGCCGGAAAAACGATTCGTCCATCCCAGCATCCTGGCAGTGAGCCTTTCCCGCATCAGGCCGACGCCCCCGCTCAGGATCAGCCACCAGGCGGCCGAGCCGAAGAACACGCCTGAAACCAGCAGCGCCGCGGCCGAGAGATCTCCACCGGTGTCGGCCACCCCGAGGGCTGCAAAGATGCCGGCAAAGGACAAAATCGTCATGGGGTTGGTGATCGTCAGGAAAAAGGTGGAAACATAGCTCGCGGCAAGCCCCTTGCCGGAAGCGGCAGCCGCCTGCCCGGACGGGGCCGCCCTTAAGGTTTTGATACCCAAGGCCAGGAGAAAGATTCCACCGATCAACTGGATCCAGAGGCGCTGATTAACCAGAAACCCAGAGATGATCGTCAGACCGAAGCCGGCCACACATCCGTAGAGGGCATCGGCCGTAGCGGCCCCCAGACCCGAGAGGAACCCGGACGTCCGGCCTTCGGCGAGGGTGCGCCGGATGCAGAGAATACCGATGGGCCCCACGGGTGCCGCGATGGAAAAGCCGATGATAAGTCCGCGCAGAAAGAGTCCAAAATCCATGGGCATGACAGGAAATGAATTAATCCGAAATTCGAATATCGAAATCCGAAAACTCCAAAGACATTCAATGGATTTGAGAATTTGAATTTTGGGCTTGCTTCGAATTTCGGATTTCGTGCTTCGGAATTTTACTTCGTACTACTGTTCTCCCAGGTAGGCCTTCCGGACCATTTCGTTGCCGGCCAGGCGTGCGGCTGAATCGCTGAAAATGATAGCTCCGGATTGCAGGACGTAGCCTCGGCCGGCGACCTGCAGGGCCATGCGGGCGTTCTGCTCGACCAGGAGGATGGTGGTACCCGCGGCGTGCAGCTGGCGGATCGTATCGAAAATGCCGTCCACCAGCACGGGGGCCAACCCCATCGAGGGTTCGTCCAGAAGAAGCACCTGAGGATTGGCCATCAGGGCCCGCCCCATGGCCAGCATCTGCTGCTCGCCACCGCTGAGGGTGCCCGACACCTGCTTGCTGCGTTCCTTGAGACGCGGGAAGAGGGTAAAAACGCGCTCCAGATTTTCCTTGTTCTTGCGACTGTCGGAGCTGGTGAAGGCTCCCATTTCAAGGTTTTCCCTAACGGTAAGACGGGCGAAGACCCGCCGCCCTTCGGGCACCTGAACCACGCCCTTCATGACGATTTGGTGCGGGCGCAGCCGGGTCAGCTCCTCGCCGCCGAGGCGGATGGAGCCGGTGCGGGGTTTCAGCAAGCCGCTGGCGGTTTTCAGCATGGTGCTCTTTCCGGCGCCGTTGGCGCCGATGATGGTGACGATCTCCCCCTTTTCGACTTCGAGGGAGACGTCTTTTAGAGCGTGAATGTTGCCGTAAAAGGTATTGACGGCTTGAACTTCCAGCATGGGCATGGCGAATTCCTCGTACCGCTGTAATTGAGTTTTAAAACCTCAGGCGGTGCCGGATTTGGTGGAACTCCCCCGTCCGAGGTAGGCCTCGATCACCAAGGGGTCGACTTGAACTTCCGCCGGTGTGCCCTCGGAGATCTTCTTTCCGTAGTCGAGCACCGTCACTATTTCGGAGATCCCCATGACCACCCGCATCTGGTGCTCGATCAGCAAAATGGTGATCCCAAGAGTGTCCCGCAGCTTACGGATGAAATCCATCAAGTCCTGGGACTCTCTGGGGTTCATGCCGGCGGCCGGCTCGTCCAGGCACAGCACCTTGGGCCGCGTGGCGAGCGCGCGACCGATTTCGAGACGCCGCTGGTCTCCGTAGGGCAGGTTCTTTGCCAGCAGATCGCCTTTTCCGGCCAGATTGACGAATTTCAGAAGCCTCAGGGCTTCTTCGTTGGCTTCCTTCTCTTCCTTGCGGGTGGCCGGCAACGCGAGTACGATGCCGAAGTATCCGGACCGGAGATGACTGTGCAGGCCGACGAGTATGTTTTCCATGGCCGTCAAATCCGGGAAGAGGCGGATGTTCTGATAGGTCCGGGCGATCCCGTGGCGAACGATCTGATCCGGAAGCAACCCCACCAGGGAATGGTCGTCGAGGCGGATGTCACCGATCTCCGGGCGGTAAAAACCGGTGAGGCAATTGAAAAGCGTGGTTTTGCCGGCGCCGTTGGGACCGATGATGCTGTGGATACTCTGCTCCCTGACCTCGATGTTCAGGTTCTCGACGGCAACGAGCCCGCCGAACTGCTTGGTGAGGTTTTCAACCGTGATCACCGCCATGGCTTCCTCCTAGCTGCGGGGTCCTGCCGGTTCTTCGACCAGAGGGGGAACTTCCGCTTCGCTCTCTACTTCATGAAGCTCGCGTTTCCGGGTCGGCTCCGGCCACAACCCTTCGGGTTTCAGCAGCATCATGGCCACCAGGGCGGCGCCGTAGACCAGGAGGCGATAATCGGCGAACTCCCGCAACAGCTCGGGCAATCCCACCAGGGCGAGGGCTCCCACCGCGACCCCGGGCATGCTGCCGATGCCGCCCACGATGATCACGCAAAGAATGTTGATGGAGATCATGACGTTGAAGCTGTGGGGGTACACCGAACCCAGCTTGGTGGCGAAGATCGCACCGCTCAAGGCCGAGAAACCGGCGCCGGTGGCAAAGGCCAGCAGCTTGGTCGCCACCAGGTTGATGCCCATGGCCTGGGCGACATCCTCATCCTCCCGAACCGCCATCCAGGCCCGGCCGAGGCGGGAATCGCGCAGGCGCCACGAAATATAGCCTACCAGCACACAGCCGGCCAGGATCAGATAGTAAATCTGCTGGGGGGTTCCAAATTCAAAGCCCGCGATTTGGGCCTTGGGGATCTTGCCGATGCCCTGTGCACCGCCCAGCCAGGGTCTCAGAAAATCGGAGAGCACCAAGATGCGGATGATTTCACCGAAACCCAGCGTAGCGATGGCGAGGTAGTCGCCGCGCATCTTGAGGACCGGAACACCCAGGAGGACCCCGGCGCACACGCCGAAAAAGATGGCCAGCGGCAAGGCCTGCCAGAAGTTCCAATGGAAGAATCCCAGCTCGGGCGAGGTCAGGATCGCAACCGTGTAGGATCCGATCGCAAAAAAGGCGACATACCCCAAATCCAGCAGCCCCGCGAAACCGACGACGATGTTCAATCCCAGGCCGAGCAGGATGTAAAGGCCGACGATCGTCATGACTTCGCTTAAAAAAAGCCCCAACACCTGCGGCAGCACCAGGAGAATGGCCACTCCGACCAGCATGGCGGCGAGGTTCAGGCCGCGCCGGCTGGTCGGGGGTAGAGCCTGGATCCGGGTTCGGACGGTCTGGCCCTTGAACGACCAGGCGGCCGTCAGCCCGACCACCGCGATAAACAACCCCACCGCGCCGGGAACCGAAAGCCCGTTGCCCGGGAAGAGCCAGTCGTTGAGGTCCGCCAGCGGGCCCCATTCGGATAGGATCGGCGTGATCAAGTCCTGGAGCAACCCGACGATGGCGATGCTGCAAAGCCCGCCGATTAAGATGCGGCGCAGCCGGCCGGGCAAAAAACACAGCAGGCTGGCTGCAAGCCCGGTCAGCGCACCGCTCAGCAGCAGCAGCCCGATCCCGGTCCAGAGTTCTTCCTGCTGGAAAATCAGGATTTGAAAAAGGGCCGGTGAGGCATTGATGAACACCTCCCGCATGTTGACCCCGCGGCCCAGCAGCACCAGCAGGGCCAGCAGGCCGGTCATGATCAGCCCGGCGGCGATGCCTCCGCTGAAAACCCTCGCCGGTCCCCGCCCGCGCTCGCGGACGGCCGCGAGGTAGGCAATGAACACGGCCGTGAACAACAGAAGGGTCTGCCCCATGGAAATGAGGTCGCTGACGATCCCTCGCTGGTTGAAGGCTTCGACCATGCCGATCAGGGACAGCAGCACCAGGCTGGCCCCGCCGATCAGGCCCAGCCGCAGGCCGGGGAACCGCTGAGTCGCGTCCGGATTCATCTCATCTTGATCCTTTCCTGCGTCATCACGCCTTCTTTACCGCGAGGCGTTCGCCGAGAATGCCGGTCGGGCGGAAGATCAGGACCAGCACGAGCATCGTGAAGGCAATGGCGTCCTTCAGCTGGTAGGGAGCCACGATTCCCAGGCCGTCAAGGAACAGGCTCGGGCCCACTGATTCCACCAGGCCCAGGAACATCCCGCCCAGCATGGCCCCCGGGATATTCCCGATGCCTCCCAGGACCGCGGCAGTGAAGGCTTTGATGCCTGGAATGAATCCCATGAAGAAGTGCACCTGCTTGAACATGATGGCGTAAAGCACGCCGGCGGCCCCGGCGGCGGCCCCGCCGATCATGAAGGTCATGGAGATCATTCGGTCCACATCGATGCCCATCAAGGCGGAGGCCTCCTTGTCTTCGGACACGGAACGCAGGGCCTTCCCCAGCCGGGTGCGCTGGGTGAACTGATAGAGCGCAACCATCAGCAGAGCCGCGGCCGCGATCACCAGGGCCTGGAACTTGAGGATCCGCACCGGACCGAAGATCCACTGGCCTTCCAAAGTCTTGATCACCGGGTAGGCTTGAAAGCCCGATCCGTAGAGCCCACGGAACACATATTGCAGAAAAAATGAAGCGCCGATGGCGGTGATGAGCGGCACCAGGCGCGGGGCGCCCCGCAGGGGCCTATAGGCGATCAACTCCAGAAGATAGGCAATGACGGTGGAAGTGGCCATGGAAATGATGAACACCATCACCATGCTGATCACCGGATGGGAATCGAGCAGGCCGCTGCGGTAGAAATAGGCGGCGAAATAGTAGGCTGTGTAAGGCCCGCTCATGAAGACCTCGCTGTGAGCGAAGTTGATCATGCGCAGAACCCCGTACACCATGGTGTAGCCCATGGCGATCAGCGCATAGATGCTGCCCTGGGCCAGTCCGAAGATGACGAAGTCGATCCACTGGCGCGAGGAGTAAATCCCCTTGACCAGTGTCGTCACCGATCCCCAGAAAATCATGACGACCAGAACCGTGCCGATCACCCACATCACGATGTCGGTGGGATTCATTTTTTCTCGGATGCGTTGCAGCATGGTGTGTCAAACCCTTCTATGCGGTTGGACTGTCCCCATCCGGGGGATGATGCGATTTCCGGCTGCGCTCCAATTCATACAAAAATAATCCTATACACTGAAAGAGCCGGACCCTGTCAAGGGGTCCGGCTCTTCTCAGGGTATTCGTTCTGTTCCGCGGCGCTTCTGAATCAACCTGCGCTGCGGGGTGTTCATACACGGTATTCCGCCGGTGCTCAGTAGGGTTTCCAGTACGGAGTTTCCGGGTTCACCAGTTTTTTGATGTTGTCGGCGGTCTGCTGATACACCGCAATGCGAGGATCGGCGCAGTCGCCGTACTGGTTGCAGGAGATTGCTCCGGTCAGCCCCTTCATCCCCTTGGTGGCATAGAGAGCGTCGCGCAGCTTCTGGCGGCAGATATACAGGGTGTCGCCCTCCTTGACCGCCGTTTTTTCGATGGCATTGAAGATCATCATAGTGGCGTCGTAGGCATGGGCATGGAACGGGGCGATGGGCTTCTCACCGTATTTCTTCTGGTGCTTGGCGAGGAAGTCCTTGTAACCCGCGCTGAAGGCCGAGAAATCCGGGCTGGAGTGGAACATGCCCACCGCGGCATCGCCGGCGGCCTTGTAAAAATCCGGGGAGAAAGAGCCGTCGGCGCTCATCAGGTAGACCTTTTCCAGGCCGGCGACTTCCTTCGACTGGCGGGTGATGTGGCCGGCGGCAGCGATGAACACCGGGTAATAGATGAATTCGGGCTTGCCGGTGGCGATCTTGGTCAACACCGGCCGCATGTCGGTGTCGGTCGGGGCCACGGCCTCCTGGGCGGTGATGGTGCCGCCGAGCTTTTTGAAGGTATCCGCGAAGACGGCTTGCAGCTGTTCGGCGTAGACGCTGCCGTCGTGGATGGTGGCGGCTTTCCTGACTCCCAGCTTCTTGTAGGCAAACTCGGCCGCGACAGCACCCTGGACCTTGTCGTTGTGGGCGGTGCGCAGGTAGCCGTCATACTCCTTGCCGCGGTTCGGGTCGGTCAGATACGGCGCTGTGTTGGAGGGCGACACCGTGGCGATGCCCGCTTTCCAAAGGATCGGCACGCCGGGCTTGGCGGCGCTCGAGCAGTTGGAGCCGATGGCGGCCACAACGGTCGGATCGGAGGCGATCTTGGTGGCAGCCGCCTGCCCGCCCTCGGCATTGCAGCCGGTGTCCTGGCCGGTCAGCTTGATCGGGTACCCCATCAATTTACCGCCCTTGTCGGCAATAGCGAGTTCGATGCCGCGCCGGGTGTCGATTCCGAGGGATGCATCCGGGCCGGCCACGACAAACCAGTAGGCGATGTGGATGGGCTGGCCTTTCTTGATGGCGACGCACCCCAGGGGATCCTTGGGCGGAGCTGCTTGGACTACGCTCATTAAGGCAAACCCCACTACGAGGAACAGTGCAACAACGAGAGCAAAACGATGTTTCATGGCGGCCTCCTTTTAAATAATGAGTGAATTGCGTTCGGAGTTTACGGCCCCTCGACGATTCCGAAGGGCAGCATTCGAAACCCCCTTGACCGAAACGTCGCGAATCTACTAAACGAACTTCATTCTGTCAAGGCTTCTATAACGGTTTCTATAGCGGTCAGACTATGCCCGCTTCGCTCAACGGTCGGTTTTCCAGAATCCGTTTCGGGGAGAAAATGGAAAGGTCCAATGAAGCCGGAGCAGCGAGAATTAGCTCGGAGAGGTACCGGCCGACGGCCGGGCCCTGCTGCAGGCCATGACCGGAGAAGCCGGTGGCCAGGTACAATCCCTTGATTTCAGGCCATTCTCCGATGATGGCGTTTTGGTCCAGGCTGTTGACGTCGTAGAGGCCGGCCCAGCCGCGGACGAGTTTGAGCCGGTCCCACGCCGGGACAAACTCGGCCAGCTCCGGCCAGAGGATCTCCATGAAGCGCTGCTGGTCCCAGGAGAAGCTGAAGCCGACCGGGTCCTCTTCCATGGATTTGCCGAGCAGAATCAAGCCGCCCGTCTCGCTCCGGAAATAAAGGCCCGACAGCAGGACCGTCAAGGGCAGGGGACCCTCGGGCTTGACGGCCGTGTCCAGCGCGAACACCTGCCGCTTGACCGGAATTACCGGCAGTTTGACCCCCGCCGTTTCAGCGAGCTCAGCGGCCCAAGCCCCGCCGCAGTTGACCACCCTGTCGGCCGACAGTTTTGTGCCGCTGTCCAGATCGACCCCGGTTGCCTGCCTGCCGGCGACGCGGATCTTCACGACCTCGCCCGCACGATACTCCGCCCCCTGGGACCGGGCCCTGGCCTTATAGGCCATCAGCGCCGCATAGGCATCGAAGTGTCCGTCCTCGGGGCCGAAGGTTCCGCCGACGAGGTTTGCGGTTTCATAAAGGGGATAGCGTGCCTTGATCTCGCTCGGAGACCACCACTCGACCCGGCAGCCCAGGCTGCGCTGCAGGTCAAAGGCGCGCCGGGCGGCCTCCAGGTTCTGCTCGCCCACCAGAAACAGGTTGCCCTCGCGATGAAAGTAGATCTTGGGCTTATTGTCTTCTACGGCCATTTCTTCTTCAAAGCGCTCGAGAACCTGGAAAGCGTACTGCGAGATCTGGATATTCTCCTTCAAGCTGAACTGGATCCGGACGTTGCTCATCGAAAGCGTGGTCGAGGCCCGGGCATAGGTAGGGTCGCGCTCTACCACGACAACCTTCAGGCCCGGGTGCATCTTTGTCAAATAGTAGGCGGTGGAACTGCCCATGATCCCGCCGCCGGTGATGACGACGTCATAGCTTGGGTGCTTCATTTCGCGTTCCATCTTTCAATAGAGTAGCAGATGCGATCTCGTCATGATACTCGATAAAGAAAAATTTTTTCACTCGTTACTCATCACTTGTTGTTTATAGCGGCAGCCAGGTGCCGATGCCTCTCTCCTGCGCCCGTCGGTACAGCAGCGGCGCCACGGCCATGTCGTCGATGGCCAGGCCCAGGTTGGCCGTCATGGTTCTCTCGTTCGCATTCTCGCGGCCCTTCTTCTTGCCGGTGACCAGCTCGCCGAGGTCGGCGTGGATGGGAGGGATGTTCTGGAAATACCCCATGCTCTGGTAGAGCTTGAGCTGCGGCACGTCGTCCGTGCAGAACTTGGCGGCTTCCGCCAGGGCGGCCCGGCTCCAGTAGGAATCATAGTCCACGAGGGAGGCAAAGGCGCCTGCGTTCAGCCAACCGGCTTGGATGGTCGCGTGAGGCGTTTTCAGGATCGGGCCGGCCGTGACCACGATGTCACAGCCGCTTACGGCCTCGCGCGGGGTCTTCACCGGGACGACCTCGATGCCGAGGCTTTTGGCCATATCCTGAGCATAGCGGGCGGCCGCGGCCGGGTCGGCGTCATAGGCCAGGATTTTCTTGAGCGGAAAGAGGACCTGAAAGGCTTCGGCGTGGCTTCGGCCCTGCACGCCGCATCCGAGCACGCCCATCACGGAGGATTCCGGTCGGGCCAGGCGGCGCGCGGCTATGGCGCTGGCCGCGCCGGTGCGTTTGGCCGTGATCCACACACAGTCCATGACGGCCAGCGGCAATCCGGTCGTCACATCGTTGTAGATCAGAAGCCCCGTGATGTAGGGCAGCCCCTGCTTGAAGTTTTCCGGGTAGCCGCTGACCCATTTAACGCCGGCCGATTTCAGGTCCTGGATATAAGCCGGCATGGCGTGGATGAAGTTGTTGCCACCGCCGGGGTGAACCCCCGGTTTCGGAGGCATTTCCGTGCGGCCTTCGCCCTTGGCCTTGAAGGCGATTTCCAATGCGTCGATAATCTCGGCCATGGAGAGGCCCACGGCGACCACGTCGGCCTGGGAGAGGTAGAGCAGCTTGTTTTCAGCCATAAGACCTCCGTCTGAATCGCGGTTTGCTGAGAGAGGCCGCTTGAGGAGCGGAACCTTCCTATACTGACAGATCGCTCAGGGTGTCAAGGAAATCGCCACAATTTCCGATTGACCTCTTCGCGGGGGGAGATTTATATGAGGAGCGCTATGTGGGGCGGATATTGTCCGAGGAAGGAAACAGAATTCGTGGATCTGGATGCCTCTCACTTATTTGACTTTTTCTCTGAACACGGCATTGCTTACCAGCGCTGCGACCATCCCCCGGTATACACCGTGGAAGAGGCGGCGCGCCTGGTGCCCCCCTTGCCGGGGGCTAAAACCAAGAACCTGTTTTTGCGCGACAAACCCGGGCGCCGCCATTTGCTGGTGTGCGTTCCGGCGGCCAAGCAGGTGGACCTCAAGGCTCTTTCCGACGTGGCCGGCGCTGCGCGGCTGAGCTTCGGCTCGGCCGATCGCCTCCGCCGGTATCTGGGAGTTGAGCCCGGCGCGGTAACGCTGCTGGCGGTTTTCTATGATGCGGGGCATGAGGTGGATCTTTTGGTCGACGAAGATCTTTGGCGGGCGGATGCCTTCCAGTTTCACCCCCTCGTGAACACGAGCACCTTGGTGATGTCCCGGGAGGCGGTGACCCGGTTCCTGGAACTGACGGGGCACCGGATGCA
>JBLMXM010000298.1:0-10363 GCA_050257775.1 Hyphomicrobiales bacterium
GGTGTTGAACTCACGATTGAGCTCTTGCAGCAAGAAGTTCAATTTACGGCCGCTCGCCTCCGGGGCGTCCATGAGGGACCGGAACTGCCTCAGGTGGCTTCCAGCTCGGACGATTTCTTCCGAGATGTCTGACCGGTCGGCCAGTAGAGCGGCTTCCTGCGCGATTCGGGCGGGATCAATGGCCACGAGGCCCTGGGTCAGGGCGGCGATGCGCTCTTTCAGCCGCTCCTGGTAAAGTGCCAGCAGGCCCGAGGTTTGGCCGACGATCTGCTCGAGGGCCGCCTCGAGGGTATTGAGCCTAGCGACGAGGTCGAGCGATAGATGCCGGCCCTCGGTTGCGCGCATTTCATCCAGCCCATCCATCGCTTGGGCCAGGCATCGTTCAAGCACCACCCAGACCGCGTCAAGGTCGGCTTTCGGCTGAACCGCCTTGAGGATGCCGCCGGTGCCCATCAGCAGCTCCAGGGTTGCCGTTCCCGCAAGACCCAATTCGGTCTTCAATCGGTCCAGAGCGGCCAGCACCGCGCGCGCGCGGGCCATATCCACCTCCACGGAGACAGCGGCGTCAGATGCTTCCTCGACCTGGACCCTGGCTTCGACCCGGCCGCGGGTGAGCCGGCCGGCGATGAGAAGTCTCACCCGCTCCTCGAGATCATTGTACCCGGCCGGCAACCGCAGCGCAAGGTCCAGGCTGCGGCTGTTGTAAGTGCGGATCTCGGCTGATACCGTCAGGCTGCCGGCAGAAGCGGCTGCGGAGGCAAAGCCGGTCATGCTCTTGATCATAGCGCGCTTCGGATTTCGAATTTCATGGTTCGAATCTTGTGCCCGATAGACACGTTGCGGAGCCTACCCTCGCAAGTCGACCGTGTATTTTCGCCGCACGGCGAGCAGGAAACGGCGCAGCGGTTGATCGGAATAGTCTGGATATGTCCAGGGCAAAGCCCGGTACACGCCGCGCTCGTAAATCAGGGTCAGGTCGGCATAAATACCCCGGCCGATATAGATGCGGTGGCTGTAGTTCTTGCCGGTGGCCAGCACAAAGCGTTCAAGCAGAAGGTAGCCGGGGTCGATGTTGACCCTGCGCCGGCCGTCCACCGCACGCGCCTGCTCCATGGCATTGGTGGCCAGTTTGATCTCGGCCAACCGATCCTGCTCGACCAGCGGCTTGAAGGCCAGCACGCGCCGCCACAGCGGCGCCCCCATTTCCTTCTCATAGTAAGGGGTGTAATCGAATGCCATCCAAGGGCTCACCATGTCCAGTCCGCCGAAGGTGGCCTGGAGCTCATCGCTGATCTCAGGGAAGAGCGCCTGCTCTTTCAGAAAGATCCCGCTCACCAGCTTGGCTGGCCGGGGGGGCTGCGGCATGCTCATAGCTCGACAGACGGCAGATGGCTCTCATTCGTCCGACAGGGGCTTGGCCTCGTCGATCAACATGATGGGGATGTCGTCTCGGATTTCGTAGACCAGTTTGCACCGATCGCAGATCAAACCGTCCTGAGAGGGGCTCAGCCGGATGTCGCCCTTGCATTTGGGACACGCGAGAATTTCTAATAGTTCGGGGTGAATCGCCATGAGCGCTCCATCAAATGGGTGCAATGCTTAGCGAGGCGTAGAAAAACGGCGCCTCAGGCCGTGATCCGGCGTTGCGTGGCTCCTGCGCGTCTGACATAACTTTGAATGTACTCGAGCTTTCCAAAAGCGCTGTACGCTTGTACTGATGGCCCGATACTTGTTTTTTAACAACCTGACAGAGCCGTGCAAGGTTGGATCACGGCTGGAGACTCGCGCATCAAGCCGCCGGCGATTCGCTTTCTCCGAAGGAGGCCATCAACTCGGCCTCAGCCACCAACTGCTGGTCCACCAGCGCCCGGCCGGCCATCTTGGCGACTTTGGACCGCATTTTCAGTACCCGGGCCTCCAAGATCAGCTGATCGCCGGGTACAACGGGCCTGCGGAAGCGCACGTTGTCCATCCCCATGAAGTAGATGATTTCGCCCTGTTTCTCCGGCCCCCTGATCTCACTGGCCAGCACCCCGCCGGCCTGGGCCAGGGCCTCCATAATCAAAACTCCCGGCATGACCGGCCTGGCAGGAAAGTGCCCTTGGAAGAACGGTTCGTTCAGCGTTACGTTCTTCAGGGCAACGATTTCTTCGCCGGGAACGATCTTGAGGATCCGGTCGATCAATAGGAACGGATACCGGTGCGGCAAGCGCCGCATGATGGCCATGATGTCCAACGCAGTTTCCATCGGTGGTCTCCATGGCCGGCAGATTACTGGCCGGCCTTTTTGCCGGACTTGGCGTTCAGCTCCTGAATTAAACGGCTGGTGATGTCGGCGGTGGGTTGAGAGTAGAGCACCCCGATGCTGCTGAGAACCAGCAGGTACCCCTCCTTCTTGGCGATTTCGGTGACCAGATCACTAATGTCCTTCTGAAGCTGCGCCATGAGCTTGCGCTCGAGGTCTTGAAGATCGTTCCGGTATTTCCTCTGCAGCGCCTGGAAGTCACTCGTCTTGATCCGGAACTCGCGCTCCTTTTCCTCGCGCGTTTCCTTGCTCATGACCATGGTCTCGCGCTGCAGGCGCTTCTCGAGTTCCTGAAGTTCGGTGCCCCTCTGTTTCAAATCCGCTTCCAGCTTGTCGCGCTCGGTTTTAAGCTCGTTCTGGGCCGCTTTGCCGGCCACCGAGGTCTCGAGCACCGTCTGCAGGTTGATCACAGCGATTTTGGGAGCGTCGGCAGCCGCCGCCGGGCTGCCCCCCGAAACGAACCAGATGGCCAACGCCATTCCTGCCACGGTTGTTAAGATTCGCATTCCAATTCCCTTTCCTGTTTTTCAACACTCTTCCTAGAAGGCGGAGGCCATGGAGAACTCGAAGCCGCCGGTGCTCTTATCGTCGGGCCTGGGATTGAGGTACCATCCGTAGGCCAGTCGGATAGGGCCGATGGGCGACATCCACCGGATCTCCGGCCCGGCGGTCGCCACTCCGTGCGTCTCCCAGGTCTCGGTCGTCTTGTACACCGCGCCTGTATCCAGAAAGATGATCCCGAAGACGCCGGCCTCCTCCACCAACGGAAATTTGACTTCGAAGTTGCCCTGGAGGAATTTTTCCCCGCCCACCGGCGACCCGTTTTCCTTGGGTGCCAGATCGTCCCGATTGCCACCGCGCACCGAGTTCATGCCCCCGAGATAAAATTTCTCGTAGTCCGGCAGGTCCCAGGTCGGCAACTGGTTCACGTAGCCGGCCCGGCCGTGGGCCAGCCCCACCAGTTTCCAGCCCAAGGGGAAATACCAGCCGGTTTCCCCAATCACCTTGTTGAAGCCGACGTCCCCGCCGACGCCGGCGAACTCGTATTGGATGCTATGGACCGAACCCTCCTTGGCGTTGAAATTGCTGTCGCGCGAATCGTACTTGACCATCGGGCTGATGCTGCTCTTGATGTGGCGGCCCTGGTCCTGCTGGATCGACTCCGCGGCGGTGTCCTGCACGTGGCGGATGTCCGTGAGATCGTAATTGTAGGTGAGGTAGCCCCGCACATATTCGTATATCGGATAGCTGAACTTGAGATTGCCGCCGATGCTGTCCTTGTCGTATTCGTCAAACTGGTAATCCCACTTGTACGCCTCGGCACCGGCCGACAGGGGTATATCAAACAACCAGGGTTCCGTAAAGCTCAGGACGTATTTCTGGGTCTTGGCGCCCAGTTGTCCGCGCACGGCCAGCGTCTGGCCGAAGCCGAACAGGTTGCGTTCGGAGATCGAGGCCGTAGTGAAAACCCTTTCCACGCTGCCGTATCCCGCGCCGATGGTGAAGGCCCCCGTGTTTTTCTCCTTCACCTCGACGTCCATGTTCATCTTGTCGTCCGCACTCCCCTTGCTGGTGTCCACCTTGACGTTCTCGAAATAGTCCAGCCGGTTCAGATTGCGAATCCCCCGTTTGAGCCGGACACCGCTGTAGAGCTCCTGTTCGTAGACCCTGAGTTCCCGTCGGATCACCTTGTCCCGGGTCTTGGTGTTGCCGCTGATCTGGATGCGCTCGAAATATACCTGCTTGCCCTTGTCGATCTGAAACGTAATATTGGCCAGGAGCTTTTCGTTATCTTGGTCGACCTTAGGGGAAATGTCGACGTAGGCATAACCCTCGTCGCTGTAAAGATCGGTCAGCGCCAGCACGTCGGCCCGCAGGGCCTCCCGGTTGTAGTATGGCTCCTTTGTCATCTTGAGCTTTTTCATCAGCTCATCCTTGGGCAGGATCAGGTCGCCGTTGAAGTCCACCTTGCCCAGCTTGAACCGGGGTCCCTCGTTGATCTTGAAGGTGACAACGATGCCGTCCTGCTCGAACTCCACCTGGGGTTCCCCGACCCGGGCGCGGACATAGCCGTTGTTGTGGTAGAAGGCGGTCAATTTGGCCGAATCCTGGTTCAGGATGTCTTGATTCAGATCGCCCGCCCCAGTGATCCAGGACAGGATGTTTTTTTCGTTGGTGGTGATTTCTCCCTTGAGGGTGCTCGCGCTAAAGGCAGAGTTTCCAGTAAAGAGGATTTTCTTGATCAGGATCTTGCTGCCCTCGTCAACATCGTACTCCACGTCGACCTGGTTGTTCTTCTGAGGCTGCAGCTTGAAGTCGACTTTAACGTTGTGATAGTTTTTTTCTTTATACATGTCCTCGATCCGGCGGACGTCGTTGCGAACGGTAAACATGTTCAGGATCGACCCTTTCTTCAAGGTCAGGCTTTTCTTCATCTCTTCCTCGTCGAATACGGCGTTGCCCTTCACCTGGATGGACCGCACGGTGGGCTTTTCGGTCACCTTGAAGATCAGTTTCACGCCGTCCGCCTGGCGTTCGGACTGGATTTGGACGTCTTCGAAATAGCCCATGCCGTAGACCGCTTTGAGGTCTTCGGCCGCGTTCTTGGCAACCAGGATATCGCCGACCTTGGTCTTGATCAACCGCCGGATCGCATCGGTCTCGATGCGTTGATTGCCCTCGATCACGATGTCGACGACTTTGTCCCGCTTGAAAACGGTGAGACCCATGTCGCGCGCCAGCCGCTTCACAGCGCCGGGAAGGTTCTCCACCCCTTTGCCCACCGCCGTGAACACCCGGGCCGGCCGATCGCCAGCCGAAGGCAGCAACCGCGCATCGATGCTGAAATCCTGACCGATCCAGGTGAGACTCCCGGTGACGACATAGTCGGCACCGATCTGAATGGCCATGCGGGCGAGATCAGCATCGGTCTCTCCGGCCTTGCTCCAAGCCGCCGCCGTTTCCGCATCCAGCACCCGCGCGTTGGCGCCGTCCTCGGCAAACTGCTGCCGCATGGCCTCCGGTATCTCGTTCTTGAGATAGGCCATCTCCGGCTGGGCGTGAATTGAAAAGGGCATGATGACGACACCGACGGTGGGCTGCGCCGATGCGCTGATGACGGCCCCTAACACTATCCCAGGAAACACCCATGTCAATCGCAACAAGTGATCGCGCCAGCTGATTCGCATTAGTCGCCGCCGTCTAATTATGCTCCAGAGTAGCAATAGGGTTCATTCCCGGTGGCCGGCTTTCTGCCGCACCCGGGGCTCTCACGTCACCGGGACGAGCCGGCCCTCCGACAAGGTTACGCGCCGCGACAGGCAGGCGGCCAACTCCAGGTTGTGGGTCACCACGACCAGCGTCATTCCGATCTCCGCGTTGAGTTCGAGCAACAGCCGGTGGATCTGTTCGCTGTTGGCCCGGTCCAGGTTGCCGGTGGGCTCGTCGGCGAGCAAGACAGGAGGTTGGAGCACCAGGGCCCGGGCCAAGGCCACGCGCTGCTGTTCGCCGCCCGACAATTTCCCGACCCGATAGCCCAGGCGCTCCTGCAGCCCCACCCGCTCCAGGATTCCGGTAGCCGCCTCGGTTGCCCGGCGCCGGCTCCAGCCCTGAATCAAGGCCGGCATCATGGTGTTCTCCAGGGCGCTGAATTCGGACAGAAGATGATGGAACTGAAACACGAATCCGATGAATTCGTTGCGGAATTTGGCGAGCCGGGCGTCCGGGTAGTCGAAAATGTTTTCACCGTTGAAGCGCAGGCTGCCGCTGTCCGGCCGGTCCAGAGTTCCCATGATATGCAGCAGCGTCGATTTTCCGATGCCGGAGGCGCCGATGATGGCAACGGTTTCCCCGCGCCTCAGGTCGAAATCGAGATCCTGGAGAACGTTCACCACCGCCCCGCCATTGCGGAAGTGCCTGCACAGCCGGCGGGCCGCAATAAGGGCGGAAGGGTTCACTTGAACCGGATGGTCTTCTGCCAAACGGGAGGGCCCATCAACCATATCGAATCGCCTCGACCGGGTTCAGCTTGGCGGCTTGGCGGGCCGGGTAAAGAGTCGCCAGCAAACAGATCACCAGCGCGGCAATCACAATGGAGACCACATCCAGCGCCTCCATCTGGACCGGCAGCTGAGTGGTAAAGTAGTAAATGTCGCCGGTGAGCTCATGAATATTGTAGTGCTTCAGCAGGCTGCACAAGATAACACCGAAAACAAGACCCAAGCTGGTCCCGACCACGCCGATCACCATGCCGTTGAAAACAAAAATCTTGCGGATGCTGCGGTCGGTGGCACCCATGGCTTTCAGGATGGCAATGTCTTTGGTCTTGCCCATCACCAGCATGATCAGCGAGCTGGCGATGTTGAAGGCAGCCACCAGCACGATGAGGGTCAGGATGATGAACATGACCCGCCGCTCCAGCTTGAGCGCTTTGAACAGGTTGCGGTTCATCTGCATCCAGTCTCGGGCATAATAGCTGGAGCCCAGCCGCGCCACGACGGCATCGGCCACCTCCCGCGCCCGGTAGATGTCGTCCACACGGATTTCAAGGCCGGTCACCGCATCGCCCATGCGCAGCAGTCGCTGGGCGTCATGGAGATGGATGTAGGCGAAAGTCTGGTCGAATTCGTACATGCCCGATTCGAAGTAGCCGCTGACCCGGAAAGGCTTCATGGCCGGCACATGCCCGGTAGGGGCGAGCATCCCGCGGGGGGATATCAGGTGAACCACATCGCCCAGAACGACGCCCAGGTTCTTGGCCAGCTCCTTCCCGAGCACGATTCCCGGCATGCCGGATCCGGAGTCGTCCGAGCCTCCCGGCGGTCCCGTTTCGGGCAACTTCACCTTTTCGAGAGTTTTCAGTACGAGGCCGATCGTAGCCGGGTCAACGCCCCTCAAAACCGCTCCGGTCGTTGCGGAGGCCGTCCGCAGCATGACCTGGCTGTAAATGAAGGGGGTGGAGGCCACCACGCCCGGCACGGCTTCGATTCGCTTCATCACGTCACGATATTCCTCGAAAGGTCCACTGTAGCGCATGAGGATGACGTTGGCCTGCCCGCCGAGAATGCGCGTCTTCAGGTCGACCTCGAAGCCGGTCATCACCGCAATGACCACGATCAGCGCCATCACCCCCACCGCCACGCCGGCAATGGAGAGGTAGGTGATGAGCGAAATGAAGGCCTGCTTCTGTTTGGCCCTTAAATACCGCCCGCCGATGAAGAATTCGAAAGACATTCGGAAGTTTCAGGTTTTAAGTGTTAAGAGTTTAGTGTCTCAATTCTAGCCAAGTGCCGGCCGGCTGATGGCCGCGCCCAAAGCCCAAGCTCAAGGCGCGCGACGCAAGGCTTACTCCAGTAAGCCGCAGCGAGCGCAGGCTTAAACGCAACGAAAAAGTCAAGTTTGCCGCTCGGTAACGACGACTTCGCCCCAAGCTCGAATTCAAGGCGCGCAAAGCCTGCGGCGCGAGGCGTACTTCAGGTACGCCGCAGCGGCCGCAGGCTGAAGCGCAACGCCGAAGTCGGGTTTGCGGCGAAGTCGTCATTCGCGCGGCTTCATGTGCGGGAACAGAATCACCTCCCGGATGGAAGCCGCATCGGTCAGCAGCATGGCCAGCCGGTCGATGCCAATGCCCTCGCCCGCCGTAGGCGGCATGCCGTATTCCAGAGCTTCGATGTAGTCGTCATCCATCCAGTGAGCTTCCGCATCGCCCGCCTCCCGCTCCTTCACCTGCTGAAGGAAGCGCTCGCGCTGATCGGCCGGGTCGTTCAGCTCCGAGAACCCGTTGGCGATCTCCCGGCCGCCGATGAACAATTCGAAACGCTCCGTCAGGTCGGGGCACTGGTCGCTGCGGCGCGACAGGGGCGAGACCTCGGCGGGATAGCCGGTAATGAACGTGGGCTGGATGAGATGAGGCTGCACCAGCACGTCGAAAAGCTTGGTTATGACCTTGCCCAGCTTGCCGGTCTTGGTGACGGTCACCTTCCGCTGGGAGGCGAACTCGAGCAGCCCCTCACGATCCTGTAGGAGTCGGTGGTCCACCCCGCCGATTTCAACCAGGGCATCGAACAAGCCGAGCCGCCGCCAATGGCCCGAGAAATTGATCGTCTGGCCTTGATACGTCACCGCCGCCGAGCCGGTGATTTTTTCAGTCACGCGGGCCATCAGCTCCTCGGTGAGGGCCATCAGATCGGTGAAAGTGGCATAGGCCTGGTAGAACTCGAGCATGGTGAATTCGGGGTTGTGCTGGGTGGAGACCCCTTCGTTGCGAAAATTGCGGTTGATCTCGAACACGCGCTCGAAGCCGCCCACCACCAGACGCTTGAGGTACAGCTCGGGGGCGATACGCAGGTACAGATCCATCCCCAGGGCGTTATGATGGGTCTTAAAGGGGGTCGCCTCCGCCCCGCCGGGGATGGGCTGCATCATCGGAGTCTCCACCTCCAGGAACCCGCGTTCCAGAAAAAAAGCCCGGATCTCTTGAATCATGCGGCTGCGCCGGATGAAAATTTCGCGCACGTCCGGGTTCATGACGAGATCGATGTAGCGTTGGCGGTATCGCTTTTCCGGGTCCTTGAGCCCGTGAAACTTCTCGGGCAGCGGCCGGACCGCCTTGGCCAGCAGCCGCAGCTCGTCCGCCAGCAAGGTCCACTCGCCGGTCCGCGTCTGGAAGAGGCTGCCCGTCAGCCCGATGAAGTCGCCGACATCGAGCTGCTTGAATCGGGCAAAGGTATCCTCGCCGAGGCGGTCCCTGCGGACATAGGCCTGCAACTGCCCGGACCGGTCCCGCACCCTCACAAAAGCGGCCTTGCCGAAGTGATTGACGGCCATCAGCCGGCCGGCGATGGCAAAAAAGGGGCCCTGCTCGGTCAAGGTCTGCGGTGCCGCCTGAACCATCGCTTGAATCTCGGCAATGGTGTGGGAGGCCCTGAAATCGTTGGGATACAGGTTAAGCCCGGTCCGCTTCAGGTGTTCAATTTTTTCCTGACGCTTCTCGATGACGTCGCTGATGGTATCCATGGCATCCGGTAGCTATGGGTGAGCTGAGATTTCCGGCGATGCGTTCGGCAGAGGGACGGTGAAACAGACCGGTGGGCTCGTCGCAGCCCTTCGACCTGAAACCGAAGCCGGTCGAACACGGCAAGGATTCCCGCCCCCAAACCTGCCAGCGGAACTCCTCTTTCATCCGAAGGGCCGCAACAGCAGCCACTCAGCAGGATTCTGCAAAATAACCACTATTAATAGTTTATTTTCTTAAAAGCTGTCAAGATGTAGCAGGAGGAAAAATCGGGATTTGTGTTCCGGAATGCTTGGACCTGTGGTTCAGAAACATCCCCTTGGGCGGGCCGTAAAGGTTCAGTTCGGGGATGAGTGGCTGGACCGTGCAGGTTCTTCAATCTGTCGGAAATAAACACGGAAGGTTGTCCCCTGCCGGAGGACGCTCTCAACATCCAAACGGCAATCATAGGCTTCCAGGATTCGATGGACAATGGACAAGCCCAGTCCGGTGCCGCTGGCCTTGGTGGTGAAAAACGGGTCGAAGATCGACTTGAGCGTCTCCGGGGACATGCCCAAACCGGAATCGGTAATCTTTAGGCAAGCCTGGCGGTCTCTGCCTGCCGACAGCTCGACGCGGATCTCTCCGCGCCCCTCAATGGCCTCGGCCGCATTGACCAATAGGTTCCACAGGACCTGTCGCAGATGCGCGGGGTCCATTGCGACCCAGATGCCGGGCAGGCATTTCACCACGGTAGTGATCCGGCCGTCCAAGGCCTCTTTCTTGCTGAACAGCTCGACGGTCTCCTTCAGCGCCCGCTCGAGATCGATGGGCTGGGGTTTACCGGCTGGCGGGCGCGCGTAAAGCAGGAAATTGCTCACGAGCGAACTTAAGCGGTCGGCCTCGCGCAAAATGATCTGCATCAGACGGTCGCGGTCCGGGTCGTAGCGGATATCCTCGCGCAACAGCTGGATCGCGCCGCTCAGGCTGGCCAGCGGGTTCTTGATCTCGTGAGCAAGCCCGGCGGCCATTTCGCCGACGGCAGCCATTTTATCAACGCGTTTGAT
>JBLMXM010000299.1:0-21590 GCA_050257775.1 Hyphomicrobiales bacterium
CCGCCTTCCCACCCCATTTCCACCAATCGCCGGTAAGCCGACTGGTCGCCGGTGTACCAGCACTTGCAGCCGGCCGCGTCAACCCAAATGTACATCGATTCCTCGCTCGAATCGTATCGCAGCAGCTGTCGTTGGGGGAGTCGGCTCAACTGCTCGAGGGTTGTCGGGCTATTGGCAATCCTGACGGTGAAACCCGAAAACACCAGGATCTCCTTGGGGTCCAACGGGTCGTACCGGGCCGGACTGGCGCAACCCGCTAAGACTGCCACGACGACGGACATCCACATCGAAAAAAGAATCCGGGTCAATTGACTATCCCTCCATGAATCGTTTCGGACAGGTCCGACAGGGCTGGTCCGGCTCCCCCTTGGCGAGGCGCTCGCGGAAGCGGCGGAAATCGGCGCTCTCCCAAATTTCGAGTGGATCTTGTTCGCGCACGTTGCCGAACACCCGATGTTTGGAATCGATCTCGTCTGCGGGCACATTGAGGTAGACGCAGGGAGAAATGCCGCCGTCGGCTGATACGTAGAGCGATCGGCCGATGTTCTCACGGCAGGCGGTGCCGGAAGCCGACGAGCGCGGGAGCTCATAGTGGAAGCCCAGTCCCAGTCGCCGGGCCTCCGCTGCGGTTTCGGCGAGGATGGCTGCGGCTCTTTCGAGTCTGCCCGTTTCCTGAGGACCGAAGGACTCGGCTTCCAGGCCGGGTGCGGCAACATAGTCCAGCGTGCTGACAACCGCCGCCTGCACGCCGAGCCGCTGCATCAACGCCGGAAGGCCGGCCACGGCTTCCATGGTGGAGGCCAGCATCAGGTAGGCAATGTGGATCTCCAGGTGCGTCCCCTTGTGCTCCCGGCCCGCCGACTTCAGTGTCGTGATGGCCTCGCACACCCGCTCGAAATCCACCCCTTCCCGGGAGGCGTTGCTTAGTGCATCGGTGCCAGCGAGCGAGAAAGCGACAATATCCATTCCGCTTTTGACAAGCTTCGCGGCGATCTCGGTATCTATGCGCAAGCCGCAGGTGGTGGTCGAAACGGCGCAGCCGGCCTTCCGGCCGAGGGCGGCCATGTCGAAGAACATGGGGTTGAGCAGCGGCTCGCCCCAGCCCTGAAGGTGCACCCGGGTGGATTGCCGCAACAGGGGCCAAAGCCGCGAGAAGGTATCCATGTCCATGTCACGCGACTGCCACTGCTCGCGCAGCGTGGTGTGGGGACAATACGCACAGCGGCCCGGGCAGCGCGAGGTGACCCCCACCTGGATGCAGTCGAGCAGCCGCCTCACGCCGAGAACCTGCGCCTTGATGGTATCCCAGAACCCCGGCCCGCGGAACGATGGATGGCCCGTCTGGCTCATGAACGACTCCTCACACGGCAAGCCCCAGCATCCGACCTAGCCGTGCCATGAGCGGCAGCCGCTTGATGTCCCAGCTCACCTCGACATAGGGCAGATACTGCTCGGCATCCCATTTGCGCTTGAAAAAGCCGATGCCCGCGTTCACCGCAAGCCCCAGATTCATTCTCGTCTGCCCACGCTGGCGGGCCTGCTTCAGCAGCTCCGCAAGCAGCAGATCGGCGCTGCCCGGCGGCGCCAGTTCGTGACTGCGGAAGCAGAACATATACATGGCGGTGTGCCGCGAGGCGAACTCGCCCACCGCAAACGCTGCCAGCCGCCGGTCCGCCCGGCGGGCCGATACGATCAGGCTGCCGGCCGACGCCTCTATATAACGCGGCAGCTGCTGAAAAATGTGCCGGGTGCCGGCCGCAAGCTCCCGCTCCTTGAGGTAGCGCTGGACCAGCGCCATGTGCTCCGGGGTGCACTGCCGGCCGCACTCAATCGTCAGATCGCGCCCCGAGCGGCGCAAAAGGTTACGCAGCTTCTGGCCCGGAGGCGGCGGCGGCACCGGCAGGCTGAGATAGTGGTCCTTATGGTCCGGACTGGCGGCCGGGGCTTGGGCCGGCCGGGCCGGGCCGATGACCGTGATCCGCGCCGACCCCGGAAGCCTGAGCGCATCGTCCACGGCCGCAGCCATGGCGACCTGATCCTGCGGATCGTGCATCGGGTAGCCCACTATCACCAAGTGGCCTGCGGCCTCGTAGCCCACGCAGGAGCCGATCATCCGCGGCGTCGAACCGGCCACGGCGCAGACATAGGCCGGCACCTGCTCGGGGACGACCGCCTCGGCGCCAGCCCGGGCCAGCAGTCCGGTCGCGGTCATCAGGCCCTCCGGATGTCGAACCCGGCCGCCGCGATCATGCGGCGCAGGTTGAACATGTGGGCGGTGCCCACCAACACGGCACAGCGGCCTTCTTCCAGGAAGGGTTGCATGCACGCTAAAAAATTAGCATCCCGCCGGCCGATGACCAGCTCGGTCCGGGTGGGGAACTCGATGCTCGTGCCGGCCATGGCATCGATGTCCCCCTTGAGATAGGCCTTGGCGTTGCGTTGGATGTAGCTGCGCCAATGACGGCACTGGCGAAAGAAATTCACGATTCGCGGCATGGGGATGCTCTCAAGGGTTTCAATCTGCTCGGCGATGGTCTCCATGGCGTGCACGCGCTTGCCCATTTCGCGGGCCAGCCGCCACGCCTCGAGGTCCACCGACTGGTTCCATCCGTGGCGCGCGAGAAAGCTCGTCCAAAGCGAGAAAAAGGCCATCCAGGGCCTGGTCTGAGAGAGGAAGAAACGCACGTTGGGCGGGTCGGCCGTCTGCAGGCCAAGCAGCCTGGCCCATGCCCCCCGCGGGCCGCATACCACCCGTTCCAGCATGCGGATCTCCTCCTCGCGCATGTGGTCGATCAGGCTGGGGCTACCCGGCGCGGGACTCCGGCCGACGGCGGCCACCTTTTCCATGCTGGTTTGATCCAGGGGGCCCTCGAAGATCACCGTATCGACCTCTGCAAAAAGTTTGCGGAACGAGTTTTCGAAGCTGCAGCAGAAGAAGTGCGCCGTGCCCCCGATCCAGGAGCGCCGCTCGTGCTTCTTGATTTCCCACAGCATGGCGAAACGCTTCTGCCGGGGGAGAGCCTCAAGGGCGCGGCGGCCGTAGCCTGATTCCGAAGGCATGGCCGCCAGCATGCGCAGGAGCCCGTTTCGCTGCGGCCGGGCTGCTTCTTCGGTCCACTCGGCCAGTTCATAGGCCGCAGAGGGGCGGCCGCCCCATTTGGTCTTGAAGCGGCGGATGCCGTCATTCACACCCAGGCCCAGGTGCACAAACTCCTTGCCGCTGCCGGCCGCGGTTCTGATCAATTCCCGCAGCAACAGGTCGGATGCATAGGCCGTGTAGTGGTTCCGGGAGTAGGCACCCAGCAGGTAGCTCGCGAAGCGGCGCGGGGCCGAATCCATCAGCAGGCAGGCGGCCAGGTTGCCGTCCCGGTCCCAGGCATTGAGAAGGCTGACGCCGCCGGCCTGCTGGAGCACGGCCTGGGTGCGGGTGTAAAGCTCGCGGACGTTGGGCCGCAAGGCCGTCCGCGCGGTAAATTCATCCCACAGGCGACGGTGGGCGGCCGTGAAAGTGATGCCTTGATCCACGCGCAACGCGGTCGCCGCGCGCTCAGCCAGACGCTCGAGACGGCCGGGGATAGTCGCATCGAGCGGAAGAACGTAGTAAGCATCTCTTTCGCGGCGATAGGCTTGCAGCCGGCCGGGTAGCGACGGGCATATGGCCCAGCATTTGCCGGCACGCGTCCGGTGCAACGCTTCGGTCAGCGCTTCTTCGAACCGGTCCGGGTGATACTCGCCTCCCAACGGGTAGCCCACGCAGAGGATCCCGTTCGGAATGGAAATGAAAAGATAATGACCCACCTGGAACGGCTCACCGCCCGACATGGCCCGCATGAAATTGACCGAGTGTTCGGGCACGGAGGCTTTTTCAAGAATGGCATTCACGTCGCAGGGAGTCAAGGCAGGAGGCTCCGCGCGCTTTCTTAAGAGTAGGTCCCTGAAACAACCATTAACCTCCATTTGGAGGTTTGTCAAAACAACCAGCCGGGTCCCCAACCGCGCATGCGTCGTAGGCAGGGTAAAGAGACCAAAGTATGGATTAGGGGCCGCACAGCGATATCCTGAGGCGTGCACAGCGAGGGTGGCAGGATTCTGAGGAGATCGTAAGGCCATCCAAGTTGGTCTTGGATTCGGCTCAATCAACGGGTTTCAAACCATCACGACAAGAGTAGTCTCAAAGCCTTGGATCACGGTCGAAGGCCAGGCGCGGGCTCCTTCGAAGGCGCAGTCCCGGCAGAGGTGGGACGAGCACTTCATTTCGAGAGGCGTGCAAACCCGTCAACGGCGGGGGCGAGACCATCGGTCGTCAGACAGGGGTGTAAAGCCGCTTCTAGGCCAAATCAATGCTGCCGGTCGGGTTCGGGATTCGATCGAATCATCCCGGGCAGAATCTCGGTCTTGCCGCTTGAGCCAAGAACCTCGTTCATCGAACCGGTTCGATATCCTTCCAAATCCAGGCAGACATAGACGTACCCCTGCAGCTTGCAGGCATCGATGAGACGCTGCTGAACCCCCACCCCGAGCGCTCGGTCGATTTCCTCTCGGGGGATTTCAATCCTCGCCAGCATTCCATGGTCGCGCACGCGCACCGTTCGGAATCCGACATCGCGGATGGCGGCCTCTGCCTGCGCCACGCGTCTGAGCCGCAGCGGGGTAATTTCCTGACCGTAGGGGATTCGCGACGCCAGGCAGGCACAAGCCGGCTGATTCCAGTTGGGCAATCCTTGCGCCTTGGCGATCTGGCGAATCAGGTTCTTGCCGAAACCCAACTCAGCCAACGGCGAACGAACCCCGAACTCTTTAGCGGCTTTATGGCCGGGGCGAAAATCGAGTTCGTCATCGGCGTTGGAGCCGTCCACGACGACCGGCAGGCCTTCGCGCGCCGCAACCGCCTTCAGTTTGCGGAAAAGCTCTTGTTTGCAATAGTAACAGCGGTTGGGAGGGTTCGCCCGGTAAGAGGGGTCTTCGAATTCGTCGGAGTCGATGAACTCGTGGCGGGCACCGAGCCGCTGGGCTATCGTGGCAGCTTGATCCTTTTCGTGATCAGGATAGGTGGGCGAGCAGGCCGTCACCGCCAACGCGCGTGCCCCCAATGCCTGCCTGGCAGCGGCCAGCACAAGGCTGCTGTCGACGCCCCCCGAGAAAGCCACAAGGGCGCCGCCTGTGTTGCCGAAAAACTCGGTCAGGCGGCGAAAGGCCTCCTGGGGCTTCCCCGGCGCATTGCTTTCAAGCGTGTTTTCCCCCATGCGGTCCTCGTCTCAGATGTGATAGGTCAGCGGAGCCTCCTGTTTGATGCCCTGTCTCATGGCAAGCTGTTCCAGGGTGAGGTTGGACAGCACGCCATCCACTGCCGCAGCCACCTCGCACCACACGTCGCGTGCAGCGCAGCGGCCGGCGCGCGGGCAGTAAGATGCGTCGGCAACGCATTGCACCGGAGCGCTCTTGCCTTCGAGCGCCGACACCACATCAAGCGCAGTGATGATTGCGGGGCTGCGGGTTAGCTCATACCCCCCGTTCGGTCCCCGCGCCGCACGCACGAGCCCGGCAGACTTGAGGCCGGCAACCAGCACGTGGATGTACTTGCCCGATATCTCTTGGGTCCTGGCGATTTCTTCTACCAAGATGGGGCCGCGCCCGAACCGGGAGGCAAGCTCCACCATCACCCGCAGCCCGTATCGTCCTTTCGTGGACATTCTCATGGCAAAGCAACTATCACATAATTTCTAATTATGTCAATCGACTTACTTGGGTTTTCCGGCTGGAAGATGGGTCCCACGTTATTTGTCAATAGATCTCAGTGACATGCAAAGAGAATAGAGTTAATTCTCTTGACTCGGAACCCTCGTGCCCCGTAGAATCGCCAGGCACCGCGGGTTTTGTCTTGATCACATCAACACCGGGAAGGAGAAACTGACATGGCTTCGCGAAGACTTGATACCTTGGTTGTTCACGCCGGGCAGGAGAGCCCTGATCCGGCCACCGGCGCGAGGGCTGTTCCCATATACCAGACGACCTCTTATGTATTTCGCGATACGGAGCATGCGGCCAGCCTTTTCGCGCTCCGTGAGTTCGGCAATATTTACACGCGGATCATGAACCCCACGACGGATGTGTTCGAGCGGAGGATCGCGGCCATCGAGGGCGGGACCGGGGCGCTGGCCGTCGCCTCGGGGCAGGCTGCCGAGACGCTTGCCATCCTGGCCATCACCCGGCCGGGGGATGAGATCGTTTCGGCCAACAACCTCTACGGCGGCACCTACCAGCTTTTTCACTACAGCTTTCCCAAGCTGGGCCGGAGCGTGAAATTCGTGGAGTCGACCCATCTCGAGCAATTCAAGAAAGCCATCACCGCCAAGACGCGTGCCGTCTTTGCCGAGACCATCGGCAACCCCAAGCTCGATGTGCCGGACTTCGAGGCCATTGCGCGGATTGCGCACGATGCCGGGGTCCCGTTCATCGTGGACAACACGGTGGGGGTCGGCCTGGTCAGGCCCATCGATTACGGCGCCGACATCCTGGTCAGCTCGGCAACCAAGTTCATCGGCGGCCATGGGAATTCCATCGGCGGGGTTATCGTCGACGCGGGGAAATTCAACTGGGGAAACGGCAAGTTTCCCGAGTTCACCGAGCCCGACCCGAGCTACCACGGCCTCAAGTTCTGGGATGTCTTCGGCAATTTCCCCGGCCTGGGTAATGTGGCCTTCATCATCAAGGCCCGGGTCCAATGGCTGCGGGACATCGGGGCCGCCCTGAGCCCGTTCAACTCGTTTCTGTTCCTGCAGGGCTTGGAGACGCTCACGCTGCGGCAGAAAAAACATTCCGAAAATGCCCTGGCCGTGGCCCGGTTCCTAAAAACACACCCGCTCGTCACCTGGGTCAACTATCCGGGCCTTGAAGATCACCCGTCCCACAGGACCGCGAAAAGATACCTCAAGAGCCATTATGGTGCTATTTTGGGGTTCGGGATAAAGGGCGGTTTGGAGGCAGGCAAGAAATTCATCAACTCCGTGAACCTGCTCTCCCACCTGGCCAATATCGGCGATGCCAAGAGCCTCGTCATCCATCCAGCCTCGACGACCCACCAGCAGCTCACCAAAGAGGAGCAGGCCGCCACCGGTGTTACCGAAGACTATATCCGGTTCTCCATCGGCATTGAAGATGTGGAGGATATCAAGGAGGATATCGATCAGGCCTTGCGAAAGGCAGGAGAATGAGGGCGTTATGCCGTTAATCGAAACAGAAGACCCCGTTGTCGCCGCCCTGATCTCCAGGGAGCGGGAACGCCAGCAAACCACCCTCAACCTCATCGCTGCCGAAAACACCGCCCCGGCGGCCGTTCTGGAGGCGCTGGGCTCGAGTTTCAACAACAAGACCGCCGAAGGCTACCCGGGCCGGCGCTATCACACGGGCTGCCAGGTGACCGACGAGATGGAGCAGTTGGCCGTCGAACGAGCCAAGGCGCTTTTCGGCGCCGGCCATGCCAACGTGCAGCCGCACTCCGGCGTCAATGCCAACCTAGCGGTCTACGGTGCGGTGCTGAACCCGGGCGACAGCATCCTCAGCATGAAGTTGAGCCACGGAGGCCACCTCTCCCACGGGGATGCGGCCTCGATCACCGGACGGGTTTTCAAGGCCGCGCACTACGGGGTTCACCCCGAGAGCGAGCGGCTGGACTACGATGCCATCCGCGCCATGGCGCTGGAGGTCCGGCCCAGGATGCTGGTTGCCGGCGCCAGCTCATACCCGCGCCTGATCGACTATCAGTCCCTGCGCACCATCGCCGACGAGGTGTCCGCCTACCTCCTCGTGGACATGGCCCACATCGCCGGACTGGTGGCGGCCCAGGTCATCCCCAGCCCCGTGCCCCACGCGCACTTCGTAACGTTCACCACGTACAAGACCCTGATGGGGCCGCACGGCGGGGTGATCCTGTGCGCGGCGGAGTTTGCCAAGAAAATCGACCGATCCATTTTCCCCGGCACCCAGGGGACCCCCACGCTCTCGCTTGTGGCCGCCAAGGCGGTGTGCTTCCACCTGGCTGCGACGCCCAAGTTCCGCGCGGTCCAGGAGCGCACGCTGCGCACGGCCGCCCTTCTCGCCGACGAGCTGAGTACCAGGGGCTACCGTCCTGTGAGCGGCGGGACCGACAACCACATGGTGCTCGTCGACCTGCGGGGCAAACAGCTCAAGGGCGACAAGGCCGAGGCGGCGCTTGAGGCCGCCGGGATCCTCTGCAACCGCAACGTCATTCCCTTCGACCCGGAATCCACCTTGGTGACGAGCGGCCTGCGCCTCGGCACGCCGGGCATCTCCAGCCGCGCCATGGGCGAGATGGAGACGCTGCTCATCGCCGGCTGGATCGACCAACTGCTCTCCAGGCCGGATGACCCATCCGTCCGGCAGAGCGTGCGGGAGAAGGTCAAAGATCTCTGCCAGCGGTTTCCCCTGCGCGACCGACTGGAGGGTTGACGATGCCACAGGGTCTGTTCGAGAACGTCCAAAAGGCTATCGACCCGCAGTGGATATTCCAAGTCCTCCATGAAATGATCCTGATCCGCAGCGAAAACCCCTTCGACGACCCGCCGCAGGCAGGCTATCGCGAAAAGGAGATGGCCGACTATCTGGCCGGACACCTGTCCGCCTTGGGACTGAAGGTCGAGACTCGGGAGGTGCGCCCGGGTCGGCCGAACGTTTTCGGGTTCCTCAACGGAAAACAGGGCCGGACCATCCTGATGCTCGCCGGCCACATGGATACGGCTCGCACCACCGGCTACCCGGAGGCCTATACGGCCAGGGTCGAGGGCGGCCAGATGCACGGCCGCGGGGCCTGCGACATGAAGGCGGCCCTGGCCGCTTATTTGGGGGTCGTCAAGGCGCTCAGGGAAACCGGCACGCGCCTGAACGGCCATCTGATCGTCTGCGGCATCGTCGACGAAGAGTACCAGATGCTCGGCTCCAAGGCCATCGGCCAGGACAGCCGCATGGCCGACCAGGGGATCATCGGCGAGCCCACCAGCCTCAGGGTCTGCCCGGCCAACAAGGGCCGGGTCAGCACCAAGATCGTCACCCGCGGCCGGGCCGCCCACTCCAGCGTGCCTGAAAAGGGGGTCAACGCCATTGACAAAATGTCGAAGGTGATCCGGGCCTTTGGAGACTACAACCAGGAGTTGCTCGGCCGCAGCCCGCACCCCCTGTGCGGGCACGGCCGGTTCACACCGGGTGTAATCCGCGGAGGCGTCCAGGTGAACATGGTGCCGGACTATTGTGAGCTGGAGGTCGACCGCCGGACGCTTCCGGGCGAATCCCGCGAAAGCGTTTATTCGGAATTTAGGGCGCGCATTCGCAAGGCGGCCGAGGGGGATCCGGATTTCGCCTACGAGATTACCGAGCCGACCTGGCTGATCGCCCCCAACGACATCTCGCCGGGGGAGCCGGTGGTGGCCGCCCTGCGGGCGGCGCACCAGGGCATATTCGGCCGGGACCCCGGGGTGGAGGCTTTCGTGGCCGGCTCGGATGCGCCCTACATGGGCTTCCCCACCGTAATCTGCGGGCCGGGATCCATTGCCCAGGCCCATACCACTTGCGAATTTGTGAACCTCCAGGAAGTCACAGATGCCACCCGTCTTTACCTGCATGCAGTCCTGCGGCTGCTCGGATGAGGAAAGGAAACGCCATGAACAAGGAAGAGCTGAAGAAGAAAGCCTGCGAGCACATCGACCGACGCCGGGACGATATGATTCGGATCGCCCAGGCTATGTTGAAGCAGCCCGAGCTGGGCTACCGTGAAGTTAAGACCGCTGCACTGGTCAAAGCGGAGTTGCAGAAGCTGAACCTGCCCATCCGGGAGGGGATCGCTCTTACCGGGGTCGAGGGCACGCTCTCCGGAAAGGAGGCCGGCCCCACGGTCGTGGTGATGGGCGAATTGGACTCCGTGATGGAAAAGAAGTCGCCGCTGGCCGACCCGGTCACGGGCGCGGCGCACCTGTGCGGCCATCACATCCAGGTGGCGAGCATGCTGGGCGCCGCCATGGGGCTGGTCGGGGCCGGAATCGCTCCGTTTCTGTCCGGAAGGGTCAAATTCCTGGGCTGCCCGGCCGAGGAATACCTTGAGATCGAATACCGGCTGGGGCTCATGGCCGAGGGCAAGATCAGCTTCCTGGGTGGCAAGCAGGAGTTGGTCAAGCTGGGCTACTTCGACGACGTGGATGCAGCCATGATGGTGCACGCCTTTGCCGACACGCCCGAGCCCGCCTTTCTCATGAACGCCGCCGGCAACGGCTTCATGGCCAAATTCATCCGCTACGAGGGGAAGGCCTCCCATGCCGGGGCCGCGCCCCATCGGGGCATCAACGCCCTGAACGCGGCGTGCATCGGCATCATGGCCGTCCATGCCCAGCGCGAGACCTTCCAGGACGACGATGCCGTCCGGGTCCACCCGATCATCACCAAGGGCGGGGACGTGGTCAACGTGGTGCCCTCGGACGTCAGGCTCGAGACCTACGTGCGCGGCAAGAGCCTCGAGGCCATCCTCGACGCTTCGGCCAAGGTGGACCGAGCGTTCAAGGCCGGCGGCGACGCCGTCGGTGCGGCCACGCAGATCACCAACATCCCCGGCTACCTGCCGATCTTCCAGGACCGGAATCTCACCCAGCTTGCCTGCCAGAACGGCCGGGCCCTGCTGGGCGACAAAGGCGCCTTGGAGGCGGGCTTCATGGGCGGGTCTTTCGATGTGGGCGATCTGTCCCACCTCATCCCCGTGGTGCATCCCTTCGTGACCGGGACCCAGGGGCACCTGCACACCGCCGAGTTCCGCGTGACCGATTATATCGCCGCGGTGGTGCTTCCGGCCAAGTTGATGGCCATGTGCGTCATCGACCTGCTGGCCGACGGGGGTGCCGAGGCGCGGCGCGTCCGGAAAGAGTTTCATCCGCGGCTGAACAAAGCACAATACTTGGAACTTATGCAGCGCCTGACCCGGTAGGATGGAGGAAGGCAGCTGCCGGGCATATAAGCAGCGAGATTTTCTTAAGTCGCAAAACCTGCTAATAGCGAGATGGCGTCTTAGGGAACAGTTCGGTTTCTGTCGACGGCGGTCGTTCAACTTCCGAACTCACTCTGAATTCAAAGGAGGCTCTTTATGGCAGAAGCGGCCAAGTCCCCACCCCAGGCATCTCCGGGGCTCGTCTCCCCCCAACTGCTCAAGGTGTATGTCGTTGCCCTCGTTCTGGTCATCCTGGCCGAACTGATTGGTTTCGTGCGCTGGACGCCCATCGAGAAGATCACCATCCTTTTGGTACCCTTCGTGCACACCATCTGGCTGGCGGTTTTATTCGCACCCCAGGCCGCCGGCCGCTGGGTAAAGGTTTACACTCTCAGCGATTCAGCCTGGGCGGCGGGGATCATCCTGACGGCCACCTACCCATTGATGGTCCGCTACGGCACGCTGGTGGGCCCCAACGTCCCCAAACTCGTGCAGGCCGGCGTCGCCCTCATCCTGCAGGAGGCCGGCAACAACTGGGGCTCCATTGTCATAGCCATGCCGATTGGCATTCTGCTGGGCCTGAGGCGGGAGGTTGTCGGCGCCTGCTACTCGGTGGCCCGTGAACCCAACCTAAGCCTCATCGCCGACATCTACGGCCTGGATACTCCTGAGGGCCGCGGCGTGATCGGGACCTACATCACCGGCACCGTCCTCGGAACCGCCTTCTTCAGCATCATCGGCAGCGTGTTCGCCCTCACGGCGCCGGCCATCTTCCACCCGCTGGCTCTGGCCATGGCCATGGGCATCGGCAGCGCCAGCATGATGACCGCCGGCGCGGCGACCCTGGGGGAGGCCCTGCCCCAGTGGAAGGACCAGATCCTGGCCTTTGCGGCCGCGAGCAACCTGATCACCGGCATCACCGGTCTTTATGCGTCCTGGCTGATCGGCCTGCCGTTCGCCGAGTGGATCTACCGACTCATGGGGAAGAAAAAGGAGCCCGGGACCAAGACCTTTTCACTGACGCAGAAGCAGGAGCGCCCCAAGATCAACCTGGGCTGGACGTGCTTTCACCTGGCGCTGATCTGCATCCTGACCCTGATCGGCAACTGGGTGGCCGTCAAGGTCGACCCCGTTACGGCGCTGCCGGGCATGCTGTTCATTTTTGCAGTCTGCGTCGTCGGCGTGCTGCTGGCGCGCTACGTGCCGATCTACATTCCGACCATCGCCTACGTCGGCACCATCTCGCTGCTGCTCACCATGCCGGGGATGCCTTTCTCCAAGGAGATCCTGGCTATAGTGGGCAAGGTCAACTTCCTGGCACTGGCGACCCCCATCATCGCCTTCACCAGCCTTTCGATTGCCAAGGACCTGGATGCATTCCGCAAACAGGGCTGGCGCATTGTTGTGGCCGCGCTGATCACGCTGTTTTCGGTCTTCTTCAGCGCGGTCATCATTGCCGAAGTGACCCTGCGCATCCAGGGTTTTCCGCGCTGACCGATCAGCGCCCCCGGTTAGGTGAGTGTTACGGTTCAATGGCGGTGCAGGCGCTGTACCGCCATTGAACGTCTCCCGAGGAGCTTGCGCATGGAAGTTGCATTCGCGCCGGATGAAGCCGACCTGGCGGCCCTGGCCCAATACCGGATGGAACATTCGCCCGCCATGCGGCGGCGCTATCGCATCCGCTGGATCGGGGTATCGCTGGGCGTTGGCCTCACGGGGCTGGCGCTGTATGGCTTTCTGTCGTTGAAAGCGCCGGCGCTTTATTTCGGCGCATTTGCCGCGTTCTTCCTGGTGTTCTACCCGTATTATTATCGTTGGCTGGTGGGGCGGACCATGCGCAAGATCGTGAAGACGCGGCAGAACCCTAAAGCCTTCTCCGACCGAATGCTCCGAGCGTCACCGGAAGGCCTGGAGGTGATCAGCGCCGGTTCGAAAACGACCAAGAGCTGGGATCGCGTCAGCGGGATCGAGGTAACCCCGGAGCGCACCTTCGTGGCCGTTGACGGAGAATATGCCATTGTCCTGCCGAGGGTGCGGCTGGGCGATGAAACCTATCAGAAGCTGATCGAAACGATTCGGCAGTTTGCCAGACTCGCCGCCTAGCAGGGAGGCCCGAAACAGCAGGTACGGAGAACACGTAATGGGAGTTCAGGTCGAACGCATCGGCCGGGATATCGAGATCATCAATTCCTTCAACGCCACACCCGGCAGGGGGATCACCCGCTTCACGTTCTCCGAGCCGTACATGCAGGCCCGTGCCTATGTCGGCGATGAATTGCGCAAAGCGGGTGCAAGGGTATCGACGACCTTAGGAGGGAACCTACGCGGCCGCCTCGCAGGCAGCACCCAAGACCTTCCATCCGTGATGACCGGGTCCCACATCGACAGCGTCCTTCACGGCGGACGGTTCGACGGCGTCGCGGGGGTGGTGGCCGCGCTCGAAGCGGCCCGCGTGATGGCGGAGCAACAGATCCCCCACCGCCATCCTGTCGACGTGATCGTCTTTGCAGAGGAAGAGGGGTCGCGGTTCGGCTCGGTCATGATCGGCAGCCGGGCCTGGATCGGAAGACTGGCGCCGGACGATTTGCAGCGGTTGAAAGACAAGGATGGGACCAGTTTTGCAGCGGCTATGGCCAACGCGGGACTGGTCCCGGATGACACCAAGCCCCTGAAGCCCGGCATGGCCAAGGCCATGATCGAGCTGCATATCGAGCAGAGCCTGGTGCTCGAACGCAAAGGGATTCCCATCGGCGTGGTAGAGGGGATCAACGGCATCAAGCAGTTCGGGGTCACCCTGACCGGTGTAGCCAACCATGCGGGTGCAACTCCGATGGGGCTGCGGCAGGATGCCCTGCAGGGGGCTGCCCGGGTAATTGCCGCCGTCGAGGAGATAGCCGTCGGCGACAAGGAGGGAAACACCGTGGCCACGGTCGGTATGCTGACCTGCGAGCCCGGCCAGGCTAACGTCATCCCCGGAAGGGTCCAATTCACACTGGATATCCGCGACCTCGACTCCGACCGAATCGATCAGGCCAGCCGGCGCATCATGTCCGCCGTCGAGACGACATGCCGGGCCAGGGACCTCGCTTTCGACATCCAGCCCCGCTCGGACACCCCTCCAGTCCGCCTTTCTGGGCGCGTCCTCCAGCTTATCGAGGCGGCCGCTGGCGAGAAGGGCATCAAGACCTTGAGGATGGCGAGCGGCGCCCTCCACGATTCCTCGATCCTTCCCGAAGTGACCGAGGTCGGCATGATCTTCGTTCCCAGCAAAGGCGGTCGTAGCCATTGTCCCGAGGAAGAAACGAGCCTCAGCGAGATACGCACGGGGACCGAGCTTCTCCTGGACACGGTGGCCCGATTGGCCAGCTGACCGGGACCCGGAGATCCGTTTCGGCTTGTTCCCGCCGGCTTTTGTGTGAATTCCATTGATCCCTGGCAATATCCTTGAGCCGCTATGCAAATGGTATTATGATCCGATCAACAATACCCTGTCGCCGGTCGATGATGCCGGCTGCCGGCACGACCTGAAGGGGCTTTAATCCATGGCTGATCCGAAAAAAGAGCTGATTTGCAGAAAAAGGCTGGAACTGAATACCCCCTGCCTGGTGCTCGACCTGGATCTACTGGACGAGAATCTGCAGAAAATGCAGTCCCGGGTCAAAGCCGCCGGCAAGGCCCTGAGGCCGCACGCGAAAACCCATAAGTGCTCCACTCTGGCCAAGATGCAGATCGCCAACGGCGCCATCGGCATCTGCGCGGCCAAGGTATCCGAAGCCGAGGCTCTGGTGGATGCCGGGATATCGGGGGTGCTCATTACCGGGCCGGTGGCCGGGCGCGAGAAGGCTTCCCGGCTGGTCTCGCTCCTGGGCCGGGCGCCGTTTCTGATGGCAGTCGTCGATCACCCTGCCGGCATAGAGCTTCTCGAAGGCCATCTGGCCGAGAAGGACCGGGAGCTCGACGTGCTGCTGGACATCGACATCGGTCAGCGGCGGACCGGGGTTCCTCCCGGCAGGGCCCTGGAGTTGGCCGAACGCGTCCGGGCGAGCAAATACCTTCGGCTGCGCGGCATCCAGGCTTACGCCGGGCATGTGCAGCACATTCCCCGCTATGCGGACCGCCGATCGGCATCGCGCGAAGGCCTCAGACTGGCCGCAGCGGTGTTCAAACAGCTGCAGGCCCGGGAGGAGTCCTGCACCATCTTCAGTGCCTCGGGAACCGGAACCGCGAAAATCGACCTGACCGTAGCCGAACTCACCGAACTGCAGGCCGGCTCTTATGCGCTGATGGATGCCGAGTACCTGGCGATCGAATCGGCGGACGGCTCCGACGCCGCCGATTATCACCCCGCCCTCACGATGCTGACCACCGTGGTGAGCGGGCCGCACGGCCGCCAGGTGACCGTCGATGCGGGGCTGAAGGCACTCTACCGGGACGGCGGCCGGCCGAGGGTGATGAACCGTGAATACGCCAGCCTGCAGTATGACTGGTTTGGAGATGAATACGGAAAATTGGCCGCTCCGGACCGGATCGCTCTCCTGCCGGAGCTCGGAACGGTCCTCGAGTTGGTCGTGTCCCATTGCGACCCCACGGTGAATCTCTTCGATTGCTACCACATCACCCGCTCCGGAAAGGTGGTGGATGTCTGGCCGGTCGACCTGCGCGGCCGGTGCCAGTAGGGGCGAAATGCATAGCGCGACGGAAGAACAGGGAATTTTCCCGACCCGATTTTTTCTGCTTCACGGCCGATGCCAACAATCCGAACGTCAACTTTTGGAGAAGCCATGACATCCCCTCAGCGGATAGGTATTTGGATGGGGGTCATCTTCCTGTCGGCCCTGTGGGTCAGCTGCGGCGGCGGCAGTGGATCGGAATCGGGGGGAAGCGGCGCCGCGAGCCCGCCCACCGGCAACGCCACCGGCGGGGCGCGCAATCCGGTGTGCGCCGCCGGCCAGAGCGCGGGCGAAGTCCAGGCACCGGTGTTCCGCATGAACCTGGCGGGACAGACCGGCTGGTTCGCCTCACCGGTGGTGGCGGACCTGGACGGAGACGGACACAATGAGCTGATCGCCGCCTACTACTCCGTATATGTGTTCGACCACCAGGGCCATCTGCTGGACCGGGTCGACCACAACGGCGGGCGCGTGTACGCCCCCCACGTGGTGGTGGACCTCGAGGGCGACGGCGTGCCCGAAGTGGTTTTTGGCGCACGCCACGAAGTGTATGCCTATGAATGGCGCAACGGCCGGTTGGTTCTGAAACCCGGCTGGCCGGTGAATACGACGACGGCGGGTGAATCGCCGGAGGTGCGGGGACTGGCGGCGGCCGATTTGAACGGCGACGGCCTGATCGAAGTCGTGGCCACCACCACCCAGACCCAGGCCACTGCGAACGGAGGGGCGCAGGTGTTCGTGTTTGCCTACAACGGCACCCTCTTTCAGCCGGCCGGTCTGAACTATCCGGCTTGGCCGCGCTATAACAACCGCAGCGGCACAGGCGGGGACGCCGACCGCAACGGCATGGGCCACAGCGGCTACGGCTGCTACGGCCTGAATGTCGGCATCGGCAACATAGATGACGATGCCGACCTCGAGATCATCGTGACCTATGACAACCACCACATCCAGGCCTTCAAGCCAAACGGCCCGGCGATCGATGCTTCCCCTTGGTTTACGAACCGGGACAGCGCCTATCTCGGCCAGCGCATGACTTGGGGGCAGTTCATCCGTTGGGCCGACCCGCAGGTGGAGGAGAACCACTACCACCTGCATACCGGCGCCTGGCCGAATCCCAGCGCTCAGGAATGGCTGCAGTGGACGGCCTCGCCGCCCAACATCGTCGACCTGGACGGCGACGGCCGCAACGAGGTGCTCGGAGTTCCCAACGTGGAGCTCCACGATCCCTATGAGACCCAGGCCTACGCCGTCATGGTGCTGGAAGGGGCACACGGCGACGGCAGCCGCTCGGCCATGCGCAAGGCCGGCTGGGAATATCTTCCCCGGGGCGGGCTGCCCATTTCCGTCTCCGGGTGGTATCCGCCCATGGGGGTGCCGGCGGCTGTTACCGTCAACATCCAGGGGGACTCAGACCCGGAAATTGTTGTGTCGCTGAACGACGGCTTCATGCGGGCGTTCACGCCTCAAGCCGCTGAGTTGTGGCGCTATAATTACACCCATGGCAAGGCCGTGATGTATGCCTCAGAGGCCACCGTGGCCGACCTGAACCAGGACGGTTCCCCGGAAATCATCTTCACCACCTATGGCGCGCCGGACGTCCAGGATTCCGGCCGCCTGGTCATCCTGGGGGCCGACGGCCGCCTGCTGCATGACATCGCCGTCCCGAACCCGGGCTATAACGGCAACGGCAACGGTGCGCCGGCGGCGCCGGCGGTCGGGGATCTGGACGGCGACGGCCAACTGGAGATCTTTGTGCAGACCTTCGACCACGGCATGGATATTTTCACGGTGCCCGGCTCGGCCGGCAATTGCCTGTGCTGGCCGACGGCCCGCGGCGGCCCCCTGCGCATGGGCCAGCCCAACGACAACGGGCTGTAGTCGATCGCACCGGCTAAACTGAAAAACAGAGCCTCATCAGGAGCATGCCAGAAATGAAATATGTGAACCTGGGGACCACGGGGGTGCAGGTATCGGAGCTGTGCCTGGGGACCATGACCTTCGGCCAGGAGGCCGACCGGCAGACCAGCGCGGCCATCTACCGGCGCTGCCGCGAGGCCGGCATCAACTTTTTCGACTGCGCCAACGGTTACGCCAAGGGAGAGTCGGAGCGCATCCTGGGTGATCTGATCACCGGCGAGCGGGACCAATTGGTCGTCACGACCAAGGTCGGGTGGTCCAAAGGCGCCGGCCCCAACCAGGGAGGACTGTCCCGGCGGCACATTATCCAGGAGTGCGAAGCCAGCCTGAGGCGCCTCAACACGGACTGGATCGACATCTATTTCGCCCACCGCTTCGACCCCCTCGTTCCCGTCGAAGAAAGCCTGCATGCGTTCGATACGCTTGTAGTGCAGGGCAAGGTGCGGTACATTGGCGTTAGCAACTGGGCGGCCTGGCAGATTGCCGGGGCGCTCGGCTTGTGCGCGCTCAAGGGTTTGCAGGGCATCCGCGTGATCCAGCCCATGTACAACCTGGTGAAGCGCCAGGCCGAAGTGGAACTGCTTCCGCTCGCCCGGCACGCCGGGATGGGGGTGATGGCGTACAACCCCTTGGGAGGCGGAGTCCTGACCGGCAAATACGGCCGGTCCCCGGAAAAGGCGCCCGGCCGTCTGGCAGAAAATGCCATGTATAAGAACCGCTACGCCGAACCATGGATGTTCGAAGCCGCCCAGCGATTGCAAGCCTTGGGGGCCGAGGTGGGGTTATCGACGGTGAGCCTGGCCGTCGCCTGGGTGGCACATCACCCGGCCGTTACCTGCCCGATCATCGGCGCGCGCAGCGTGGAACAGATCGAGCCGGCGCTGAAGGCCCCTGAGATCCGATTGACCGATGAGCTTTATCAGCGGCTGAGGGCGCTGGCGCCGTCACCGCCGCCGGCCACTGACCGTACTGAAGAGATCAAACCGGAATCTTGAATCCTACAACCTGGAATACGCCTGCATATGCCTGGGGCCTATACCGGAATGTTCGACCGAGCTCTGCTAAAGCAGAAGAACCACTGAAGGGGACCCAAAAGTATGCAGCTACCAAATTTACGCATCGGCGACCTGGTCGCCCAAATCCCGGTTGTCCAAGGCGGCATGGGCGTCGGCATCTCCCTGTCCGGCCTGGCATCGGCCGTAGCCAATGAAGGCGGCATCGGCGTCATTGCCGGCGCGATGATCGGCATGGGCGAGGCCGACCTTGCCGCCAACCCGTTGGAAGCCAACGTCCGCGCTCTCAAACGCGAAATCCGCAAAGCCCGGAGCCTGACCAAAGGCCTTCTGGGCGTCAACATCATGGTGGCGTTGACCCATTTCGCCGAGATGGTCATTGCCGCCATCGAAGAAGGGATCGACTTCATTTTTTCCGGCGCCGGCTTGGCGCTGGACCTCCCGAAATATCTGAATCACAGCAGCCGGCCGAAGCTGGTTCCCATCGTCTCATCCGGCCGGGCCGCGGAGGTGCTCTGCAAGAAATGGACGAGATACTCGCACCTTCCCGATGCCTTCGTCGTCGAAGGCCCCATGGCCGGCGGCCATCTGGGATTGAAGCCGGAGCAAATTTTCGATCCGGAGTTCACGCTGGAAAAACTGGTGTCCGAGGTGCTGGCGGCCGTGAAGCCCTTCGAGGAGCAGCACGGCAAGGCCATCCCCGTCATCGCGGCCGGCGGTGTTTACACCGGTGCAGACATCCACAAGTTTCTGAAGATGGGGGCCGCCGGTGTGCAGATGGCGACGCGGTTCGTGGCGACCCACGAATGCGATGCGGATATGGCCTTCAAGCAAGCCTACGTGAACGCCGGCAGGGAAGACATCGTGATCATCCAAAGCCCGGTGGGTCTTCCGGGGCGAGCCATCAACAACGAATTCCTGGAATCTGTCAAACGCGGAGAAAAAATCCCCTTCACCTGCCCCTACCATTGCATCCGGACCTGTGACCACCGCCGCAGCCCTTACTGCATTGCGCTGGCACTCATGCAAGCCAAAAAGGGGAATCTCAAGCGCGGCTTCGTCTTTTCCGGCCAGAATGCCTACCGCGTCGACCGGATCGTGTCCGTCCGAGAGTTGATCGAGTCCCTGGCGCAGGAGTTTGCCGAAGCGCAAAGAGCCGACGCGGAGGATCAGCGCCTGGCCAGTTAGCCTAGATCCGGCTGGACCTGAAGCGTATCGTTGAAGCGGTTGACCAGGTTCGCCAACGCGATCACCAGGACCAGTTCCACGATTTCCGAATCGGAATAAAATCGGCCGAACCAGTCGAGAACCGACTTGTCGATAGCGGCCGCGCCGCGGGTCACGAGGTCGGCGAAACGCACGGTGGCGCGCTCTTTCTCGTCATAGGCGTCACTGTTCTGGTAGAATCGGAGGTCCTCGATCTGCTTGTCCGTCACACCCACTTGCTTCGCCGAAGCAATGTGAGCGCGCTGTCAGTACTGGCAGGCATTGATGCTGGCGGTTTTGAGGTAAGCCAGTTCCTTGAGGTTGGGCGGCACCGAACCCTTCAGCATGACGGCGTTGTAAAACGGCACGAAGCGTTTCAGCGCGGCCGGAAAATGCGCCATTACGGCAAAGAGATTAGGCATTCTGCCGAAAGCGGAATGCATGCCCTCATAGATTTCCCTTAGGTTCTTTTCGGCTTGATCCTTCATCAGCGGTTTCGGGACACCCATCTGAACCTCCTTTCACGGAAAATCATCCATCCGATTTCGCGTCATATAGCATGAAACGGGCCGGCAACAGAAGCCAGGTTATTTTCCCAAGCAGTTGCCGTTAACCAGATTCTGTGGTCGCCCCTCGAGAAAAGCCCGGACGTTTTCAGCGGTGGTGCGCATCAGCCGCTGCCGGGCCTCCCGAGTGGCCCAGGCCAGGTGCGGCGTCATCACGATGTGGGGGGCGGTCAGCAACGGGTTTTCCGGCCGGACCGGCTCGGCCGACACCACATCCACGACTGCGCCGCCGATCCGCCCCGCTTTCAGTGCGGCGGCCAAGTCCTCTTCGTTCACCAGGGCTCCGCGCGACGCGTTGATGAGTAGGGAGGTCGGCTTCATGCGCTGCAGCAATTCACGGTTGACGAAGCGCTGGTTTTGGGAGGTCAGAGGACAATGCACGCTGACCACATCGCTTCTGCTGAAAACCTCCTCGAGGCCGGCCCAGGCGAAGGGCGCAAAACCCGGATCCGCTCCTGGGAATGCGTCATACGCCATTACGTTCATGCCGAAGGCGTGAGCCAGCTCGCCGACCCGGCGGCCGATGCGGCCGAAACCCACGATCCCCATGATCTTTCCGTGCAGCTCGATCAGCGGTGTCCTCCAGAACGACCAGTCCGGCTGTCGGCCCCACTCCCCGGCTTTGACCGCCGCGTCGTGGCCGGAGATGTTGTGCCAGACATGCAGGACCGCCGCGAACACGTACTGGGCCACGGAATCGGTGCCGTAGATCGGCACGTTGGACACCGGGATGCCGCGGCGGCCGGCGGCCTCCACGTCCACGCAGTCGAAACCGGTGGCGGAAACGGCGATGAAGCGCAGCCGCGGCAGCGCCCCCAGAGCGCCCGCACCGACCGGCGTCTTGTTGACGATGAGGAGGTCCGCTTCGCGGCAGCGCAGGATCAGTTCGGCCGGTGCCGTCCGGTCATACACCGTCAGTACGCCCAACTGCCCGATATCGCTCCAGGGGTTGTCCCCCGGGTTCAGCGTGAACCCGTCGGTTGCGACGATCTGAGTTCGTTTCATGGCGGGAATCCTTTCTCAGTTTCTCTTACCACGCCTGCCGCTGGAATCCATCTCTTTTCCATATGCAAGAGATTCGCGAAGCCCGGATGCTTGCACCATCCGTCAATTGAAACCCCTTTCGGTTTCTGCTAATCTAAAAGATAGGGGCTGTTTCCACCCGGAAATAGCCCTTCCTCGTTTTTTGCCAACCCAGGGAGGAAATCATGGCCGCCCTTTTTCGAAACCGGCATTT
>JBLMXM010000300.1:0-11279 GCA_050257775.1 Hyphomicrobiales bacterium
ACTACGAGCGTCACATCGTCTTCCTGGGGGGTCTCGCCGCGGAAGGCTTCCACCGCCGCGATGACGGCCGACTGGATATCTGCGGCTGAACCGGCGGCATGGGCGCGGATGATCTCCCGGGTGCGCGTGCTGCCGAAAAATTCCCCTGAGCGGTTGCGGGTTTCAGTGATACCGTCGGTTCCGACGACGACCACCGAGCCGGGCTCCCACCCCTGCTGCTGGTAATCCCGGTAGTCGGTGTCATCCACTACCCCCAATGCCATGCCGTCCCCACCCAGTTCCTGAAAGTCCGCGCTGGCCGGGCTGTACATCACTGCCGGCTCGTGGCCGGCGCGGGCCCATCGCAGGGTTTTCGCGGCCGGGTCGATTTCGAGAAAGAACATGCTCATGAAGCGGCCCGTGGGAGCGCTGTCCCGTGTCAGATAACGGTTGACGTCCCGTGCGAGCAGCGAAGGGCTTTTGAAGAGGTGGGCTTCCGAGAGCAGAAAGGCCCGCGCGGATGCCATGAAGAGCGCCGCGTCTATTCCGTGACCGGAAACATCCGCCACCACAACTCCCAGCCGGCTGCCGGGAAGGAGGATGTAGTCATAGTAATCTCCCCCGGTTTCGTTGCAGTAGATGCTGGTCCCGGCGAGGTCCAGCCCGGGCACCTTCGGCGGGCCGGCCGGCAGCAGGGTGCGCTGCACTTCCTCCGCCAGTTTGAGCGCGCTGATGAGCTGCAGGCGGTGCCGCAGCCCTTCGATCATGGTGTTGGTGTGCCCCGCAATCAGGCCGAACTCGTCGCGGGTGGCCACCGGCACCAGCCGGCTCAAGTCGCCGTTGGTCACCCGCTCCAGCACGCCGGTTTCATTCCGGAACAGAAGCTTCAGGTTGCGGGAATAGGAAATGATGAGGTTGACCGCCAAGGCGAGCAAGACCGCCATGATGAACAGCACTTCATAGGTGACGGATAGGATGGCATCCATCGTGGCGGCGGGATCGGTGCCAACCGTGGTTAGCCAGCTCATGTCGCGGGCGATGACCAACACATTGACCAATGAAACGCAGATAGCGGTCGCTACCGCCACCATGGAAAAGCGGCGGGTCATCGAAAAAAGACGCTTGGGAGGCGGCAGGACAATACTGTTCGAAGCCGCGTTCAAAATAATGGTGTGCTCCCGCGCCAGGGCCATGTCCAGAGCGATAAAAAAACTGAACACGATCACGCCGAAGATCAGCTTGAGGGCGCTGCCGGCGGGAAAGCCGTAACGGACCACGTTCAGCCCCGCGGCAACCAGCGCGATCACCACGCCCAGCAGTTGGTCCAGCACGAACTGGCGCTTGGGTTGCGACACATCCGCAACGGCGGTCACATATCGTTTTTCAAGGAATCCGCGCACCAGCAGCGCGAGCAAGAAAGCCGCTAAGATATGCGCCCCCAGGATCACGGGGGGCAGCCCGGCCATGAACGGTCAGACTTGACCACCATAGAGGGTGAGGATAACAACGCCAACGAGATAATGAATGATGATGCGCATGGGGCCGCCTTTCAGACGGGTCGGGGATCAGACCGGAGTTTACCGAGCATGGGCGAATATAAAGACCCGAGGTATCAGTGTCAATCAAAGGGCCGCGCGGCAGCCCAATCGTTCGGTTTTAATGTTTTTGACAACAGATCGATGGAGAAGCTATATGAATCAGCCTTCTACGGCACCGGCAGAAGCGAGCCGGAGGCCGATGGCGAGAGGGAGACGACATCGGGCATGGCCTATTTTCTGTGTGTTCTTGGAATGGTTCTGGTGGTGGAAGGGCTGCCGTATTTTGCCTTTCCCGGCCGGATGAAGGAGTGGCTCGTCCGGATTGCCGCAACGCCCGAAGGGCACCTTCGCCGGGTCGGCCTGGCCCTCATGGCGGTCGGGCTGGGACTGGTGTATATGGGACGATCTTGACAAGCCATGTATTCCCTTGGCGACTATGACTACGAGCTTCCTTGCGAACTGATCGCCCAAGAGCCCATAGGCCGGCGGGATCATTCGCGGCTGCTGAGGCTCGAGCGCTCGACGGGTATAGTGTCCCACCACCGTTTTGATGAGATCGCCGGTTTTCTTTCGGCCGGGGATGTTCTGGTGGTGAACGACACGGCCGTGGTCAAAGCCCGACTGCTGGGCCGGAAGGAAAGCGGCGGAAAGGTCGAGGTCTTCCTGCTGGATTATGCCGGCGGCAGCCGTCCGAGCGATTCTCGGCGGTTCAGCTGCGAATGCCTCGTCAGGTCCTCAAAACCAGCGAGGCTGGGCACGCGGTTTGTTTTCGGCGAAGGGTTGCGCGGGAAGGTTATTGCGGCAGGGGCTGGGTCGTGCCGAGTGGAATTTTCAAGTGAGGAGGATTTTGAGGCCGCATTGGACCGCTGGGGCCATGTGCCGCTGCCGCCGTACATCCGGCGGGCGGATGAACCCCGGGACCGGAACGCCTACCAGACCGTGTACGCCGCCGTGAAGGGGGCGGTGGCCGCGCCCACGGCCGGGCTGCACTTCACCCCGGAGCTGATTCGCCGGCTGCAGGCCCTGGGGATTGCCGTTACGCCCATCACCCTGCACGTCGGCTACGGGACGTTTGCACCGGTACGGACAGATGACATCCGCGACCACCGCATGCACGCCGAGCGGTTTACGATTCCGGCGGCAACAGCGGAGAGCGTGGTTGCCGCCCGCGCGAACGGCAAGCGGGTGGTCGCCGTCGGCACGACGGTGGTGCGAACCCTGGAGTACGCAACCGACGACCAGCGCCGGCTGGCGGCCGGGAGCGGGAGCTGTGACCTTTTCATTTATCCCGGTTTTCGCTTCAAGGCGATCGATGCCATGATCACCAACTTTCATCTGCCGAAATCCACCCTGCTGATGCTGGTGTCGGCATTCGCCGGTCGGGAAAACGTCCTGAACGCTTACTGCGAGGCGGTGCGCGAGCGCTACCGGTTTTACAGTTATGGAGACGCGATGCTGATCGACTGAGCTAAGGGCATGGGGCATGGGGTAATAAACCCGCTGTTTATCCCATTATCCATGTCCTTCGCCCGATGCCGGAACCGGACGGCAATAGGATGAAGCATGTTCAGCTTTGAGATTGTAGCGGAATCGAGGCAAACGGCCGCCCGCGCGGGGGTCATTCAAACCGCGCGTGGGCCGGTGGAAACACCGGTGTTCATGCCGGTGGGCACCCTGGGGTCGGTGAAGTCCCTCACGCCCGAGGAACTGGTAGCCTGCGGAGCCCGAATCATCCTTGGCAACACCTATCATCTCTACCTGCGGCCGGGTCCAGATGTAATCAGCCGGTTCCACGGCCTGCACCGGTTCATGAACTGGCGCGGCCCCATTTTAACCGACAGCGGCGGCTTCCAGGTCTTTTCTCTGGCCAAGCTCGCCCGCATCACGGCGGAAGGGGTTGCCTTTCAGTCCCACATCGACGGCTCAAGCCACCTGCTCACCCCCGAAAAATCAATTGAAATCCAGGGCTGGCTGGACTCCGACATCATGATGTGCCTGGACCAGTGCACGGCTTACCCGGTTTCCTACGAGGACGCCCGGCAGGCCGAGGAGATCACCTTCGAGTGGGCCCGGCGCTGCCGGTCCGCCTGGCAGCCCGGCCGCGACGGGCACCAGGCGTTGTTTGGAATCGTTCAGGGGGGGATGCACAAGGATTTACGGAGGAAGTCCGCCGAGCGCCTGATCGCGTTGGATTTCAGCGGCTATGCCCTTGGCGGACTGAGTGTGGGCGAGCCCTTGGATCTTATGCTGCAAACGGCGGATTTCACCCTGCCCTTGCTGCCCCGGGAAAAACCCAGGTATGTCATGGGGGTAGGGCGGCCCGAGGACCTGCTGGATATGGTTTGCCTGGGGGCGGACATGTTCGACTGCGTGCTGCCGACCCGCAATGCCCGCAACGGGCAGCTCTTCACAACCGACGGTACCATCACCATCACCAACGCCTGGTACCGGGAGGACACCGATCCGCCGGATCCCGCCTGCTCCTGCTATACCTGCCGGACCTATTCCCTGGCGTACCTGCGGCACCTGTTCCTGTCGCGGGAGCTGCTGGCCTACCGGTTGAACACGATTCACAACGTGCACTTCTTCCTCAACTTCCTGCAGCGGATTCGCGAGGCGATTCTGAAGGATGAGTTCGAGGAGTTCAAAAAGCGATTTTATGAAACCCGCGAAATCTGATATAGCCTCATTGGAAGAACATGTTGTTTGGGTATTTGGAGTTTTTGGTGCACTTGTCGGGATTGTTCGATCGGGCAGGTTTTCTCGATCCTGCCTGCAAACCATGAGGCCGAGGAGGATGCCCCATGAAAGAGAAAGTCCAGCAAGCCATCGACAAAATCAGGCCGATGCTGCAGCGGGACGGCGGTGACGTGGAACTCGTGGACGTGCAGGACGGCGTTGTCACCGTGCGCTTGCGGGGCGCTTGCGCCGGCTGTCCCATGTCGCAGATGACCCTCAAGAACGGGATCGAGAAGTTGCTGAAACAGGAAGTCCCGGAAGTCATCTCCGTGCAGGCGGCCCAGTAGGGCAATTCAAAGTTTTATAGCTCCGGAAATTAAATATGCCAAATCGCGACATTTCTCCGAGCAGGCGGAGGGGGGTGCGCGCCGCGGCGAGCCGCAACCAATTCTTCAAGAGACTCTGCCACGCCCCCCAGCCGTCTAGAGGGTACCGACGGCAGGCAGAGACGGCCGGCGACTCCGTGGGGGCCGGTTCTCCGGAGCTGTCTGGAGAAGTATGCAGCGGGCTGGCTGCCGTACGCTGGAGCCTTGTCAATATGTTTGGGGCGCGCCGCGCACCCCGCTCCACCTGAAACCGAACATGAGTTGGCATATTTAATCGCCTTTCTAATAATCACGGATTGCCGGGGAGGAGCCGCATGAAACTGTTGAAGATCGATCATTTGGGGATTGCCGTAAAAAGCATCGACGCAGGTAAGAATTTCTGGACTGACGCCCTCGGTCTGAGCTTCGAGGGAACCGAAACCGTAGCGGAGCAGAAGGTGACGACCGCCTTCCTGCCGGTCGGCGAGAGCGAGGTGGAGTTGCTGGAGTCTACGGCACCCGACGGTCCCATCGCCAAGTACCTGGAAAAGAAAGGCGAGGGCATTCAACACATCGCGTTCCGGGTCGCCAACATCGACGAGGCGCTGGCCGAACTGAAAGCCAAGGGGATCCAGCTGATCGACGAGAAGCCCCGGAAAGGGGCGGGCGGGGCCCGGATCGCCTTCATTCACCCTAAGGCCACCAGCGGCGTTCTGGTGGAGTTGTGCGAGCGAGGGAAGGACTGAAAAGCATCCGGCATCGCGCGCAGCGTCTATCGAGCATCATCGATCAAGGGGTTCACGAAACATAAAAAGAGGAGAATGTGCCCATGGCCCAGCATCCCGACTATGCGAAATGGAGAGAATTGGCCGCCAAGGAGTTGCGCGGCAAGGCTCCGGAGTCGTTGAACTGGCAGACCCCCGAGGGCATTCGGGTCAAGCCGCTTTATTCCGCCGAGGACCTTGAGGCGCTTGAGCACCTCAGCAGCCTGCCGGGACTGCCGTCTTATGTGCGCGGACCGCGGGCCACCATGTATGCCCACCGACCGTGGACCATCCGCCAGTATGCGGGTTTCTCCACGGCCAAGGACTCCAACGCCTTCTATCGCCGCAATCTGGCGGCAGGCCAGATGGGCCTGTCGGTGGCTTTCGATCTCGCCACCCACAGGGGTTACGACTCCGATCATCCCCGGGTGGCGGGCGATGTCGGCAAGGCCGGAGTCGCGGTGGACAGCGCGGAGGACATGAAAATCCTCTTCGACCAGATTCCGCTCGACAAGATGTCGGTCTCCATGACCATGAACGGCGCAGTACTCCCCGTGCTGGCCGGATACATCGTGGCGGCCGAGGAGCAAGGGGTGAGCCAGGCCAAACTCACCGGCACCATCCAGAACGACATCCTCAAGGAGTACCTCACCCGCAACACGTACATCTACCCGCCCGAGCCTTCGATGCGGATCGTCTCCGACATCATCGCCTACTGCTCCAAGAACATGCCCAAGTTCAACACGATCAGCATCAGCGGTTACCACATGATGGAGGCCGGGGCCAGTTCGGTGCTGCAGTGCGCCTTCACGCTGGCCGACGGTCTGGAGTATGTGCAGGCCGCGCTCAAGGCCGGGCTCGGCATCGACCAGTTTGCGCCGCGGCTGTCGTTTTTCTTCGGCATCGGCATGAACTTCTTCATGGAGATCGCCAAGCTGCGGGCCGCCCGGTTCCTGTGGCACAAGCTCATGAGCCGGTTCAACCCCAAGGACCCGCAGTCCTCCATGCTGCGCACCCACTGCCAGACCTCCGGCTGGAGTCTCACGGCCCAAGATCCGTACAACAACATCATCCGCACCACCCTGGAGTGCCTCTCCGCGGTGCTGGGCGGCACCCAGTCTCTGCACACCAACTCCTTCGACGAAGCGGTCGGGCTGCCGACGGATGCTTCGGCGCGGGTTGCCCGCAACACCCAGCTCATCGTGCAGGAGGAGTCGCAGGTTTGCCGGGTCGTCGATCCGCTCGGCGGCTCATACTACGTGGAGGCTCTGACCGATGGCATCATCCGGGAGTCCTGGAAGATCATCCAGGAGGTGGAGGAACTCGGGGGCATGTCCAAGGCCATCGAGACCGGCATGCCCAAGCTGCGCATCGAGGAGGCGGCCGCCCGGCGTCAGGCGCGCATCGACCAGGGCTTGGACGTGATCGTCGGCGTGAACAAGTACCAGATCAAGGAGGACGTCAGTCTGGACATCCTGGAGGTACCGGCGAGCGTGCGCGACGAGCAGATCGCGCGACTGAAAAAGATCAAAACCCAGCGCGACAGCGCAACCGTCAAGCAGGCGCTGGAGGCCCTGACGAAAGGAGCCGAGAGCGGCGCCAACCTGCTTGAGCTGACCATCCCCGCCGTGCGGCTGCGGGCGACGGTGGGCGAGGTCTCCGACGCCCTGGAGAAGGTGTTCGGGCGCTTCGTGGCCACCACTCGTTGCGTGTCCGGGATATACTCTTCCGAATACGGGGACAGTGAGGTCATCAAAACCATCCGCAAACGCACCGACCAGTTCAAGGAACGTGAGGGCCGCCGGCCCCGAATCCTGGTTACCAAGATGGGTCAGGACGGCCACGACCGCGGCATGAAGGTCATCGCCACCGGCTTCGCCGACCTGGGGTTTGACGTGGACATCGGCCCGATGTTCCAGACCCCGGCCGAGGCTGCCCGCATGGCGGTCGAAAACGATGTGCATATCGTCGGCGTCTCGACCCTGGCCGCGGGACACAAGACCCTGGTCCCCGAGCTGGCCAAGGCTCTCAAGCAGGAGGGCGGCGGAGACATCCTAGTGGTGGTGGGCGGGATCATCCCCCCCAAGGATTACGACGCGCTCCGCGCGGCTGGAGCAGCCTGCGTTTTCGGCCCCGGGACCCCCGTAACCGACTCGGCGAACCAGGTGCTCAACGCCCTTGAAAAACGGTAACCCCTTAACCCGCTGGTCCGTCGAAGTCGAAATGCTGGGCAACAATGGGTCAGCGAGTGCACGGGCCAGCGGGCCAACCTATCCCCTTGGCTAAATGAAAGCCCTCGATCCCCAACATTACATCGACGGCGTCCTGACCGGCGACCGGCGGATGCTGTCGAAGACTATCACCCTGGTCGAAAGCGCGCTGCCGTCCCACCAGGAAACAGCCCGGCGGATCCTGAACGCCCTGCTCCCTAAAACCGGCGGAGCGATGCGCCTGGGGATCACCGGGGTGCCGGGTGTGGGCAAGAGCACCTTCATCGAAAGCTTCGGGATGATGCTGGTTGAGACGGGGCACCGCGTGGCCGTGCTCGCTGTCGACCCCAGCAGCGCCCGCAGCGGCGGAAGCGTCATGGCTGACAAAACCCGCATGGAAAAGCTCTCTGCCGATCGACGGGCCTTCATCCGTCCCTCGCCGTCCGGCGGAAGCCTCGGCGGAGTGGCCCGCAAGACGCGGGAGACCATGCTGGTATGCGAGGCGGCGGGCTACGACGTGGTCATCGTGGAGACGGTCGGGGTCGGCCAGTCGGAGACCGCCGTGGCCTCCATGGTGGATTTTTTCCTGGTGCTGCTGCTGGCAGGGGCCGGCGATGAGCTTCAGGGCCTTAAGAAAGGGATCCTTGAACTGGCGGATGCACTGGCCATCAACAAGGCCGACGGCGACAACCTGGGCCCGGCCAAAAAAGCGGCCAAGATGTACACGCTGGCCATGCACCTGCTGCAGCCGTCTTCTCCCCGCTGGAATCCACCGGTGCTCATCTGCAGTGCCTTGGAACTGACCGGAATTGAGGAAATCTGGGAGGCGGTTAAGCGGCATCGGCAGGTGTTCTCGGAGTCCGGTGAGCTTGATGAAAAGCGTCGGCAGCAGGCCATAGCCTGGATGTGGTCCCTCGTCGATGAGGGCCTCAAAGCGCGCTTTACCCGCCACGCCGGGGTTAAGAAACTGCTGCCCCGCATGTTGCGGGAAGTAGAAGCAGGCAGCCTCGTCCCGACCGCTGCTGCCGACCAGCTGCTTTTTTTTCTTGACAATAAATTCTAAGCATAGGAATTATTTAACCTTTTATTCAGAAAGGAAGGGGAGATATGGGGATCACCGCGGATAAGATCAAGGACTTGAAGGCTCGCGAGGCCCGCCTGCTCAAAATGGGCGGCGAAAAGGCCGTGGCCCAGCACAAGCAAAAGGGCAAGCTCACGGCGCGGGAGCGTCTCAATTTGCTGTTCGACCCCGGCACCTTCCGCGAGTTGGATATGCTTGTCAGCCACCGCTGCGCGAACTTCGGCATGGAGAAGGTGGAGATCCCTTCCGACGGCGTGATCACCGGTCACGGGCTGGTCAACGGCCGTCCGGTTTTCGCTTTCTCCCAGGACTTCACCTCACGGGCCGGCAGCCTCGGCGAGATGCACTCCAGGAAGATCTGCAAGGCCATGGACCTGGCGCTCAAGGCCGGGGTGCCCTTCGTCGGCATGAACGACTCCGGCGGGGCCCGCATCCAGGAGGGAGTCGATGCGCTCTCCGGCTACGGCCAGATCTTTTTCCGCAACTCGGCCTGCTCCGGTGTCATCCCGCAGATTTCGGCCATCATGGGTCCTACGGCGGGCGGGGCGGTCTATTCGCCGGCCATGACGGACTACATTTTTATGGTCAAGAACACGAGTTACATGTTCATCACCGGCCCCGAGGTCATCAAGGCCGTCACCGGCGAGGAAATCAGCTTCGAGGCGCTGGGCGGCGCCAAGGCCCATAACGAAAAGAGCGGAGTCGCCCATTTTGCTTGCGAGAACGACGCGGACTGCATTGCACAGATCAAGCGGTTGCTCTCCTACCTGCCCGCGAACAACATGGAGGACCCGCCCCGGATCCCCGCCACCGACGACCCGCGGCGCACGGCCCCCGAGCTGGATGGCATTATCCCGGACAATCCAAGCAAGGCCTACGACATGAAGGATGTGATTCGGGCCATTGTCGACAACGGGGAGTTCTTCGAGCCGCATCAGTACTTCGCCCAGAACATGATTGTGTGCTTCGCACGGCTGAACGGCCGCGCGATCGGCATCATCGCCAACCAGCCCAAGAATCTGGCTGGCTGCCTGGACATCAACGCTTCAGACAAGGCCACCCGCTTCATCCGCTTCTGCGACGCCTTCAACATCCCGATCCTCACCCTTGCGGATGTGCCCGGCTACCTGCCGGGCAGCCACCAGGAGTGGGGCGGCATCATTCGCCACGGAGCGAAGCTGCTGTGGTGTTACTCCGAGGCCACGGTGCCGAAGCTCCTGCTGGTGACCCGCAAGGACTACGGCGGATCCTACCTGGCCATGTGTTCCCGGGACCTGGGGGCGGATATGGTGTTTGCCTGGCCCACGGCGGAGATCGCCGTCATGGGCGCCGAGGGCGCGGCCAACATCATCCACCGCAAGGAGATCACCGAGGCTCCCGACCCGGCCGCCAAGCGGGCTGAGAAAATCAAGGAGTACGAGGATCTCTTCTCCAACCCTTACGTCGCCGCCAGCCGGGGCTACATCGATGCCGTGATCCTGCCGAGCGAGACGCGGCCGCGGCTGATCGATGCGCTCGAGACCATGTGCGGCAAACGCGAACTGCGGCCGCCCAAGAAGCACGGGAATATACCGATGTAAACAAGCTCAAACCTGAAAGCAAAAAATGAACGCTTTCAATTAGACTTTGAGCTTTCACCTTTGAGCTCTGTTGGCCGGCACGCCGGCAAACAGAATGCGAGGAATTTATGACCGACACCCGGAAGAGAATCACCGCCGCCATGGCCGCGGTGATGTACTATTTGCAGGCGGAAGAGGAGATGGCATGCCTTCCGTTGGCCACGCCGGCCGCTGAAGTGCTGGAGCCGGCCGGCCCGAAGCTTTGGGCTCTGAACGGCCGGCAGACCCAGATGCAGCTGCGCAACCTGATGCAGCTGCGCGCCCTCGGCCGCATGGCCTGACCGTGACCGCTTTTGCGCGAAACCAGTGTAAAAGGAGACCACCGAGATGACTACTGAGACTGCCGTCAAGACGACTAAAATGCATTATGACCCCAAACGGCCCAAGGCGGAGAATCCCCTCAAGATCGAGGATCTCTCCCTGCGCGACGGGCACCAGTCGCTTTTTGCCACGCGGGGCCGCACCGAGGACATGCTGCCGGTGGCCGAGATGATGGACCAGGTGGGATTCTGGGCCATGGAGGTCTGGGGCGGGGCGACCTTCGACACCATGCACCGCTTCCTGAACGAGGATCCATGGGAGCGCATCCGCACCCTCAAGAAATACATCAAGAAGACCCCCTTCTCGATGCTGCTGCGCGGCCAGAATCTGGTCGGCTACCGCAACTACGCCGATGACGTGGCCAAGGTCTTCGTCGAGCGCGCCGCTGCCAACGGCATGGACATCTTCCGCACCTTCGACGCGCTCAACGACTACCGCAACTTCGAGGTCGTGGTCCCGGCCATCAAGGCCGCCGGCAAGCACTTCCAGGGCTGCATGTGCTACAGCCTGACCGAGCCGCGCCTGGGAGGAGAAGTCTACAACATCGACTATTACGTGAAGAAGGCTAAGGAGCTCGAGGCCATGGGCGCCGATACCATCTGCATCAAGGACATGGCCGGCCTCATCGCCCCCTACGACGCGTTCGAGCTGGTCTCGGCCCTCAAGAAGGCCGTCAAGCCGCCCATCCACCTGCACAGCCACTTCACCTCGGGCATGTCGGCC
>JBLMXM010000301.1:0-6278 GCA_050257775.1 Hyphomicrobiales bacterium
CATCCAGCCCCCAGTTCGATGCATCCGGCACTCGGCTTCCCAGAACCGATCCGGTGAAGCACCAGAACTGCCAGTTCAGGTACATGGCGATGGAGGAGCCGAGCTGATACCAGTGCTTGCAACTGGATGAATCGGCCTTTTGAAATCGATGGACCGTCACGGCGAAAGTCTCATCCGTCAGCCAGAACGCCAGAGGAATCCGCCATTTTTGCGGCATCTCTTTCAGGTAGGGCAAGAGCGTGGCGCTGTAGAGCATGTGTCGCAGATTGACGATAAATGTCGTCAAAACGATGATCGCTGAAGGCGTTTGCGCGGATACGAGCCCCACGGCCACAAACTGCGCCGATCCCGCGAAGACGAAGGCCGACATGGCCATGGCCGCGGCGAGGGACAAGCCCGAGGTTGCGGCAACCGCACCGTAAATCAACCCAAACGGGAAGGCTCCGAGCAGCAGTGGGAAGGTATCCCGCACTCCGGTGATAAATTCCTGTTTGCGAGAAGACACTGGTGATTCCATCGCGTTGCTGATAACCCAGTTGTCCTGGAAAGACAACATAGCCACCGCAGTCATGAACTGCTCGAATCCGGTGTGAAAGGGAGCGTATCGAAAATCCATGCATCTTATTGGTGGCGCGGACGGGTGCAGGGGAGGGTGGATCCTGGTCGGCCAGGACCTTGGCACCGGTGTTGTTTCCTGCCAGCGATGCTCAACGGCTGCCGAAATCTTCTACCGCACCCCTGAATTGGACATCATCGCCCTGGACATGCCCATTGGGCTTACGGAAAAAGGTCCTCGTCTGTGCGACCAGGAAGCCCGGAAACTCCTCAGAGGAGGCCGCGCCAGCAGCGTATTTCCGGCACCGATCCGAGCTGTCCTTTCCGCTAAGACCTATACTCAGGCGTGCAAGATCAGGTATGATGCGGAAAGGAAGAAAATGTCCCGCCAGGCATGGGCCATCACCCCGAAGATCCGCGAGATCGATGATCTCCTGCGAAGAGATCCCCTCTTGAGGGCTAAAACGCGCGAAGTGCACCCGGAGATCTGCTTCTATCACCTGGCCGGGCGAGAGCCCTGCCGATTCGCGAAGAAGAACGCGGACGGTCGTACAGAACGACGCCGGCTGCTTGAGCCCCATTTCGGAAAATGGCTGGCGCGCGCCCTCGCGGAGCGCAGCTCCCTTTCCCCCTGCACAGAGGACGATGTCCTGGACGCTTTTGCAGCTCTATGGTCGGCGGAGCGGATCGCAACCGGCCGGGCTGCCATCCTGCCTGCCGAACGCCTGACGGACTCGTCTGGTTTGCGCATGGAAATCTTGGCTTAGAAACCACGGCTTCAAACGCCGATGGCTTTCTTGATGAGATCCGCAGTCGCGTCGACGCCCACTTCCTGGGCTGCATCAAAAGCCCATTTTCCGGCCATTCTCAGGTGATCAACCACCTTCTGGCCGTCTTGAGCCTTGGCCGCCGCCTCGGCCTCGGCCACTTCCGCCAGGAACCGATACTGATCGGGGGATCTAGCCGTTTTTTTCAGTTCCTGCTTCAGTCGGTCGAGTTCATCGGCCAGCCGGGCGAAGTCGACGTCCCGGGACAGCTCGCTCCAGGTCTTAGCCGAATCGCTGTCTCGCCCAGGGGCGTTCCCGCCGCCGGAAGCGGCTTGAGCTTTGATCCTTTGCTTTTCTTCCAATTCAAACATCCGGATCATAGTGCGGCGGTCGTCAATGGCCCTGTTCAGGCCACTTTCCAGGGCGTCGCGCTCGGCTTCCAATCGGGCCATCCGAGACTCATAGGCTGCCTTGACCTGGCGCAGGGCTTCCTCGGAATATTGCTTGCGCTGCACGGTAAACGTGGCGTGGGGTTGGCCGCGGGAATGAAAGCTGTCCAATCTCAGGTCGAACTCGGGGTGCTTTTCGGCTATGTCCTGCACTACCTGGTCCATAATGAAAGCGTCAAGGGAAGCAAAGCCATGCGCCAACACGTATTCGATGGTCGGAAGCTGCTGGAACAGTCTTTCGAATTCACCGGCCCGGAAGACCCGGTTCTCTGGAAAGGGGACCTTCCCCTCCGGGTCGCAGAAAATATAGTCACACTGTATGCCCTCGATGCGCCAGTCATCTCGGGTAGTGCGGAAAATCAGAGCGCCCGTGACGTTCGCTCGTTGCAGGTCGGCTCGGTTCAGGTTGGCTTCGCACAGGTTCGTCCTGCGCAGATCGGCTTCCTTCAAGTCCGCATCGCTTAGGTTTTTTCCGCTGAGATTCAGCCCGGCCAGACTGGCCCCGCGGAGATTGGCATTTCGCAAATCGGCCTTGCTGAGATCCACCCCGCTGAGATCCACCCTGCTGAGATCGACGCGGCTGAGGGTCATCCCGCTGAGATCGATGCCGTTTAGGTTGGCCTCAGCCAGGTTCGTTGCGCCGAGGCTGGCCCCGCTCAGGACGACCCCGCTGAGATTGGCTCGGCTGAGATCCGTTTTGACGAGGTTCGCCCCCTTGAGATTGGCCTCCCTGAGGTTCACACCTCCGAGGTCCATCCCGAAAAGATTGGCCTTGCTCAGATTGGCGCCCCTGAGGTTCGCGGTCCTGAGATTCAACCCGCGCAGATCCAGACCGCTGAGGTCAGCGCCGGTCATATCTATCGCTTCGAGCTTGGCTCCGCTGAGGTCAGCGCCGGCGAGATGAGCCCCGCTGAGGTTCGCTTGGCTGAGATTCGCCCCGCCGAGATTGGCCGCCCGGAGGTTCGTTCCTCTCAGATCGGCGCCGCTGAGGTCCAACTCTCTCAGGTCCATCCCGCCGAGATCGGCCTGGCTGAGATCGGCCTCCTTCAGGTTGGCGTCTTCGAGTTTTGCCTCTCTGAGATCCGCTCCGCTCAGATTGGCCGCGCTGAGGTCCGAGTAACGAAAAACAGCCCCTTTGAAATTGGCCTCCCTCAGGTCCGCCCGGCTGAGATTCGAAGATGTCAGATTGGCTTCACAGAGGATTGCATTTCTGAAATCAGCCCCTCTCAAATCGAAGACATGCAGAAAGGTCCGGGTGAAATCGACCTGGCTGAAATCCGCACCGCTGAAATTCTCCGAGCCAAGGTTGAGCTTGAAAATATTTTCATTGCTGAGATCCAGTTTAAGTCCAGGATGCTTCTGTCGCCATTGATTCCAGGCCGCGACACCCTGTTTGAGTTTTTTGAGATGCGTTTCGCGTGCCATGTCGTCCATGCCATTGAATTTTGGTTTCTAAAAGTATTGCAGGTTGGCTAGAATAAGGCAAGCAAAACCGTTGGATGAGAAGGCTGAAGGTGAACGATGTAGAGAAAGCTCATGGGGTGAAGCCAGGCAAACCCACTTGAAGGCTTAAGCCTGCGCTCGATGCCCGGGTTACGAAGAAAGCTACGAGCAATGGGACCGGTCAGGTCGTCGCTCCTCCGACGGCGGCCATCCGGGTCAGTTCCTCTTCAACAATGCCTTGGAACAGCGGGATCTTGTACCTGTTTTTTTCCAAGGGCTCGGCCTCCGCGACCGCAGCCTTGCCCGCGGCAGCGATAACGTCGGCAGTGAGCTCCTTACCGCGCAGGGCGTGCTCCGCCCCTGCGCTGCGCCACGGCACCGGGGCTGCTCCGCTCAGAACTACGCGGCCGTCCACCACCCGCTTGCCTTCGAACTGCAGGACCAGCGCCACGCCGGCCAGGGCAAAATCCCAGGATCGCCGGGCTCGCACCTTGCGGTAAGAACTGCGGGTGCCGGGCGCCGGCGGCGGGATGCGAACCTCGGTAACAATCTCTTGTCTTTCTAAAACGGTCTCGCGGCGCACGTCGTCTTGGGGCAGGACGTGAAAGTGTTCCAGGTCCACTTCGCGTTCGCCCCGGGGCCCGGCCATGCGGACGACTGCGCCGAAGGCGAGAAGGGGGGGTGCCGTATCCGAGGGATGGACAATGAAGCAGGTTCCGCCGCTTCCGAAGATGCAGTGAAATTGGTTCTCGCCGTGCGCGGCAAAGCAGTCCGAGCCGCCTTTGCGCAGGCAATGGAATTCTCCGCGGTAATACCAGCAGCGCGGCTTCTGGCAGAGGTTGCCGCCGAGGGTGCCCTGGTTGCGCAGCTGAGGGCTGGCGGGTTCATCAGCCCCCCGGGCCAGGCCGGGAAAGCGTCGGCGGACGAGAGGGTGCGCCGCCACCTGGGTCAGAGTGGCCAGCGCGCCGATCCGCATCCCACCGTCCGGGCTCGCGGAAATTCCCTGCAGCGCCTTCAAGCCGCTGATGCTGACGACCTTGCTGACCTCGAAGACGTCCTCGCGCATGCAGCCCAGCAGGTCCGTCCCCCCCGCGTGCACCACGGCTCCCTTCGTTGCGAGGTGGGCGATAGCCTCCTGGAGGGATCTTGGCCGGATATAATCGAAGTTCGAAGCCACGGGTCAGCCCTCCTTGCGGAGCTCCGCCAGCCGCTGCGCGAGCTGAAGCGGGTTGATGGGGGTGCGGGTGATGCGCAGGCCGGTGGCGTGACGGATGGCATTGGCGATCGCCGCTGCAGTGGGGATCGTCACCGGTTCTCCCAGACCCTTGGCACCGGTGATGTTGGCCTCGGTGTCGGTCAGCTCGATCGGCAGACTGGTCATGTCGGCCGGCACATCCAGGGCCGTGGGTAGTTTGTAATCATGCCAGTTGCGGTTGAGCATCTTGCCGGTCTGTTGGGCGTCCAGAATGCGGGTTTCCGTCAAGGCAAGGCCGATGCCCATGGTAATGCCGCCGTACACCTGGCTGTCGTACGTCAGTCGGTTCATCACGCGGCCGCTGTCCTGAGCGGCGACGAACCGAAGAATTTTCACCTCACCGGTCCGGATGTTCACTTCCACCTCGCAAAACTGCGCCGCAAAGGGGTTGACCACCTTGTTCCGGGGGTTGGGGCCGCGGTAGCCGACGCCCACCACCACGCCCTGCCGTTTGAGCGCATCGAGTTCCCGGACGGCCACCCGCTGCGCGGCGTCCTTGCGGGACACGATCTCACGGCCGTTGTAAGCGAGGTCCGCCGGGTCGGTCTTCAGCGCCTCGGCTGCCATCTCGAGCAGCCGCTGCTTGACCTGCACGGCGGCGTTGCGCACGGCCGGGGCCTCCGTGGGCACTGTTTTGCTGCCGCCGCTCGGCGTGGCGTACTGGGTGGTGCCGGTGTCGGCATTTTCGATTTGGATGGCTTCGGGTTTGACCCCCAGCTCCTCGGCCACCACCATGGCCATGACCGTCTTCGTGCCGGTTCCGAGGTCGCTCGCCCCCATGTTCAGGTTGATGCTGCCGTCGGGAAAAAGCTTCACCACCACCGTGGACGGCGGACGGCCGCCGCCCGCAGCCCACATGCCTCCGGCAACGCCCACTCCTCGGCGAATGGGGCCCCTCGCCGCCGAGCGGCCGGTTTCGCGCAGAGCCTTTTCCCAGCCGAACGCGAGCGCTCCCTGCTCGAGACACTGGCGGAAGCCGGTCGTCGTGTAGGCCGGGTTGCCCTCGCGGGCCTGGCTGTGGTCGGGGATGTTTTTCAGGCGCAGCTGCACCGCGTCCATGCCGAGGGCCTCGGCCAGGGCGTCTATCATCTGCTCCAGAGCCCAGGCGCCCTGCGGGTGGCCCGGGGCCCGAAACGGCCGGGACGGTCCGGCGTGGATGAACAAGTCGGTACACCTGGAGCGCACGTTGGGGCAGAGGTACAGATCGCGCACCAGCCAGTCCACCAGCGATGTGCCGCCGGCCGGGTAAGCGCCGCCCGTGGCCACACAGGTGAAGTCCAGGGCGGTCAGGGTCCCGTCCCGCTTGACCCCGGCCTTGAGCGTCATATTAGAGGGAGGGCGGTTGCCCACGGCGAGGAAGGTCTCCTCGCGCGAAAGGAGCAGCTTTACCGGGCGGCCGCACAGTTTGGCCAGAATGGCGGCGATTACGGTGTACTTGCCGGCCACCAGCTTGCTTCCGAAGCCGCCGCCCATGTAATGGCCGATGACGCGCACCCGCGCCAGCGGAAGCTTGAGCACGTCGGCCACCTGGCTTTGGATGGCGTAAACCCCCTGGGAGGATTCCCAGATCGTGAGCGTGCTCCCGTCCCAGTTGGCCACGCAGCCGTGAAGCTCGAGCGGGGTGTGGAGCTCGCATTCCGTCCGATAGGTCTCCTCCAGCACCAGGTCTGCCTCGGCCAGGCCCCTGGCCACATCGCCGCGTTCGTATGTCTCTGTTTTCGAGACGTTGCCCGCCGGATGTACGGCCGCCGCACCGGCCTCCAGCGAGGTTCGTTCGTCTACCACGAAGGGCAGCACCTCGTAGTCCAC
>JBLMXM010000302.1:0-6814 GCA_050257775.1 Hyphomicrobiales bacterium
AGCCCTGTTTGCTCGGCTCAAGGCCCAAGGGCCAAGCGGCAACGTGTTCGACCTTAGCGGCAAGCCTCTTGATCAGACTGCGCCCCAGACTGACTGCGTGTTTACATACCGAGGGAAACCAGTTAAGAATATAAAGAAGGCGTTTCAGCGAGCGGTGGATAGGGCGGGGATACAGGATTTCAAATTCCACGACCTGAGGCACACGTTCTCCAGCCAGTTGATTATGAAGGGCGGGAGCATCAAGGACGTTCAGGAGTTGCTGGGGCATAAGAGCATGACGATGACGCTCCGGTACGCCCATTTAGCGGATGATCATAAAAAAACAGCGGTCAACCTTTTAAACGGGTTGACCGCCCATGGTCCCGGCAGTCGTCACGATTCCGTCACGGTTGAAAAACCTGTGACATCGACTGCACTATAACAAAATATAACATATTAAAATAATTTTAAAAATTTGGTCGGGGCGATTGGATTTGAACCAACGACCCCTTGAACCCCATTCAAGTGCGCTACCAGTCTGCGCCACGCCCCGACACGAATTTTTAACTAACATCTCGCATGGCGCATGTCAAGAAAGGACGGACGGATGGCCGAAGCAGTGCCGAGCGCGCCGAGGAAATCCAGAACCAAGACTCTCAAGCCGCGGCGCTTGGGGCCGGGTTCCGTTATCGGCATCGCCGCACCCTCGGGCCCCTTTGATCCCCCGAGTTTTGAACGGGGGCTGGAGGTCCTGCGCACCATGGAGTTTAGGGTCCGGGTCCCTGGGGGCCTTTTCGCTGCGAAAGGTTACCTGGCCGGAACGGATGCGCATCGGGCCGCCGTATTCGAAAGCTTGTTCTGCGATCCCGGTGTCGATGCCGTCATGGCGGCCCGCGGCGGCTATGGCTGCCTGCGGATTCTGTCCCTGCTGGATTTCGCACGCCTGGCCGCCAATCCCAAGGTCTTGATCGGCTTCAGCGATGTCACGGCCCTCTTGACGGCGATGAGTTCCCGCTGCGGGTTGGTCACCTTCCATGGCCCCATGGTGACGACCCTCGCCGGCGCATCGGAAAGAACCCTTCGCGGGCTCCGGGATGCGGTTGCTTCCGACCGGCCCGTAAAGATGGCATTGGAGGCCGCTGTTACCCTGCGACCGGGAGTGGCATCCGGGACTGTGTGCGGTGGGAACCTGAATACCCTTTGCCACCTGGTCGGTACCCCGTTCGCTGCGCGGTTCCGCAACCGCATCGTGTTTTTGGAGGACCGCGGCGAAGCCCCTTACCGCGTCGATCGCATGCTGACGCACATGAAGACCGCCGGCTGTTTTGAGGGCGTCAAGGGGCTTGTGCTCGGCTCGTTTACCGATTGCGGGCCGACCGAGGAGATCTGGGCCATTGTCGATGAGATTTTTCACGGAGAGAGGTTCCCCATCATGGCCGGCTTGGAAGCCGGCCACAGCGACCCGAACCTGACGCTGCCTCTGGGCGTCCGGGCCGAACTCGATGCCACCGGCCGGGAGCTGAACTTTGAATGCGGGACGGAGGGTTAGAGGAAGTGCACCAGCCCCTGTCCGAGTCCATGCCCGAGGTCGACCGGCTGATGAAGCAGGCAATCGTGGACAGCGTGTTCCCGGGCGCGGTGCTTTTGGTGGGCCGCGGAAACCGGCTGCTCATGCACGCCGCCTATGGCACGGCCAATCTCTTCACCCAGCAGCCGATGACCACGGCCACCGTCTTCGATCTCGCCTCCCTCACCAAGCCGTTGGCCACGACACTCGCCCTCATGCGCTTGCATCAGCAGGGGCGCCTGGACGTGAATCAGCGCCTGGGGACGATCCTGCCGGCATTTGCGGCCAGTGATAAGAGCAGCGTCACGATCGCCCAACTTCTTTCCCACACTTCGGGGCTGCCGGACTACCGGCCGTTTTACCTGCAGCTGGCAACGCGGCCGGCCCCTGAGCGCAAGGCCATGCTGCGGGAATGGCTGGTGAAAGAGCCGCTTCTGTCCCCGCCGGGTGAACGGGCGCTTTACAGTGACCTGGATTTCATGATCCTGGAATGGGTTGTGGAGGCCGTCTCCGACCGGCGCCTGGACCAGTTTGTGGCCGATGAGATTTATGCACCGCTGGGGGTGGACTCACTGTTTTTCATCGATCTGAACCGACCTCCGCCGGCCGGCCCCTATGCCGCTACCGAGCAATGCGGCTGGCGCGGGCGGCTGATGGCGGGGGAGGTCCACGATGAGAACGCGCATGTGCTCGGCGGGGTTGCCGGCCATGCGGGGCTCTTTGGCACGGCGGCCGGAGTTCACGGCGTGCTGTCGGAGTTGCTGAAGGCCTACCACCAAAACACGGGGGGACGGCTGTTCGACCGCCGCACCGTTCAACGGTTTTTCCGGAGGGTGCCCGGGACCGACAAGGCCCTCGGTTTTGATATGCCGGCGCCTGTCGCTCCCAGCTGCGGGCTATTTTTCCCGCCTGACAGCATCGGGCATCTGGGCTTCACCGGAACCTCCTTCTGGATGCACCTCGAGCAGTCCCTTGATGTTATTCTGGTCACCAACCGGGTCCATCCGACACGGGCCAACATCGCCATCCGGGCCTTCCGGCCGTTGATCCACGACGTGGTCATGGGAGCCATCGGTGCCCAGCCGCCTGCTGCGGCCGGGTAATTTCCGCTTGTGCTTGGGCGCTAGCTCTGGTATAAATAATAAGATAAAGTTAATAATTTGCTTCGCATATCAGCCAAGAAATGAGGGGTTATGGCGTTTTTTGACGGGCTTCTCGGAGTGTTTTCGAACGATCTGGCGATTGATCTCGGGACGGCCAACACTCTAGTCTATGTCAAAGGCAAGGGGATCGTGCTGAGCGAACCCTCGGTAGTGGCCGTCAGCACCAGCGCGCGCGCCAAAACCCGCGTACTGGCCGTCGGTATCGAGGCCAAGAAAATGCTGGGGAAAACGCCGGGCAGCATCGTGGCCATTCGGCCGATGCGCGACGGGGTCATCGCCGACTTCGAAGTCACCGAAGCCATGCTGCGGCATTTCATTCACAAGGTGCACAACAGGCGGACCTTTGTTCGGCCGCGCATTATCATCGCCGTTCCCTCGGGCATTACCCAGGTGGAAAAGCGCGCGGTGCGCGAGTCCGCAGAATCCGCCGGCGCCCGTGAGGTCTTCCTGATCGAAGAGCCCATGGCCGCCGCCATCGGGTCGGGACTTCCGATCACCGAGCCCACCTGCAACATGGTGGTCGATATCGGCGGCGGAACGACCGAGGTGGCCGTCATTTCGTTGAAGGGCATCGTTTACAGCCGATCCGTGCGGGTGGCCGGCGACAAGATGGATGCCGCCATCATCCAGTACATCAAGCGCAAATACAACCTGCTGATCGGCGAGCGCACCGCCGAAATCATCAAGACCACCATCGGCAATGCGTACCCGGACCCCGGGAACTTGGAAACCATTGAGGTCAAGGGCCGGGACTTGGCCTCCGGCATCCCCAAAATTCTTTCCATCGACTCAGAGGAGATCCGCGTGGCCATTTCCGAGCAGATCGACGCCATCGTGGAAACGGTGAAGATCGCGTTGGAGCAGACCCCTCCCGAGCTGTCCGCGGACATTGTCGACCGCGGGATCATCCTCACGGGGGGCGGAGCCCTCCTCAAGAACCTGGACAAGCTCCTGAGGGAAGAGACCAACCTGCCGATCACCGTGGCCGAGCGGCCGCTGGAAACCGTTGCGCTTGGCTCCGGGAAGGCGTTGGACAATCTGGATCTTCTCAAGGAAATCGTCGTCCACTAACCGGTCTATGTTCTCCAAGAAGACGGTTCTGATCCTGGCCGGCATCCTTCTGGTTACCGTGAATATTCTTCTGCTGGCGGTTACAACGCGGCGGCCCACTTCCTTCGGGATCGGCCGGGCGATGATGTCCTTTGCCGCCCCGTTCCAGGAGCTCGCCACCCGGGCCGTGAATGCGGCCGAGGGAATCTGGCGGAACTATTTGTTTCTGGTGTCCGTCGCTCAACAGAACCAGCAGCTCAAGCAGCAACTGGACCAGGCCGTGCAGGAAAACATCCAGCAGCGCGAACTCGAACTGGAAAACAGCCGGCTGAGGGAGCTTCTCGGGTTCAAACGAGCGCTGCCCGGTCCGGCCATCGCCGCTGAGATCATCGGGAAGGACCCGTCCGCCTGGTTCAAGACGGTCATCATCGACAAGGGCCAGCTGGACGGCCTGCAGCGGGGGCTGCCGGCAGTGACCTCCCTCGGCGTGGTGGGGCAGATCGTGGAAGCCTCCAACCACCAGTCCCGGCTGATGCTGATCATCGACCGCAACAGCGCGGCCGATGCGTTGGTTCAGCGCACGCGGGCCCGGGGCATCGTCAAGGGAACTTCGGGCAACGAGTGCTACCTGGATTATGTCCTGTATGAGGACGATGTCCGGGTCGGGGACCAAGTGGTGTCTTCCGGTTTCGACGGCGTTTATCCCAAAGGCCTTTTGATTGGAACCGTGACAGCCGTCAATTTCCAAGGGTCGGATTTTTTCAAAGAAGTCAAAATCGCTCCGGCGGTGGACTTCGACAAAATCGAGGAAGTCCTGATCATCTTGAAACAGCCGCCATCCGCGCCGCGGGTTTCGATGGATCGCCGATGAACTATTTCTTGTACATCGCCAGCAGCCTGGGTCTAGTTATCTGCCAAACTACCCTCCTGCCGCGCCTGGGCCTCGCCGGGCACTTCTTCGACCTGCTGCTGCCCTGGGTGATATACCTGGCGGCGTTTCGGCCCGTTCATGAAACCCTCTTGTTTGTGCTGTTCATGGGCGCCCTGATGGACAACCTGTCCGGAGGCCCCTTCGGGCTTTACCTGATCTCCTATGTGTGGTTGTTCATCGCCGTGCGGCTGGCGGCGGCCGTCGTGCGAGCCGAGAACCCGATGGTGCTGGTCCTTATAATCATCGCCGCCGTGGCGTTCCAGAATGCCCTTTTCGTCGTGACGCTTGGCATCTCGGGTGCCGGAGTGCTATCCTCCGGTGACGTGATCCGGGTCGTCAGCGAGCAGGTGGGCTGGGTGCTGCTGATCGGGCCGATTCTGGCTCTGGGGATGCGGCGTACCAGACGCCTCACCACCCGGCAGCTGCAGAGCACTTCCGTCAGTCAATCGACGCCCAACGGATGAAGTCGAAATGGAGCGTTTCGCCTACTCGGCAGATCAAGACTGGTACAAGCAGCGCATCATCGGGATGATGATCTGCGTCCTGGTTCTCTTTGTCGTTCTGCTGGTGCGGCTGATTTACCTTCAGGTGGTCACGGGAGAAGATTACCTTCGCCTTTCGACGAACAACAGCATCCGGCTCCAGACAGTGGATCCGCCCCGGGGGCTGATACTGGATCGTTATGGGACAAAGCTCGCAGAGAACCGCCCTTCTTTCGACGTCAGCTTCACCCCCAAGGACGCCGGCGATGTGGCCCGAGTGCTCACCGAGCTGTCGACCCACCTGCATGTGCCGGCCGAAGACCTGCTGAGCAAGGTCAGACACAGCCGGGGCCTGGCTGCTTTCAAGCCAGTTCTTCTCAAGCAGGACATTGGCCGGGATGTGCTGGCTGCAGTTGAAGCCCACAAGGTGGACACGCCCGGCGTGTCGGTGCAGGTGCGGCTGCGGCGCAACTATCTTTTTGGGCTCAACGCCTCACATCTGATCGGCTATCTCGGCGAGATCAACCTCGATGAGCTGCAGAGCGGAGACTACCCCGGCCTTCGAGGCGGGGACTATATCGGCAAGTTCGGAGTGGAGCGCGCTTATGAAAGCTTCTTGCGGGGAGAGCCGGGAGGACGGCAGGTGGAAGTCAATGCGAACGGCCAGATCATGCGGGTCCTGCGGACCGTTTCGCCCAAACCGGGGCGCAACATCCATCTCACCCTGGACCGGGAACTCCAGCAGCGAGCCGAGGAGCTCCTCGAAGGCGTCGCCGGTGCGGCCGTCGCCGTAGATCCGGCGAACGGTCAGGTCCTGGCGCTGGCCAGCTCACCGTCCTTCAATCAGAACAGCTTTGTCAGCGGGATCGGAGCGGATGTTTGGGAGAGTCTCATTTCCAATCCCTTTCGTCCGATGGAAAACAAAGCCATTCAAGGCGAATATCCGCCCGGTTCCACCTTCAAGATCGTTACGGCGCTGGCCGGCCTGGAGGAGAAGGCGATCGACGAGAATACGACCTTTGAGTGTGCAGGGGTTCTGCCGTTTGCGGGCCGGGACTATCGGTGTTGGAAAAAGGAGGGGCACGGCTGGATCGATGTCAGGCGTGCACTGACGGAATCCTGCGACGTGTTCTTCTACCGCACCGGCCTGCGCCTCGGCATCGACCGGCTGGCATGGTACGCCAAGGCCTTCGGACTGGGGGCACGCACCGGAGTGACGCTGGATCAGGAAGCCCGCGGTCTGATCCCTTCTTCAATCTGGAAGAAAAGGCGTTTCGGCGTCCCCTGGCAGGAAGGCGAAACTCTGTCGGTTTCCATCGGGCAGGGCTATGCCGTGGCCACGCCCCTGCAGATGGCCTTGCTGATGGCGGCTGTTGGCAACGGGGGCACGCGCTATCGCCCGATGGTCCTGAGCCGGGTGGAAACCATGGAAGGGGAGGTCGTTTATCAGGGGGAGCCGCAGGAAATCGGCCGGCTGCCGGTCAGCCCGCGCAACCTGAAGATCGTCCAGCAGGGCATTTGGGGGGCGGTGAACGGTGAACGGGGAACGGCTCGCCGTGTGCATCTGAACGACATCGAGATTGCCGGAAAGACCGGTACTTCCCAGGTCGTAGGGCGCAAGGACAGCGGCGACGAATACACC
>JBLMXM010000303.1:0-7479 GCA_050257775.1 Hyphomicrobiales bacterium
CCGGGAAAGTCCATGAAGCGCAGGTCCAACATGGTAGCCTGGTTTTCCTTTGCGAACGCCAATACATCTTTGGGTTTCATTACTGTTCCTCCTTTGGATTTAGGTGATGGTGGGTATTTTCAAATCGCATCGGTTCCCGTTTCGCCGGTGCGCACGCGCACGGCTTGTTCGACCGGCGTGACAAAAATCTTGCCGTCGCCGATCTTGCCGGTGTAGGCGGCCTCACGGATCTTGGCGACGACCTGCTCAAGCTGGTTTTCGTCGACGACGATTTCGATCTTGATCTTGGGGATGAAATCCACCACATATTCGGCCCCGCGATAAACCTCCTTGTGGCCCTTCTGGCGGCCGTACCCCTTGACTTCGGAAACCGTCATGCCCTGGATGCCGACGGCGTTCAGGGCCTCCTTCACGTCATCCAGCTTGAAGGGTTTGATGATGGCTTCGACTTTTTTCATCATGAGACATTCCTCCTCTGTGCAATCCGTCCACATTAATCGATTTCAAACGCCCGTTCGCCGTGAACGGCGCTGTCCAAGCCGACCACTTCCTTTTCCTCGTCGACCCTCAGGCCGCGGGCCAGAGCCTTGGTGACGTAGACCAGCACCAGGGTGCCGATCGCTGTAAACGCTGCGGTGGCCAAAACCGATACCAGCTGGACGACCAGCTGCTGGGCGTTGCCGAAGAAGAGCCCCTTGCCGGCGGCGTTCACGGCCGGGTCGGCGAAAAGCCCCGTGGCGAGAGCTCCAAGCGCGCCGCACATTCCGTGCACGCCGAAGGCGTCCAGGGAGTCGTCATATCCTAGCTTGTGCTTGAGCCGGGCCACCGAGAAGAACCCAAGTATCCCGGCGGCCGCGCCGATGATGAGCGAGGCGCCCATGCCCACGAAGCCGGAGGCAGGCGTGATGGCCACCAGCCCCGCCACGACGCCCGAGGCGATGCCGAGCACCGTGGGCTTCTTGTTCACGATCCATTCCGTGAACATCCACGCCAGGGCGGCGGTGGCCGCCGACGTGTTGGTGGCCAGGAAGGCCGAACCCGCCAGGCCGTCCGCCACGAGCGCGCTGCCGGCGTTGAATCCGAACCACCCGAACCACAGCAGGGCGGCACCCAGGGCCGTCAGGGCGATGCTGGACGGGAACATGGCTTCCCTGCCGTACCCGATGCGCCGGCCGAGAATCAGTGCCAGGACCAGGCCGGCCACGCCGGCGTTAATGTGAACCACGGTTCCCCCGGCGAAGTCAAGCGCCCCCATGCTGGCCATCCAGCCCTTGCCCCACACCCAGTGAGCAATCGGGCAGTAAATAAACGTCACCCACAGGACCGTGAACAGCAACCAGGCGGAGAACTTCATGCGGTCGACGATGGAGCCCAGCACGAGCGCCACCGTGATGCCTGCAAATGTCATCTGAAACAGAGCGAACACGTTGGTCGGGATGGTCCCTTCAAGGCTGGCGGGGGTGATTCCAGAGAAGAAAAAATAGGTCAGTCCGCCGATGACACCGCCCTTGTCCGGTCCGAAGGCGAGGCTATAACCCCACAGCACCCAGATCACACTTGTCAGGCAGTAGGCGACAAACGTCATGGCGAGCGTGTTCAGCAGGTTCTTATAGCGCGACATGCCGCCGTAGAAGAGGGCCAGCCCGGCGGGCGTCATCATCATCACCAGGGCCGTGGACACGATCATCCAGGCCGTGTCGCCGGAGTTCAGGGTGGCCTCCGCCGCCCAGGCGGAGGAAGCCGGCAACACCCATCCCAATCCCATCATCCACCACCAACGCAATTTCATGATTCACACCTCCCAAATTAATCGTGGTAAATTTTTAAAAGTCATCCGGGATTGATGGCTTTGTAAAGAGGCCGAGTTCAAGGCGCGCGAGTCTCGTGGAGCGAGGCGTACTGGCAGTACGCCGCAGCGACAACGAGATGAAGCGCAACGCCGAAATCGGGCTATTTACGAAGCCATCATTCCAGCGGTGGAAGCCGCTGCAGAACAGCCCCCTCGATGGCCGCCACCCGCTCGGGGGAGTCCACCTTCTGGCCGCTCAGGTCCCGGACATAAAAGACGTCCACCACCTGGTCCACCTTGGTTGCGATCTTGGCCACCCAGATGTCGAGCTCGGCGCGAAAAAGGGCGTCCGCTATGCTGTAAAGCAGCCCCTGAAAGTCGTAGGTAAAGACTTCGATGATGGTGAAGAAACCCGAGCTGGTATTATCCACCTTCACCCGGTGCGGCCGTTTAGCAGTCCGGGGCTTGGCCATGCGGGCCGCTTCCAGGCGCGGCTTCAGCGCATTCGCGAGGTCCAGCCTGCCGGATAGCACCGCCTTGAGATTCTCTTCAGCGCGCCTCCATTTGTCCTCCTCGAAAATCCGATCCGGCGGCGGCGTCACCTCGAAGATGTCCAGGGCCGTGCCATTGCGCCAGGTGAACACCTGAACATCGAGAATGTTGATGTTGTTCAGGGTGAAGACCCCGGCCATGCTGGCCACCAGCCCGGGGCGATCCTTGGCGCAGATCGTCACCGTGCGGGTGGCACCCTCGGACGAGGGGTGGATGTCCCAGACGAAATCGCTCTTTTTCAGTTCCAGCCGGTGGAACAGCCCGATGTGGCTGGCGATGTTCTCCGGCGCCACCGACAGGAGGTAGCGCGGGGTCAGGACCGGGAAGGCCGCTTCGATGTCCCGCCGGGCAGCCTCCGAATCGGCAGCGGACATGAGCGCCTCCCGCTTGCGCTCGATGGCGGCCACGGCCTTCTCGCTGGCCAGCTCGCCCTTTTCGAGAACGTTGAGCACCTTGAGGAAAAATTCGCGCAGCAGGTGCGAGGTCCAGTCGTTCCAGGCGGCCGGACCGGTGGCGATGGAATCGGCCACGGTGAGGAGATAGAGCATCTTGAGGCGTTCGATGTCCTTGATGCGGCGGGCGCAGACGATGGCGGTTTCCTCGTCGTGGATGTCCCGGCGCGTGGCCGTCTTGATGAGATACAGATGCTCGCTCACCAGAAACGCCACCGTTTCCACCTCGGCCGGCGTGAGCGCTTTTTCGGTGAGGATTCGGCGAACCATCTCGGCGCCGGTCTCGGAGTGTTCCCGGTCGACCTCGGCCTTGCCGATGTCATGCAGCAGCGCGGCCCAGACGAGGAGCACCCTGTTTTTCAATTCGCGGAAGATGCGTGCGAACAGGGGCTCCGAGGTCCGATCTTCCCCAGCGAGCTGCTTGACCGTCTGGACCGTGCGGAGCAGGTGCTTGTCCACGGGGTACAGGTGGTACTCGTCGTATTGAATCCGGTTGGAGATCTTCAAGAATTCGGGGATGAATGCGCCCAGGAATCCGGTGGTCAGCATGTCGTCCAAGAGTCCGGCGGCCGGCTCCGGAGCCAGCAAGATGCGTTCGAAGGCGCGCACGATCTCGGGCGCCGAGCGATAGACCGGGTCGACCAAGTGCACAAACTCCTTGACGAGACGCTTGGCCTCTCCGCTGAGCGGCATCTTCAGCCGTGCGCTTTCCTCGAAGATCCGCATGAGCAACTCGGGGCGCTTGAGGATCACTTCGGGGCCTGTGAAGTTGAGCATGCCCCAGGAGACGATCTCGATGCCCTCCACCGGTATTTTCGGTGTCGACCGCCGCCGCCCCTTTTTTTCCGGGCCGATCTCATGCAGGAGCATGAGGTGCTGCTGTTTCACCCGCTCCATGCGGCTGTGCAGCTCGCCCAGGAAGCGCTCCACCGGCTGCTGCCCGTCCTCGGATTTGTACTTCATCCGCTCGGCGATCGCGATCTGGTTCTCGAAATGCAGCTGGTCGTACTTGCGGCGACAGAGGCGGTGCAGATGGTTGCGGGTGATCCAGATGAATCCCAGGGCATCCCAGAGGTCCTGGAATTCGGCGTGGGAGAGCATGCCGTAGTACTCCAGATCCCTGGGTTGGTGCAGATCGACTTCCAGCCGCGCCATCCAGAGCATGGTGTGATAATCGCGGAGTCCGCCCTGGCCCTCCTTGAGGTTGGGCTCCAGTAGATAGGCCGAGTCTCCGTACTGCGCGTGCCGGCTGCGGGTGTAGGCCACCAGCTCATCCATGAGACGGTCGGCATGCTTCCGGATGACCTTATCTCTGAGCTGCGCCATGAGCTCGGAGTACAGCATGGACATGCCGCAGATGAAGCGGGCGTCCAGGATCGGTGTCAGCACATTCAGGTCCTTGGCCGCCAGCGACAGGCATTCCTTGAGGGAGCGGGTGGAATATCCCACGTCCATGCCGATATCCCACAGCGGGTAAATCATCTCGCGGATAAGATGTTCGGCCTCGGACGGGATGCGCTTGCCGAACAGAAACAGCAGGTCCACGTCCGAATGGAGGCACTGCTCCTCCCTCCCGTAGCCGCCCAAGGCGATAATGGCGTACGGGTTCTTGTTGATTTCCATGCGCGGGCCGATCATGCTTGTCTCAAAGGCCTGTTCGAAAAAATCGTCCAGCACGCGGGCATGCTGCTTCATGAAGTCCGGCTGCCGGCCCCGCAGAAAGCGGTCGGTCAAGTCGGCGATCTTTTCCTGCAGCTGTCTGGAGGCGGTTTCGTGGATGCTGCGCATGGCCGTTTTCCGTTCGATACTCATGGATCAGCTGCAATTGAGCAAAGGCTGTGCCACGTGCCAACGAGAGCACGAAACATTGCGATATCATGTGGTTGTGAGATTTAGGACCGAAGCTGGCGGAGCAATGAAATTACAAAATTGAAGTATGTCAAATTAACAAAAATACAATTTTGTTCTTTTTTTGGAATAGTTTTTCTTCTCAACGGCCTCGGAAGACGGCCTGCCAGATCTGTCGGATGCGCCGTTGCAGCAGGTCGAATTTGTCAGACGGCACGCGGGCCGGCTTTTCCTGGAGGCTGAGCTGGTGTGCGGCCGCGCGGTAGATCAGGTAGGCATGCTTGAGCACGTGGGCCGTGACCTCGCTGAGAACAGCGGATCCGATCAGCGTCTGGATCAGGCGGACGGTGTCCGTCCAGACCACCAGCTCCGGAAAGCGATGGGCATGCAGCAGCGCGAGGTATTGAACCAGGAATTCGATGTCGACGATGCCGCCGGGATCCTGCTTGAGATCGAAAACCCCGGCCTCCGGCCGCTCGCGTTCCCGGCGCATGCGCTCACGCATCTCCAGAACCTCGGTCCGAAGCCGGTCCTTCGGCCGGCGGCGGGCCAGGATTTCGGCGCGGGTGGCTTGAAAACGCGAGGTGATCAGGGGATCCCCGCTCACCGGCCGGGCCTTGATGAGCGCCTGGTGCTCCCAGGTCCAGGCCTCGGTGAGCTGATAGTCGCGGAAGGCCTCAACCTGCCGGACCAGGGTGCCGGAGATGCCGCTCGGCCGCAGCCGCGTATCGATCTCGTACACCCGCCCGGCGCGGGTATGGGAGGTCAGGATGTGGATCACCCGCTGGCCCAGCCGGTTGAAAAACTGGGCATTGTCGATCGGCCGAGCGCCGCCGCTGGTCTGCCCGTCGACTCCGGCGTGCAGGAACACCAGGTCCAGGTCGGAGCCGTACCCCAGCTCGAGCCCGCCCAGTTTGCCGTAGGCGATCACGGCAAAGCCGAGGTTGCAGGGGGTCCCGTTCAGGCGGCAGACCGGCGTGCCGTGCCGTTCGACCAGATGCTGCCATGCCAGGTTCACCACGGCGTCGAGGGTGACCTCGGCGATATCCGAGAGGTAATCGCTGACCCGCATGAGGGGCAGCCGGCCGCTCACGTCGGCAGCGGCGACCCGCAGCACATTGATCTGCTTGAAGATGCACAGCTCCTCGATCTGGGCCTCGAGGTCGTCGGCCGGTGCCTGGCTCAAGCGGCGCTGAAGTTCGGCGGCGATGGCCTCCCGAGCGGGGGGACGGTAAAGGGTGCGCGGGTCAAGCAGCTCGTCCAGGAGCACCGGGTGCTGGGCCAGGAAGGAGGCGATCCAGGGGCTTGCGTCCGCAAGCTTCACGAGGTGGCCCAGTGCTGCCGGGTATTCCAGGAGCAAGGCCAGATAACTGGTCCGGCGCTCGATGGAACGAACCAGGTCCGCCACCCGGCGCAGCGCGCGAAGGGGCTGGCCGGCGCGGCCCGTTTCCATCAGCATCGGCGGAATCAGTCGGTCGAGACGCTGGCGGCCGGTTTCGCTCAGGGCGCGTGTTTCGGATTCGGCCCGCAACTCATCCAGGACCTGAAGCGCCTCGACGGCGGAAACATGGCCGATCGTCGCCAGGATCCCGGCCGCCTCAGGCGCCCCCATGCGCTGCTGCCAGATCGCGCCCAGGTCGGTTTCGAGTTTCCGGTCCAGGCGGTCGGCATCCGGGCTTTCGAGCAGGATTTGAAAATGACCGTGGACGGCCTGGCGGTGCCGCTTCAGCGCCACCATTAAATGCGCCGGGTCCTCAAACCCCAGGCTGGCCGCCAGGCGGGTTTGGCCGAGCGGATCCCCAGGCAGTTCGTGGGTCTGCTGGTCAGCGACCTCCTGCAGGCGGTGCTCGACGGTGCGCAGGAAAACATAGGCGTCATCCAGCTCCTCGCCGACCTTCGCAGGGATGGTGCCGGCGGAGACTAGGGCGGCGAGAATCTCGCGGATGCCGCGTTTCTGCAGGTCCGGGCTGACGCCGCCCCGGATCAGTTGAAACATCTGGCCGAAGAACTCGATCTCCCGGATCCCCCCCCGCCCGAGCTTGATGTTTTGGTGCATCCCCTTGCGGGTTACCTCCTGGGAGATCAGGTGCTTCATCGCGCGCAGGGATTCAAATGCGCCGTAATCCAGGTAGCGCCGAAAGACGAACGGCTGCAGGCGCTTGAGAAGCTCGCGACCGGCATCCCGGTCGCCCGCAGCCGCCCGCGCCTTGATCCAGGCATAGCGCTCCCAGTCCCGCCCCTGCTCCTGGTAGTAGTGTTCCATGGCATCAAAGCTCAGAACCACGGGCCCGCCCTCTCCAAAGGGCCGCAGCCGCAGATCCACACGGAAGACGATGCCCTCCGGCGCCGCACCGCCTATAAGCGCGATCAGCTGGCGGCTGAGGCGGCTGAAGAATTCTTCATGGGTGACCGGCCGCGAGGCGCCTTGGGTATCCCCGTTGGCCGGGTATGCCAAGATCAGATCGATATCGGAGGAGAAGTTGAGCTCCCGCGCCCCCAGCTTGCCGAGCGCCAGCACCACCAGTTCCATGGGCCTTCCATCGGCCCGCAAGGGAGTCCCCTGTTCGGCGCACTGCCGCGAGTAAAGCCAGGCCAGCGCCTGGTCCAGGCAAGCCTCGGCCAGGTCGGAAAGATCAGAGGTGGTGGCCGCAAGATCGGCGGCGCCCATCAGGTCTCGCCAGGCGATACGGACCATCTCCCGGCGCCGGAAGCGCCGTAGGCGGCTGGAGAGGTCTTCGAGTTGATCGGCGCCGGCCATGGCAGCCGCAAGCCGGGAAGCACATTCCCCGGGGGCCAACCCCCGTTGGAGATCACCGCTGTCCCAGAGCCCGGCCAACA
>JBLMXM010000304.1:0-3338 GCA_050257775.1 Hyphomicrobiales bacterium
GTGACGCTGGGAGGGATCAGGATGCCCAGGGTGCCGCCTGCAGTGATGATGCCGGTCGCCAAGCCTTCGGGGTAGCCGCGCTGGCGCATCTCGGGAATGCCCATGGTTCCGATGGCGGCAGCGCAGGCGGGGCTCGATCCGGTGAGGGCGGCAAAGATGGCGCAGGCGCCGATGTTGCCGATGCCCAATCCGCCGGGCACTTTGTAAAGCCATCTGTGGAAGCACTCGTACAGGTCCGCTCCGGCCCGGGTGAGGGCCGCGATCATCCCCATGAAGATGAAGAGCGGGATCGACAACAGACTGAAGTCGTTCACGCCCTCGAAAACCGTCTCTGCCACGACCGAGATCTGATAGGCGTCCATGAAGAGGAACATGGCCACAAGGGAGGTCACTCCCAGTGCGAACGCGATGGGCATGCCGCTGAACAGAAAAACGATGGCGATCAGGATGACAATGACGCCGATAACCAGTGGATCCATACGGGATCTCCTTCCTGGGGCGGGGGCACGTGGCGGCCCTTAGCGGCCGGCCGGCGTCCCGGACCTGGAATCGGTTTTCCTATTCGAAATGAGCATCTCGGTCTGTTTAACGACATACTGGAGCCCGGTAACGAACATCCCCAAGGGGATAAGCGCATAGGGATAGACCAGCGGAACCGACAACAGCGACGACGAACGCCAGCCGCCGTCGTACGCCTCCCACCACATGACCGCGCCCCGATAGGCCAGAAAAAAGCAGAACACCATAGCGATGGTAGAGGTCAAGAGGTCGAGCTTTCGGCGGGTGCCGGCGGAGAGATGAATGATGAGCATATCGATGTTGATGTGGGCCTTTTCCTTCAATCCATATGGCGCGCCGATAAAGGTCGCGGCGATGAGCAGATAGACCGCTGTCTCGACCTGCCATATGGTGGGAATCTTCAACACGTAGCGCACGACCACCTGCTCGACGATGATCAGGGTCGCGGCCAGGATGGACAAGGCGGCGATGTAGCCGGAAATCTGGGACAGCCAGTTGATCAACCTGAAAAAGGGATTTGGAGGCGCGGACATGATCGGTTCTCCCCAGCTATGGGCACTCAGGCTCTTGAAGTCGAATGGCCTTCCGCCTGGATCCGTCTTGCATCGCCAGAGAGGCGGCGGTGCTGCAAGGTGGAGGATGAATCGTCCTATTTCGCGGCCAGATCCAGAAGCTCCTGGCCGTCCGGAACCGATTCCGCAAAGGCCTTCCATGCGGTTTGTTTAGCCGCCTTTTCCCAGGCCTTCCATTCGTCTTGGGTCATGAAGTGGACGTTGACCCCTTTTTCCTTGAATACCTTCGTCACTTCCTTGTTGGCGGCGATGGCGTCGTCGCGCGCCTTCTTCTCCATTTCCATGCCGACGGTCTCGAAAATCTTCTTTTGCTCGGGAGACAACGAAGCCCAGGTCTTCATGCTGATCACCAACGGCTCGCACATGTACCAGATGGAGTAATTTTCGGGGGTGTTGAAGTACTCCAGTTGCTCATAGAGGCGGTAGGATACGAAGGATTCCGCGGAGGTCAGGCAGGCATCGAGCACGCGGGTCTGAAGGGCCATGTAAATTTCGGAGGAGGCCATGCTGGTAATGGACGCGCCCTCGGCATTGAGCATGGTCTCAAACATTTTGCCGGCGGCGCGGAACTTCAGCTGCTTGACGTCGGACGGCAGAATAACGGGTTTGCCCCGGCTGCCGATGCCGCCGCCGTACCAGAGCCAGGTGAGAATTTTCATCCCCTTGTCCTCGCTGAGCTTCGCCACGCGCCGGCCGATCTCCTTGTTGCGCCAGGCCATGCCCTGATCCACTCCGGAAATGATGCAGGGCATCAGCGTGATCTCGAACTGAGGCACTTTGCCCGAGGCGTATGCCAGCGGGTAGACCGACATGTCCAGAGCGCCCTTGAGCATCGCCTCGTACTGAGGCCCGGCCTTGAACAGCGCTGATGAGGGGAAGATCTTGAACGTCACCGCGCCGGCGGTGGCCTTCTCCACTTTCGCCGCAAACTGCACCGCCAGCTCGTTGCGGGCGTCCGCTTCGGCGAACTGGTGGGAAATCTTCAACTCCAGGGCCAGCGTCGGGGAGGGCGCCAGCCAGACCATCGCTGCGCATACGAATGCCGCAACTATTGCCAACCATTTTTTGCCAGCTCTCCTTGCGTGCATTTCCTTATCTCCTTTGGCTAAGGGGGCCCCCATAGGGGAGTTCAGGGTGAAGAAGCACCGCTCATTTTTCATAAAGATGCATCAGAGCTTTGCACTGCCGGTTCAGATGGCGTTTCATCTGCTTTTCGGCGGCATCGGGGTTGCGACGGCGCAGCGCATCGCGGATCTTACGATGCTCGCGGATGGACTCATCGAAACGATCATTCTCGTAAATCTGCTGGTGGCGGTAAAGTGCGACCTTTTCCCGCAATCGTCGCACGATGTCGTCCAAAACCCGGTTGCCGGCCAACTCCTGGATCAAGGCGTGCAACACGTTGTTGACGGCCAGGTATTTTTCCCGGTCGCCTTCGGCGTAGTGGGTTTCAAGCTTCTGATGCAGGTGCTCGATCTTCCGCCAGCCAGCGGACGTCATTCTTAGGGCGGCCATCCGGGCGCAGGTCCCCTCCAGTACGCCCATGACATCGAACATCTCTTGAATTTCGTGCATCGAGGGCTGCCGGATGTGCACACCCTTGTGGGGAAAAAGCTCCACCAAACCCTCCGATTCCAACACCCGGAGGGCTTCCCGAAGAGGAGTGCGGCTCACGCCGATCTGCTCGCAAATTTCCGCCTCGACGATCCGCTGACCCCGGACGAGAATGCCTTTGCGGATCATCTCGCGTAGCTTCCCTGCGACGTCTTGATGCAGGGCGCGAACGTCAATGCGGTTTACCACCAAGCTCCTCGATTCCGGGTGGCGGTGGCCGCCGACCAGGCGCGCCGGAGGATTGTATACATTATACAAGATGCCTTTAATCTACCCCATTTAATAAAGTCAACAAAAATCATTGAATCACCTTCAGCGAGCAGGGTAAGAGTATATGAAAAATTACAGGGAGTTGATTTTTCTTTTTAGGTGATAACCATGGAGGGGTATCTTCCAGCCCTCCGATACGGGCCCTGGCTTCAAAGGCTGCCGACGGAGGGCGATACGCAGAGGCAGGATTTCGGCTGGATATGCATCAACGGCTTATCGGGAGTCGGCTCCATTTTATCTGCAGGGGGCTTGGACCGCATGCCGCAGACCGCCAAGACATACAGCGCGAGGCTTTACGATGCCATCGAGCTTGCTGCGAAAGCCCACCACCGGCAGGTGCGCAAGGGCACGGAGATCCCTTAT
>JBLMXM010000305.1:0-9741 GCA_050257775.1 Hyphomicrobiales bacterium
CCTTAAGCGTCAACACCAGTATCCCCTTGGGGATCTTTGACGACCATCAGTACGGCGAGACCCAGTACATGTTGAAATCCGGGGACAGCGTCCTGTTGTATACCGACGGTGTGACCGAGGCCATGGACAAAGACGGGAAGATGTTCGGCACGGAGCGGTTGAAGCAGGTTCTGGCATCGGGCGGAAATCGCCCGGATAGGATTCTGTCCGCAATCAACGGCGCGGTGGCCCTGCACACCGCCGGTCATCCGCAAAGCGACGACTTGGCGATGGTGTGCCTGTCGGTTGACTAGACTTGTTTCTAAACCCGCGCGTTTCCCGGTATTTCCTGAATATTTCCTCGCCACTCTGGTAAACCTTTTCCGGATCCATTCGACTAATTATTATATGGGTAAATAGATATGCCATCTCATTTAGGGCTCAGGCGGAGCTGGGTGCCCGCCACGCCGAGAGTGCACAGACAATCACAAGTAGGCTTATTTGCCATGAAAAATAGAATTCCCATGATTATGGTCTCTCTGTCGCTGTTTCTATGCGCATTGCCGGGTTACACTGCTGGCCCGGGACCTTCTTTTGGGTCTGGAACCAGGCAGGGGTCTGGCGGTTGGCACGGGCAGGGAGGTTCCTCCATGGGACACGGGACCTGGCACAGGTCTGGCGGCTGGCAGGGCCAAGGAGGTTCAATGGGCCACGGGAACTGGCAGGGCCAGGGCGGCTGGCACGGCCAGGGAGGTTGGCATGGGCGGGGAGGATGGCACGGGTATGGGAACTCGTATAGAGCACGCATCTGGATAGGCCCAGGATGGGGCGGATGGGGACCGGGGTGGTGGGGTCCTCCCGCCTATCGGTATTATCCATACTATACGTACTATCCGTACTACTCGTACTATCCGGCACCACCCGCCGTTATCGAGCAGGCCCCTCCCACCTATGCTCAGCCCAGCCCGCCTTCCAATGAATCCAGTTACTGGTATTATTGCCAGGATCCATCTGGCTACTATCCGTACGTCAAAGAATGCCCGGGCGGTTGGATGCAGGTGGTGCCGGAGCCGCCTTCGCCAGGGCAGTGAGAAGGCGAGGGGAAAAGGAGCAACGGAGAATGCGCATGATCCGAATGACGATTCTTTTTCTTGCGGCCTGCGCCTTCCAGTGCGGTACCGACCTGTGGGCGGGGAGCATATACACATGGACGGACCAGAATCACGTGGTGCACATCACCGAAACTCCACCTCCTCCGGGAGTTGTGCCGGACGATGTGATGAACAACCCGCCCGAGCAACCGTCCAGGGCCCAGCCGGGATCGCAAAAACCGCAGTCGATCGGGAGTTGGGAGATCCAGCAGGCCGAGCAGCAGGCCCGGCAAGCTTCGCAGCAGTTGGAACAGGCGCAGAAGCATGCGCAACAGGTCAAGCAGGAGGCCGAGCGCATCATCCGGGATTCCCAGCAGTATATTGACACGCACGACAATAACCAGTACATGCGCACAGCACACAAATACCAGCTGAGGCAGGCCAGGAATGCCATCTTGGAGTCCGAGGCGAAGGTCCAGGATGCAGCCGATCAACTGAGGCAGGCCGAGCAAAACGCCGTCGCTTCCCAGCAGCAATTGAAAGAGGCTCAGAGAGGCACCCAGATCGTCAATAATTCAAACTGATTCGCAGCATGAAATTCATTATCCACCCTATTGTCTTCCCTGGTATCCATCCCTAGTTTTTAGTATTTATCCCGGTTACAGCGATTTCCGACGGGCAATCGCCAGCCGGATGCATCCCAAGAGACCCACCATCCATCACAAGCTTGGAGAAGCCGATGAAGTTCGATCCCATCAACTCTCGTGCCCATATGGCCAAGGTGTTCCTTTTCGCTTTTGCTTTTTATTTCGGGCTGGTAGCCTATGCGCAAACTGTCGATCAGCCGAACGGTGTGGAGCACATTCCGGTCGCCCCGCAAACGCTCCCAGACGATTCCGGGCGCAGCCTGACAGCGGTGGTGGTGAAGTTCGCACCCGGGGCTACGGCAGCCAGCCACCATCATCCCGGGACAGTCTTCGCCTACGTGCCCGACGGTATTCTCCGCTCCCAGCTCGACGGCGGTGAAGTCGTCGAATATCGTGCCGGGCAAACCTGGATGGAACCGCCCGGATCCGAACACACCCTCACGCTGAATCGCAGCCGGACCCAGGCGGGGCGACTGTTGGCGGTGTTCGTCGCGCCGACAGGAGCGCAGCTCGCCATGTACGACCAATGACGGAGGCATGGTCATGCTCGCATATCCTGTGGAGAATGAGCATGCACCGGCGCGGCCGGTGAAAGCGGTGCGCATCCACCGGTTCGGAGGGCCTGAAGTGATCACCTGTGAGGAGTTGTCCCGGCCTTTGCCCGGAGAGGGGCAGGTGACGGTGCGAGTCAAAGCAGCCGGTGTCGGCCCTTGGGATGCCTGGGTAAGGGCCGGCCGGAGCGCGCTCCCTCAGCCGTTGCCGTTGATTTTGGGATCCGATCTTTCGGGGGTCGTCGAAGACGTCGGCCCGGGTGTCACCGGCTTCCAATCCGGCGACCACGTCTTCGGTGTGACCAATCCCCGGTTCACCGGCGCCTATTCCGAGTGCGCTGTGGCAGACGCTGCCATGATCGCGCCAAAGCCGGTGCGGTTGACCTACGTCGAGGCGGCCTCTGTGCCGGTCGTGGCGAGCACGGCTTGGCAGATGCTGTTCGATCATGGACAGGTGGATGGCACGAAACGGGTGCTCGTGCATGGCGCCGCCGGCAATGTCGGAGCCTATGCGGTCCAGCTTGCCAAGCGAGTTGGAGCCGAAGTCGTCGCCACCGCGTTCACACGCGATGTGGATTACGTCAGGTCCCTTCGGGCCGATCAAGTCGTTGATTTGCCAGGCACTCGTTTCGAGAAACACCTGAAGGATGTCGACGTCGTCATCGATACGATCGGCGGCGAGACGCTCGAGCGATCATTCGAAGTTCTCAAGCCGGGCGGTGTTCTCGTCTCCTCGGTGGCCGCGCCGGACCCGGACAAGGCCGCGCGCAACAGTATCCGGGGCGTGTTCTTTCTCGTCGCGATCACATCCGAAGGTCTGAACCGGGTTGCCGATCTGCTGGATTCAGGCCAGATCAAGACGAACGTCGGCGAGGTGCTGCCGCTCGCTGACGCACGTCTGGCACATGAGATGCTGGCGGGCAAAGCCCACAAGCGCGGCAAGATCGTTTTAGTGACAGGGGCATGACTATGGGAAGGCGTTGCCTGAAATCCGGGCTTTCATCCATGGGCCGAAAAGACAGAAGCATCTCCGTGCTGCAACGCTGAGCTTAGCTCCGGTGGCAGCGCAAGCGGTACATGCGTCAAATATCGAGGGGTGAACATCAATGAATGGCTTTCCACATCGATTCGGGCATCTAGCTCGAGGGTTATGTTTGATGGCGCTTTTGGGCATGGCCGGGTGCGAAAGCCAGAGCACTCCGGCACCGCCGCCTCCGCCGAAGGTGACCGTGAGCCTGCCCGTCCGGCAGGCGGTGACCGACTCCCTCGAGGCGACCGGCAAGACCCAGGCGGTCAACTCCGTCCAGCTCGTTGCCCGGGTCGAGGGCTACCTGCAGAAGGTTTTTTTTGGTGACGGCGAGATCGTGCGAAAAGGGCAGTTGCTGTTCCAGATCCAGCAAGACACTTACAGGGCCATGCTCAAGCAGGCGGAAGGCAATGTCCAGGCACAGAAAGCCCGTATCGAGCATGCCCGAATCGAACTGGCACGCAACACCGATCTCTACAAGCAGAGAGCCGCCGCGCAGACCGAAGTCGAAAGTTGGCGCTTCCAGTTGGACTCGGCCCAGGCCGATCTCATGGCGGCGGAAGCTCAACGCGACCTGGCAGAACTCAACTTGGGATACACGTCGATAACTGCTCCCTTCGACGGGCGGATCGATCGCAGGCTGGTCGACCCCGGCAATCTGGTGGGCCCCGGAAGCGCTACATCCCCGCCTTCTGCTGCTGGGGCCGCGGCGGCATCCGTTCTGGCTCAGATCACGCAGGTCGACCCGCTTTACGTCTATTTCAATGTCAGCGAAACGGAAATTTCGGCATTGGCCGGAGTGTCCGCGCTTCTCCACGGGAAGGAGAGCGATACCAAACACCCGGTTTACATCGGACTGGCCGATGAGGACGGGTACCCGCACGAGGGATACCTCGATTTCGCCTCGCCCAGCGTCAGCTCGACAACGGGAACCCTGTTGATGCGCGCCGTCGTCCCCAACGCGGACGGAAAATTGCTCCCGGGACAATATGCCCGGGTGCGGGTCCCCGTCGGGAAGGAAAAATCCGCCATTCTTGTGCCCAAGGTCGCCGTCGGTTTTGATCAGGAAGGATCCTATGTGCTGGTGGTAAACGAGAAGAATACGGTGGAACGCCGCAACGTGATAACGGGAGCTTCGCACGGCGACCGGTATGCCATCCACAGCGGCCTCAACGGCACCGAGCGGGTGATTGTCAAGGGTCTTTTGCGCGGCATCCCCGGCCGACAGGTGACCCCCGAGGCGGTCGAAGGTGAATGAATGATCTCCCGTTTTTTCATCGACCATCCGATCTTCGCGAATGTCATCGCCCTGGTTACGATCCTTATCGGGCTGGTGTGCATCTTGCGGCTGCCCGTGGCGCAGTATCCCAACGTCGTTCCGCCGACCATCCAGGTGAGCACGCGCTATCCCGGGGCGAACGCCGACGTCGTCGCGAAAACCATCGGCATACCGATCGAAGAGGCTGTGAACGGGGTCGAGAACTCGATCTACATGTCCTCCACCAGCGGCAGTGATGGTTCGTATAACCTGACCATCACTTTCGATATCGGGACAGACCTCGATGCCGCCATGGCGTCGGTGCAGAATCTGGTCAACGGCGCATTGCCCCAGCTTCCGGGCGGAGCGACCGAGCAGGGGGTCACCATCCGCAAGGTGTCGCCGAACATCCTGCTGGTAATCAGCCTTTACTCCGAAGATAACCGGTTTGACGATATCTTCCTGTCCAATTATGCGGCCATCAACCTGCAATACCCGCTGGGCCGGATCCCAGGCATCGGCCAGGTAAGGGTATTCGGCGCCGGGCCTTACAGCATGAGGGTCTGGCTGGACCCTCATAAGCTGGAAGCCTACGGGCTGACGACCAACGACGTCCTGGCCGCCATCCGCGGACAGAACCTTCAGGTCACCGCCGGGCAGCTCGGTGCTCCACCGGCGCCGGCCGATCAACCTTTCCAGTTCACCATCAATGCTCTCGGCCGGTTGTCCCGCTCCGGCCAGTTCAAGGACATCGTTGTCAAGTCGGTCGGAGGAGAGGCGCCGCAGATTGTCCGCCTCGGCGACATCGCCCAGGTTCAGCTGGGCCAGCAAAGCTACAGCAACTTCGCCAGAATGAGCGGCCATAAATCCGCTCAGATCGTGATATTCGCTCTGCCCGACGCCAACGCCATTGATCTCTCTGACCGCATCCATCATGCCATAGCCGAGATGAGCCAGCAATTTCCGGAGGGGCTGAAATACGCCATCCGGTTCGACACGACTACCTTTGTCCGGGAGGCGGTGTCCAAGGTATACGAGACCCTGTTCATTGCCGGTGTGCTGGTGCTGGTGGTCATATTTCTTTTCCTGCAAAATATCCGCGGCATACTGGTCCCGCTCACGACGGTCCCGGTCACCCTGATCGGAGCGTTCATCGCCATGGCCGCGCTCGGTTTCACCATCAACCTGATGACCTTGTTCGCACTGGTCCTGGCCATCGGAATCGTGGTGGACGACGCCATCATCATCGTGGAAAACAGCTCGTATTACATCGAGAAAGGGCTGCCGCCCAGGGAAGCGACCCTGAAAGCGATGCAGGAATTAACCGGACCGGTGATGGGGATCACCCTGGCCCTGGTTGCCGTTTTTCTGCCGGCAGCCTTTCTTCCGGGCGTCGTCGGACAGATCTTCCGCCAGTTTGCACTCGTAATTGCTTCCACCGCCGTCATCAGTGCGGTCAACGCGCTGACGTTGAAACCGGTTCAGTGCGCCCTGTGGCTGAAGCCCCCCACGGGCAGGCATCCCAACCGGTTTTTCCGAGTCTTCAACAGGGCCTTCCAGGCCCTAACCGATTTCTACGTGGCCATCGTGGCCTGGATGGTGAAACGGGCTGGCTGGATGTTCGTGCTCTTTGCGATTGTTATCGGTGCGAGCGTATGGGGTTTCGCGCGCCAGCCCACGGGATTTCTGCCGACCGAAGACCAGGGGTATGCCATCCTGCTGTCGCGGCTGCCGCCGGGCGCATCCCAGCCCCGCTCGCAGGAGGTCGCCGACCGAATCGACGCCATCCTGAGAAAGACCCCGGGGGTGGCCCACTGGGTCACCATCGGTGGATATTCCCTTCTGGACGGGGCCAATGTCGTTTCGATCTCCTCCACATTCATCATCTTTAAAGACTGGCAAGAACGGGGAAGCAATTTGACCCAGGACAAGATTGTTGCCCGCATTTACCGGGAGCTGGCGAATCTGCAGGAGGCTCAGGCGATTGTCGTCATACCGCCGCCGATCCGGGGGCTGGGCCAGACCGGCGGCTTTCAGATGATGATAGAGGACCGGGCCAGCCTCGGCCTCAATGAACTCCAACAGGCCGCCGCGGAGATCATCCGGGAGGGAAATGCTCAACCTGACCTGCGCGGCCTGGTCAGCACGTTCAGCGTCAACAGCCCGCAGTTATACCTGGACATCGATCGGACCAAAGCCGAGTCCCTGCAGGTTCCCATGGGAAATGTGTTCAGCACCCTTCAGGGCTACCTGGGCTCATCGTTCGTCAATTTGTTCAACCGATACAACCAGGTGTTTCAGGTGTACATCCAGGCCGGCAGCCCCTATCGCCGGGATCCTCAGGATATCAAGAATTTGCGCGTTCGCAACCAAGCTGGTGAAATGGTACCCCTGGGCACGTTGCTCGATGTCCGGCGGGTTCTGGGGCCAGAGTTGGTGACTCGCTACAACCTGTATCCGGCCGCGGCGCTGTTCGGTTCGGCGGCCACCGGATTCAGTTCCGGTCAGGCCTTGTCCCTCATGCAGCAGTTGGCTCATGGCACGTTGCCGCACGGCATGGCCTACGAATGGACGTCCACGAGCTACCAGGAAAGCAAGGCCGGGCACCAGGCTTATTTCATTTATGCGCTTTCCATCGCCCTGGTCTACCTGGTGCTGGCCGCCTTGTATGAGAGCTGGGCATACCCCGGTGCGATCATCCTGGTGGTGCCCATCGCCCTGGTCGGTGTGCTGGCTTCGCTTCTGGTCCGCGGCTACGAGAACGACCTGTACACGCAGGTGGGACTGGTGCTGATGATCGCTTTGGCGAGCAAGAATGCCATTCTGGTCGTTGAATTCGCACGCGAACTGCACCAGGGTGGTATGTCCATATCCGAATCAGCGGTAGAAGCGACCCGCCGCAGGTTTCGCCCGATTGTGATGACCTCGCTCGCCTTTATCGCGGGCGTGGTCCCGCTTTTGGTCGCCTTCGGAGCTGGATCCGCCAGTCAGCGTGCCATTGGGACGGTCGTATTTGGCGGCATGCTGGCCTCGACTCTGATCGCCATTCCCTTTGTGCCCGTGTTCTACGTGCTGATCGATCGGACTGTTGAACGCACTCGGAGGAAAAAGGGTTAGAGGCTCTCCCCTCAGCAGGTGTTAAACCGACTGGTGACCACGTTTCAGGCGCGGCCGCCCGGCTTGAATTTGTCCTTCAACAGCGCAGCCAGGTCGGCGGAATCGAAGGTGATCTGCTGTTCCCGCTTGAAGGCGGTCAGGTCGGCCAGGATGGCGGCCGCGCTCTGGTAGCGGGTGGCCACGTTTTTTTCGAGGCACTTCATCACGATACGATCCAGCCTCTCCGGCACGTCGGCCTTGCGGCTTTTTAACGGCTCGATCGTGATCGTCGGGATGTTTTTAATCGCCTCGACTTCGCTATCGAACTGGTAGGCGAAATTCCCCGTGAGGGTTTGATAGAAGACGAGCCCCAGCGCATAAAGATCCAGGCGGTGATCGACGTTTTCTCCGGTGAGTTGCTCCGGCGCGAGGTACATCAGCTTGCCCTTGAGCTTGCCGGTCTGCGTGAGGTTGGGCTCGGTCTTGGCCTTGGAGATCCCAAAATCGCTGATTTTGACCTCACCTTGGTAGGAGACCAGGATATTCTGGGGGCTGATATCGCGGTGCACGAGCTTCAGAGGCTCCCCGGTCTGGTCATCCACCTTGGAGTGCGAGTACTCCAGCCCCTTGCAGATCTCGGCGAAAACAAATACGGCTGGCTCGATGGGCAGCCCCGTCTTCATCTCAGCAATGACCTGCCCCAGGTTCTTGCCGTCGATGTATTCCATTGCGATAAATGAAATGTCCTCCACCTTGCCGTAGTCGAATACCTGCACGATGTTGGGGTGCTGCAGCAGGGCGGCCAGCCGAGCCTCGCGGATGAACATCTGGATGAAGTCCTCGTTGGAGGTGAAATGGGGAAGGATTCGTTTGACCGCAACCCGGCGCCTGAACCCGTCCTCACGCAGGCAATCGGCGAGGTATAACTCCGCCATGCCGCCTTGCGCGACCTTCGATATCAGGTGGTAGGGCCCGATGGTATCTTCGCTTTTCATGCGTTGGATTCGCTCCAGGGACTTTTTCTTCTGGTTCCGGTCAAACCACAACAAGAAGGCGACCATCAGAAGGGTGATCGCAACAATACCGGATCCGAAGATGGATTTGGCACGCTCCGACGACTGCTGCAGGTTCTGGGCCCACAAGGCTACAATGGCCTTCCCGATGTCGACCTTCGAGTATGTGATGGGCTGGGAGAACAAAATGAATTCCTTGCCGCCTGAGGTAACGAGGTCTGAAAAGCCGACCCCGTTAAGCGTTCCGATCAACGGCTTTTCCAGAAGCGGCTTCACCTGCCGAACCAGCTCCTCGGGCCCGGTGCGGGCCAGGATCTGGCCTTGGTGATCCAGGACGACGGCAAAGGCGACGGCTTCGTTTTTCTCCAAGGCGCGCGTCGCCAAATTCAGCATCAGAACGTCCTTTTCCAGCACCAGTGGGCTGCCCTCCTGGGACAGGTTGCGCGTCGCGGTCGTCCCGATACGATAGAACTCTTCCCGGGTTTGGTCTTCCGTTACCCGGTAGATGATATATCCTACGGCATTACCGGCCAGCCAGACCGCCAGGCAGACCAGGGCGATCTTTCGGCTGCGTCGCATGAATTCGGTCTGGGTGAGCCCCCGCGTCAGCTTCAAGAAAACCGTGCTGGTGTATTGCTTGGCTTTTACCAGGGTCTGTGTGGCCATGTCAGCGACAGCCATGAGGTCACCTCTCTTGAGTGCTAGCCCGCTTCCTCAATTGGAAAGGACACGGATGATGTCGGTACAGCGCAGGATGATGCGCCGTTTGATCCAGGCCAGATCCTCCCGGCTTCCCAATTGATTCAAAAAGACCGCCCTATCGCCCCCGGGCGAGCTGCGAGATGATCCCGTAGGAGCTGAAAAAATGACGGCCTGGGCGTTGACATTAGCCGACTCGAACGCCTCTTTGGAGAAAGGCCGGGCCTGACCGCAGAGCGGGCAGGCGAAGCTGGACTGGGCAAGGCCTGCGGCTGCGGCGAGGTTCTGCTTTCGGCTGTCCGACATCCGGGCCGTCATTTTTTCAGCTCCTACGGGATCATCTCGCAGCTCGCCCGGGGGCGATAGGGCGGTCTTTTTGA
>JBLMXM010000306.1:0-3984 GCA_050257775.1 Hyphomicrobiales bacterium
TGGGCGTAATAGAGGTTATTCCGGAATGCCCGGGCGAGCGTATCAGAGCTCAAGCCGGTTCGCGTCGGCTCATAATCGTTTTTTGGAGTAGGGGAAGATTTCGGCGTTTTCGCTTTCCTCACGACAAACCTCCTGGCTGGCGCGCTGATTCTTGCCAGACAAGCTGCCTGATTTGCGGTAGGCCCGCAACCCAGCTACCGACCGTAGAATGAATTCCGGGGATGACTTGAAGCCATCTCAAAAATAGCAGATCACGCCCGGGGGCAAGGCGCAGGTCGATTCGAAAGCGCAGCACACACGGCAGGTTGTGAGCATTTCGAGAGGCCTGCAACGCCGCCATCGGGTGTCAGATGCATTTTTAAGATAGATTCTTGTTATTTCTTCTGAGGCAATAGGCCCTTGATGAGGTCGCGCGCTTTTTCCTTGGTCGGCAGTGAGCCCGCCTCCGGTGCGCTGAGGGCTTTCTTGAGCTGGTTCTTGCCGATTGCCTCCAGATCCGGCCGGAAGCTTGGGTTGGCGAAGCTGCCCGATACGATGATCGGCACTTCCAGGCCGGAGCGCTCCTTTTCGTCGCCTTGGCCCTTGATCGTGCCGACCAGCTTTGTGTCTACCTTGAAATCCAGGGTTTCTTTCACCAGGTCGGCCTTGCCGGCCGCCAGCAGCCGCAGCAGCGGCGATTTGAGGGACGTCTCGGAGGTGCGCACCACGCCGTTTTCAATCGTGAACGGGGCAAGAAACTCGGCAAAATCCGTGCGTGGTTTGGGGCCGGACTTGACCTCACCCCCCAGTGTGGCCTTGACGTTGCGAACCATGTCGGGAAAATCGACGCCGATGATGGCGCCGTCGGTAAAGGTGAGGCTGCCCTTGCCGTCCAGGGTCTGCTTGATGCGAGCCGGATCGTCGCCCGTCATGGACAGTGCCACCTGGGCCTTGGTGCTGCCTTCGAGAATGTCCTTGTTGGCAACGTCCTTAAGCAGGGGATTCACCTGCACCTTGTCCAGATCGAGCTGAACGTTCGTCACCGGGCTGTCGCCTTTGACATTTACCGCGGTCTTGCCGGCGGCCGTCCCCTGGTAGAGCTTCAGGGAAAGCGGGTCGATGGAAATAAGGCCGTCCTTCGCCGAGACCTTCAGATTCACGTCCTCGACCTTGGCATTGGCCACGGTGAGCTGGCCGATCTTGACCGTGCCGTTCATCACCAACTGCCGCAACGGCGTGTAATCGATTTTTTGGGGAGCCGCCTGGGCCGATGGACCGCTGGGCGAGGGGCTGGCGCCGCCCTCTGGCTTCTGGGCCTTGGGCGGCAGGTACCGGTCGATGTTGATCTGGTCTAAATTGAGGTCGAAGGCGACATTGGGCTTGGCGAACTCGGTGGCTTTTACAGTGAAGTTCAGCCGGGAATCGTCGAGGCTGAGGCTGCCGTCGGACACCGCCACGGCCTTGGCGTCGGCCTTGACGGCGGCTTTGAGCGCCAGCCGATCCAGCACTTTCGGGTCGGAGGTGGCGGGCAGGGACTGGCCGATATCAGCCAGGACTTTCCGCGGCGAGAACTCGGCTGCCTCGACCGTGAGGTTCGCCAGTGGTGCGCCGAGCAGGTTCTCCACCGTGCCCTTGATCTGCAGTTTCAGCTGGCTGAAGGCATCCACCTTGACCTCCAACGGAACGGCGCCTTTGGCGAGGTTTTGCCCAGCCGGCCCGAAGCGTCCTTCCGCGGAAACCGGCTTCTGGTTAACTGCGGCCGAGAACGAAAACCGCACCGGCCGCTCCAGGGACACATCCTGCAGCGTCAGGTTCAATTTGGAAATCTCCTGCTGCGATCCCTTCCGGTGGTCGATGAGCATCAACTGCCCGTTCTGGATGCTCAGTTCCCCGACCTTGAGGGATTGGATGGGCACTCCTCCTTGAGCGGGGGCTGCCTCGGTCTTGGCCGGCGGCTTGGCCTCTGCGGGCTTGGTGCCGAAGTCCCAGCTGACGCGGCCGTCCGTGTTCGTGACCAGGAAGACCCGGGGCTCCTGCACCACCAGGCGGTCGACCTCCACCTGTTTGAACAGCAGGGGCAGAAGCTTGACGCGGACGTCGAAAGACTTCACCGTCAGGAAATCCTTTTCCGTGAACGCCGGAATGTTGCCGAGTCTCAGGTTGGAAAACGACACTCCCGCCCACGGAAACAGACTCAGGCTGACATCGCCGCCGACGCTGAGCGGCCGGCCGGTCGCATCGGAGACATACTTTTCCAATTCGGGCTTGTACTTGTTGACGTCGATGAAGCCGGGGATGATCAGCAGGGCGCCGATCACCACAACCACCAGGGCGACGACGACAATGGCCGTCCATTTGAGCACCGCTCGCATAAAGTTTTTCCTCCCCATGGATTGAGATGCTGACAGACTGTAACCATGGATCGCTGAAATTCAATTGTGATTACGGCAAAGACGGGAAGGCGGCCGTGGCCCTCAGCGCCAATGGGTTTGCAATCAGCGGCGGGGCGTTATACGAGCCTAAGCCCGATCGGTTCCACAGCAAATGCCAAGCTTTCTATTGCAAGAACCCGAAGCTATCGAACGATCGCCGCTGCGAACTGTACCGCCGCGGGGTCGGTTACCCATGGCCGGCGTCGCTGGCGGACAAGGGCAGGCATGCGGAGTCCAGCCATCGCAATACCAGGTCCAAGGGAAGATGGATCAGCGCCGCGGCTTTTTTTGTGAGGACAATGCGCTTTGAAGCTTTTCGGCCAGCGCACCCAGAGACGAACCCCTGCTGCTGGAGCTGAACCGCTGCCAGTCGGCCTCGTCGCCCTCGCTGGCCGGGGCGAGCGAAATCCGGCGCCGCTGTACGTTGACCTCCTCGACAGCCACGCCAAGCGTGTCGCCCTCCCTGAGCTTCTCCAAGGCGACGGCGGCCGAAGAGCGGCGGATGCTCCCCAGCGGGACCAGTCCGGTGATGCCGGGGGCCAGACGCACGAAGTAACCGAACTTTTCTTTTTTCTCGAGAACGCCCTCTACGCGCTGGCCCACCGGGAAGCGGTCCAGGACCTCGGCCCAGGGATCGCCTTCGGCATCCCTCAGGCTGAGGGAGATGCGCTTTTTTTCCAGGTCCACGGCCTTGACGACCACCGTGACGATATCTCCGGGTTTGACGATATCCTCCGTCTTGTGCACCCGCCGGGTGTAGCTCATCTCGCTGATGTGGACCATTCCCTCGATGCCCGGAGCAATCTCGACGAAGGCCCCAAAGTTCATGCAGCGGGTGACCTTGCCGCGAACAACGTCCCCTTCTTTGCACTTGTCTTCCGCGCTGAGCCAGGGATCCGCCTCCAACTGCTTGATGGACAGGCCGATGCGCGGCTGGCCTTTTCCTTCTGCAGACTCGATGCCGAGCACCTTGACCCGCAGGCGGTCCCCCGGTTTCAGGACGTCGGCCGGCTGCGCCGTCTTGGACCAACTGATCTCGGAGACGTGGACCATGCCCTCCACTCCCGGTGACAGCTGCACGAAAGCGCCGAAGGGCATGATGCGGGTGACCCGGCCGTCCAGCACTTCTCCCGGGTTCAGCGCGGCTAGGAATTGTTTGCGGGAGGCTTCAAGCTCCCGGCTGAGAAGGGCGCGCCGCGACACCACGATGTTGCGGCCTTTGTCTTCAAAGCGAGTGATCAGAAACTGGTAGGTCGCGCCCACGTGCGCAGATGGGTCCTCCACGGGGTTCAAGTCGATCTGGCTCAATGGGCAGAAGGCGCGGCGCTGCATGACCTCGACCTGGAAGCCGCCCTTGCAGGTCTCCTTGACCTTGCCCTCCACCGGAGTCGATTTCTGGCAGGCTTCACGCAGGATCTGGGCCCCGCCGATTCCGGAGAGAGCCCGCGAGAGGCGGATTTCGTTTTCGCCCACTGCGGTCACATAAAGCTCCAGCTCATCACCTTCGGCGCAGGTGAGGTTTTGGTCGGCGTCGAGCAGCTCACTGCGCTCGACGACGGCGTCGATTTTCATT
>JBLMXM010000307.1:0-3397 GCA_050257775.1 Hyphomicrobiales bacterium
ATCGAAGCGGAATTATAGAACCGGGAACTGAACGTATCTTCATTTAGCATAATCAACTAAAGCACGCAAAGCCATTCAGCATGGTCCGGTAGCCAGCATAGGAGCCCCAGGCGCACAAATACATTATTTACCCCATTTTCCCATGGCCTTGATCATGTTAGCTCAATCGGCCATGGAAGACCTAACTCCCCTCAGCCTCCGCCTACTTGAGTATTGCCTTTTTTTTTGCCCTTGTGGCTGACTATATTTGGCAATAGGTTATGTTAGTTGCCCCGAGAGGCCGAACCCGGCCAATTGTTGCCGACAGGGGAGTTGATTAAGGGTATGTTCGGCAGAAAGAATCCTCCATCCAAGCCCTTTCGCCTTGACCGGTCCCCGATTCCCTCAGCCGGATTCTTTGGAATGTCTTATTACGGCCTTGAACTAAATCGTCTGGGATCGTTTCAAGGGGAGAAACGAAACCGCCTCCCTTAACAAGATTTCAGGTCTACCCAGGGGGATAATCGACATGCCTAGAAAGAAAAAAACCGGTACAGTGGAAAAGCCCAATCCTGCAGCAGAGTCCCCCCCCAGAGCCGGTGGATGCCCAGCCTGGCGCCCAACCGGAACCAGCCGCTGCGGCGGATAATCGTTTTCCCATCGTAGGCATCGGCGCGTCAGCCGGGGGGCTTTCGGCGATCGAGGCCCTTTTTTCGGCCATCCCCGGAGATACTTCAACCGGCATGGCCTTTGTCCTGGTTCAGCACCTGTCCCCGGATCACAAGAGCATCCTGTCCGACCTGATCAAGCGCTATACCCGAATGAAAGTCTTTGAGGTCGTCGACGGGATGAAGGTCGCCCCCGACTGTGCCTACATCATTCCGCCCAACCGCGACATGGCCATCTTAAACGGCACGCTGCAGCTGCTGGAGCCGACCGAGCGGCACGGCCAGCGGCTGCCCATCGATTATTTCTTCAGATCCCTGGCAAAGGACCAGCGCGAGCGGGCCATTTGCATCGTGCTCTCCGGCACCGGCTGCGACGGCACCCTGGGGCTTCGGGCCGTCAAGGGGGAGGGCGGCATGGTGATGGCCCAGAGCCCGGAGTCCACCGAGTACGACGGCATGCCGAGGAGCGCCATTGCAACCGGGCTGGTGGATTTTGTGCTGCACCCGGCCAAAATGCCGGCCCAGCTCATGGCCTACGCGGCGCACGCGTTCGGGAAACTCCCCCGTGCCCCGCTCTCTCCGCCCTCCCCGGCCATTACGGCGGAAGATGCGCTCGATAAGATCCTCATCCTGCTCAGGACCCATACCGACCACGATTTTTCCCAGTACAAGCGCAACACCATCAACCGGCGCATCGAGCGGCGCATGGCGGTCCATCAGATCGAGCGGCTGGAGGAATACGTCCGCTACATGCAGCACAACTCAGCCGAGGTGGAGGCTCTCTTTCGGGAGCTTCTGATCGGGGTCACCGGGTTCTTCCGCGACATGGATGCATGGAAGGCATTTCAGGAACGGGTCGTCCCGGCCCTGTTCGCCGAGAGGTCCTCGCAGGAACAGACCGTGCGCGAACCGATCCGGGTCTGGGTGCCGGGCTGTTCCACCGGAGAGGAGGCCTATTCCATTGCCATCCTGCTCCAGGAGCAGATCGACATCCTGAAGGTGGCCTTCAAGGTCCAGATTTTTGCGACCGACATCGACCGCTATGCCGTCGACCAGGCGCGCAGCGGGATTTATCCGGCCAGCATCGCCGCCGATGTCTCGCCGGAGCGGCTGGCGTGGTTTTTTGCCAAGGAGGCCGACGGGGGCTCTTACCGCATCAACAAGACCATCCGGGACATGCTGGTCTTCTCCGAGCAGGACCTGATCAAGGACCCGCCGTTTTCAAGGCTTGATCTGATCAGTTGCCGCAACCTGCTGATCTATCTGGAGGGCGAGCTGCAGAAAAGACTCATTACGCTGTTTCACTACGCGTTGAACCCGCAAGGCGTGCTTTTCCTGGGCACCTCGGAGACGGTAGGGGACTTGGAACAGCTTTTTGCCGTGATCGATCGCAAATCGAAGCTGTATCGGCGCAAGGAAGGCCCCGTCGAGGCCTATCGACCACCCTTTGATAGGTCTCTTCAAGCAGCGGCGGAAGGCGAGGCGGCGCCAGCGCATCCCTGGAAGACTCCCGCTCAAGGCAAACTTCCGCTGCGCGAGATCGCCGAACGTGTGCTCTTGCGGGAATACGCCCCGGCGGGGGCTCTGGTCAACGCCGGCGGCGACATCCTTTACATCCATGGCCGCACCGGCCAGTACCTGGAGCCGACTGCCGGAGAGGCCTCCATGAACATCCTGAGGATGGCGCGCGAGGGCCTGCGGCGTGATATGATAACGGCCTTGCACAAGGCTGCGGCCCAGAAACAGCCGATGCACCAAAAAGGGCTCAAGGTCAGGACCAACGGCGGATTTACCACGGTGAATATAACCGTCCGGCCGGTGACGGCAGGTGCCGAGGCGTCGGCGGATCCCAGGCTGTTTCTGGTCATATTCGAGGAAGCCTCCGCGCACGAGAAGGAGCGCTCCGAAGCGGCCGCCGCCGAAATACCGGCCGTGGTTGCGGAAGACCCCCATGCCAGCGTCGATGAGCGCATCGCGGCCCTGAGGCAGGAGATGCGGGCCAAGGAAGAATACCTGCAGGCCACCAACGAGGAGCTCGCCACCTCCAACGAGGAGCTCAAGTCCTCTAACGAGGAACTGCAGTCGGTCAACGAGGAGCTGCAATCCACCAACGAGGAACTGGAGACCTCAAAGGAGGAAATGCAGTCGCTCAACGAGGAGTTAGCCACGGTCAACGCCGAGCTGCAGCAGAAGGTGTCGGATCTCTCCAGGGCCAACAACGACATCAACAACCTGCTGGCCGGGACCGGGGTGGGCACGGTCTTCGTGGATTTCGAGCTGAATATCAAACGGTTCACCCCTGCGGCCACCAAGCTGATCAACCTGATACAAACCGACCTGGGCAGGCCCGTGGGCCACCTGGCCTCCAACCTGCTGGGCTACGACCGGCTGGTGGAGGACGTCCAGACGGTGCTGAACACTCTGGTCCCCAAGGAGATCGAGGTCCGGAACAAGACGGGTGCCTGGTACTTGATGCGCATCCATCCCTATCGCACGCTGGAAAACGTGATCGAGGGGGCAGTGGTCACCTTTGTTGAGATCACCGAACAGAAGCGCATGCTGGAGGAGCTGCGCACGTCCCAGGAAACCGAGCGCCGGTTGGCCGCCATGGTGCGGGATGTCAGCGAGGCCGTCACGATGCAGGATTTCGACGGCCGCATCCTGGCCTGGAATCCGGGAGCGGCGAGGATATATGGATGGAGTGAAGCCGAGGCCCTGGCCATGAACGTCCGCGACATGATGCCGGAGAA
>JBLMXM010000308.1:0-4141 GCA_050257775.1 Hyphomicrobiales bacterium
ACTATGCCTGCCGGATGGATCGCGCGCCGCATCCGGAAAACGCCGACAGGTTTTTGGATTTTCTTATATCGCAGGCCGCAGGGGAGATTTTCCGGTGCTACGGGTTTCTGCCTTACGAGCCAGGTAAATCTGACATTTTATATTAGTAAATTAATTATTTTATTTCAGATAAATAGTATTTAAACAATAACTAAACAGATTAAAAAAATATCATGCACCGGCACCTGGTAACCTGGATATGCAGCCTCATGCTTGTCCTGACCGCGGAAATTCCCCCGGTATCGGCCGCGCCGCTGGAACAGTTGATCCGGTGGGCCGGCTCCGATCGGTCTTACCTAGTCTGTCTGCCTCCTGATTATTCCGTCCAGCAGCATTCTCCCTTGCTCCTGGTGTTCCATGGGGGCGGAGGGAACCCCGGGCAGGTCCTGAAGGGTTCGGACATTGTCGATCGGGCGGCGCGGGAGGGGTGGATCCTGGTTGCCCCGGCCGGCAGCGGGCGGATGGATCGGTTTCTGACCTGGAACGTCGGGTTCGGCTTCGGCTACGCGATGTCGGCCAATATTGATGACATCGGCTTCGTGGGCCGGCTGATCGAGGCGCTCAAGGCCGCCTACCGTATCGACCCCGACCGCATCTATGCCACCGGTATCAGCAACGGCGGCATCCTCTGCCACATGCTGGCGGGCCATTTGTCGGATGAGATCGCGGCCATCGCGCCCATCGTGGCCACGGCCGGCGGTCGGCCCAGGGGCAAGACGGATTGGGTGCACCCGCCTCTGCCGAAGCATGCCGTCTCCGTGATCAGCTTCAACGGCCGCCAGGATCGGTCGATTCCGCTCGCGGGCGGGCTGCAGCAGCGCTCGTGGGGCGAGCCGGTCGAGGTGTGGTCGACGCAGCAGACCATCGATTTCTGGGTGCGGCACGACCGATGCCGGCCCGGCCCCGTGTTCGAGAGAAGCGATGCCGCGCAATACGAGCGATCCGTCTACTCGGGCGGAATCGAAGGCAGCGAGGTCGTGCAGTATATGCTTCTGAACCAGGGGCACGCCTGGCCCGGGGGGAAGAAAGGCTACCTGCTGGGGGATGAGCCCACACAGCTGCTTTCAGCCAACTCCTTGATGTTCGAGTTTTTCAAGAAACACCCCAAGAGCCGGTGATAGACAGGGATTCAGGTGATCCCTTGATCCCTTCTTCTCGCGAAAATGTGCCAATAAATATATTAAGATACTGAACATACTAAATATATTTTATCGATGATTTTAACTTGCTTTTGGCCGGTTTCGGGTTATACTTTAGTCAGATGCAATGGACCACCCAACTTCAACACCAACAAATGAACCAGGGGCGGCTTCAGCCGTCCGAAGGTTACGTTTATAGCTGAGGAAGGTTGGAGGTGGCCTTTGCAGGTGTCTCTCGAATATGCGTGCATCTTTTTCAACCGTTTTGCTTCCATTGAGGCGGGCGGCCGGAAAAACAACGGTATTCTGAGAAACATCGTTTCATGAGGCAGACCTGAATGGGGTTCTGCCTCTTTCCTTTCTGATTCACCAATCAGTCATTGCACCAGCACGATCTTGGGGATGTCAAAAGGAAGAGTTCAGCGGACTTCTGCGGAACGGCTATACGTAATCGATAGTGAAGACGCGAATCGGAGGCAAACATCATGGACCAGGCCGCTAAGGCGAATAGGAGGCCTCACTCCTTCAGGCGCAGAGGCTCGCTGTATTTGAATGGAAAGGAGATGAGGCCATACATTCAAGGCGCCTTAGACGGTTTGTGTGCCATATACAGCATCGTCAACGCTGCCCGGATTATTTCCGACATCGGGGACGAGGAATCCAAGAACCTTTTCAAGCAGATTCTCACTTACCTGGAAAACAGCGAAGACCTCAGCCGGGTGCTGACGGAAGGGATCGGCCTGACCACCGTCGGCAGCATTCTCCGGGACGTAGCCAACGGCAGGATCCATGAACGCAACATGCCGTTCAAGCATCGGCCCGAAACAACCTTGGATGAATTGTGGTCGGAGATGATGTCATTCCTGGATGGCGGCAGCAAGAGAGCCGTCCTGATCGGCCTGGGCGGCCGCATGTGGGATCACTGGTCCATCGTGCATGCGATCACCGACCGGCAGATCTATTTTTTCGATTCCTACAAGCTCAAGACATTGACCCGGGGCCGCTGCACGACGATTCGCGCCACTGCGGCGCGGCCCCACCTGCTGTGTCCGACGCACACGTACTTCCTCTCCTGAGAAGTGGTTTCATAACCCCGTCTGACGCCCGGGGGCGGCGTGGCAGACCTCTCGAAATGCTCACATACTGCCGTGTATGCTGCGCTTTCGCTTCAACGACCGACCGCAAGGCGGGCGGCTTGTCTTTTCGGCCCTGGGCTGAAAAGACAAGAGCACGCTAGTGCTTCAACGTTGAGCTTGCAACTGAGTGCAATGCACGCAGTTTGCAGGGCAAGAATCGGCCTGCGCCTTGCCCGCGGGCGTGATCCGGGATTGTGAAACCACTTCTATATCACTTCGCATAACTTCGGATTCATTCATTTGGTTGGCTTGCGGGCGAGTTTCCACATCCAGAGGCTCAGGCCGCTCAGAATGACGAATGCGAGAACACTTGGCCACAGCGGCATAGGGTAGCCGGCCAGAAGCACCTCCGGACGTATCACGATCCGTGCCAACTGCGCGACGGCCATCAGGCCGAACGCAATGCTCGCCACCCGCAATCCTGTCGTTGGTGAGTTCATGTCATCCTCGGTGAGATCCCGTGAATCTCAGACACACGGTTCATGAGGACCCCTGCGGATGCCAGCGCGACATGTGTCCGGCATGGGTCCTCAAGTATGATCCCGGTTTATAGAATTTTTCATAAAATTCAAGATCTAGGTGGTGTGCCTGCATGTACATGATCAGGAACATGGACGGCACCGTGCCGGGGAACTTGCCGAAGGTGTCGTATACATACTGAGCCTGAAGCGCGACGCACTCCCTGAACCGTTCGTCGTGGACCTGGGCGGCCGAACGCACCTTGCGGCTGTCTTTCCAGGGGCCGGGCGTTTCCGGGTTGAACGGGCCTCCGGGGCCGAACTTGCGCTCGCAGACCGCTTCCACGGCGGCCCGCATTTCCGGGTAGTGGGGCGGGCAGTACCCTTCCATCACGCCGTTCAGCCCGGTCGGGTTGGGGTAGGGCCAGCGCTCGTCCTTGTCATATCGGAACCCGAGCCCGGGCACATTCGGATCGCCGCTCGCACCGAACACGGCAAACGGGTCGACCCCGTTGAACATCCAGCCACCCAGCCCCATGGCCTGCAGCATGAGCACGCCGGCATAACAGCTCGCTGCGATTTCGACGGTCAGCTCCGACAGGGACCATTGCTCCACGAACGTGATGGGCCAGGCGTTGTCTATGTTCACAATGTCCTTGAACCGCTCGATTCCGGGGATGGGGCGCTTGTGGATGTCATCGTGCAGCACGAGCCCGTTCTGCAGCATGTAGCACAGGTTGAGGAGCACATGCTGGGACAGGTCCCCCACAGGGATGACGACCAGGGTGGAGGGCTTGTTGAAGACCCAGGTGTTGTGTGCCTCCGTGAAGGGCACCTCGGACGGAAGCCCCAGGCGGCCGTCCTGCAGCTTGCGGACCCGTTTGCGCACATTCGCGACAAAAGCCTCCAGGTTCAGCGAGCCGTCATCGGCCCGGTCATCGAAGGCCGGTGCATCGCGCATATCCAGCATGTACACGCCGTCGTCGTCCGTAAAGAAAGTCTGGCTGGTGTGAAAACCGGCCGCCGAGGGGAACACCCGCCCGCCGGCAGCCCCGGCGTAATTGGACAGGTGGGGGGCGTAGCGGGCGGCCCGGTAGATCAGGTGGTGCCACGAGGTATTGCCGCCGCAGGCCGACACCACCAGCATCTTTTCAAACTCGGTCAACGGCAGCGCCTTCTGCCTTGACTTGTACGCGAGCACGCCGTCCGGTATTTCCGCCCCCATGAAAAATCGCCGGGACCGGCGGCCCAGAAGAGCCTCCACCAGAGGAAACGACAGCATGTCCTGGAAGCCTGCCGGGATTGCCATCTTGTTCATGTGTTTCTCCTTCCCCGCGATATGCCGCGTTCGTCATTCCCGCGAAAGCGG
>JBLMXM010000309.1:0-22251 GCA_050257775.1 Hyphomicrobiales bacterium
GTTGCACGGATGCTGACGGAGTCGATATAGCGCCGGTTCCAAATCGGCTCGAAAATCGAATTGGCAAAGCGGAACATCAGGATATTCTGGACCGTTTCCTTGGCCAGGTAATGATCGATGCGAAATATCTGGTCTTCCCGAAAGTAGGCATGCAGGCTCTGATCCAGCTGCCGGGAGGTGTCCAAATCCGTCCCGAAAGGCTTCTCGAGGACGATGCGGGCCCAGCCGTTGGAATTTTGATGTTCGATCGTCAGTCCGGCCTTCCCCAGGTTCGTAGCCGTCGGCTGGTAGAGATCCGGCGGCAGCGCCAGGTAGAGCGCGCGATTGCCGCGGGTAGGGTGGCGATTTTCGAGGGCTTTCAGGCTGCGCGCCAGATCGGCAAAGGATCGTGCATCCCGGTAGTCCACGGTGCGGTAGTAGAGGCCCCCTGAAAACCGCTGCCACCGGGCCAAGTCGGCTTCCCCGGCGGGCCGGGTCGCCTCCGTCATGCGGTTGCGAAACTCCGTATCCGTCCACTTCGTGCGGCCGCATCCCACGATGATGAACGGATCCGGTAAGCCGTTGTTCCGATACAGGCTGAAAAGGGCCGGCATCAATTTGCGCGACGTAAGGTCGCCGGTCGCGCCCAGGATGACGATACTGCACGGATCCGAGGGTACCGGCGCCACACAGGTGGTGCTGGCATGCAGTTTAAGATCCGGTGCGCTGACCCGTGCCATCAGGGGATTATCATTGCCCTTTGCGTGTCTCTCATCTTGCATGCAGGCCTCTCACGGACCTAGATTGAACAATTTTGGCATTTTCGTTTTGCCGGCCCTCCTTTATGAGGGATCCCTCCATGCGACGCCCGCAGAAGCAGCTTCGGCTTCAGGTGGCCGGATCAGATGGTGTGGTCGGCTCGCTCGCGGAAAAAACAGAGAAGAAATCGCGCATTTGCGGTTGCCAAGTCCTGCCAATTAAGTAAGGCATAGCTGGGCCGTGTCAATTCCGCCCGTCGGAATCCAGGCCGCCTGTTTCACGGGCGCTCGTTGACGTGATCGAGGGGTGTATTATGTTGGTAGCGATTTTGATGATGGATCAAATTGAGTCACCAGAAGCAGAAGTACATGGAACAGCTTTAGAATGGAGGGACATCATGGAAGAGCGCAGGGGCGCCGTTATGCTCCGGGGCAACCCATTGACCCTGGTCGGAAGGGAAATACGCGTGGGCGCGAAGGCGCCGGATGTGGAACTGCTGGACAACGACCTCAAACCGGTCAAGCTATCCAGCTTCAAAGGCAAGGTGGCGGTGGTTTCCTCGGTGCCTTCCCTTGACACTCCCACCTGCGACATGGAAACCCGTCGCTTCAACACTGAAGCGGCGAAGCTGGGAGGCCAAGTCGTCATTCTGACGGTCAGCACCGACCTGCCGTTTGCCCAGAAACGATGGTGCGGTGCGGCCGGCGTGGACAAGGTGAAAACCTTGTCCGATCACCGGGAGACGGCTTTCGGCCAAGCCTATGGGGTGCTGATCAAGGAATTGCGACTGCTCGGCCGATCAATTTTTGTTGTGGATCAGAACGGGGTGGTCCAATACGTGCAGCACGTCAAGGAGCTGTCCCAGGAACCGGATTACAATGCGGTGATAGCCGCCGTAAAAAAACTGCTGTAATCGGCGTCAAAGAGAAGGGGTGGCTTTTCAGCCACCCCCGATCCAAGGAAGTTATGTCGGACGCGTGCACCCGCTGCACACGCCTGACAAGTATATCGTCACTGGTCTTGTAAACTTGAGCGGTTTTTTTTGATCCTTTACCCTCCCGCCTTGGAGCAATTCTCAGAATTCCCTTCCGTTCGGGTGGGAAAAAAGCCATCCGGACGGCTTGACGCTGGACGGCCCTGCCCTTCGCTCGGTTGAGCTGCCGTCCGGATGGCACTGGCGGGCGTTACAGTTTCAGCCCTGGCTGGGCTGAATTCAGGTGCTATCCCACATCTTTCAGGCGGAATTTAGTGCTGGCCAGCCCCGCCAGGTATGACCCTAAACCCGCAACCGGGGTGAAAGTTCCGGATCGGGGCGCAAAACTGCAAGCCGGCGAGATAGGTCAGCGAGCTGCCGGCAGTCCGAACCACCTTGCACCAGCGAACCGCCGCAGGCCCCACGCCAGCTTTGGCTGCACTTGGCGATGGTTCGGTGCTGATCCGAAATTCTGTGCCCGGCCACAGCGGTTGGTTGACCTGGATACACATGCCGCCTTTGCTGTAGTTGAAAGCCGTAGCCCGCACTCTGCTGCCCGTGAGTGCATCTTCAAGCGTCAGGTCGGTCCTGCATTCCCGGCGACCGTCCCCTCGCTTGTCTTTGGCACTGGTGGATTGCATCTCGCACCCTGAGCTGTTGTCATGGCGGGAAGCCTTGCGGCCCTGATGTCTTTTTCGCTTATTTGCGCAAAGCATCCCGCCGTTCGATGAGCTCGCCATTCCTGAACAATCTGTCCGATCGGCGCTCGTTGGCTCGCCGACGCTCGATGCCGCTGCGCCGATCGAATCCGCGGCGGCGGTCACGGCCGCTGCGCTGATCGTTGCCGTCGTAAGCCTCTTGTTTCTGTCGGCGCTCCCGGCCGGAGCGTGCCCCACCCCTGTCCTGGATGTCCTGCCCGTTCGATTCGGAATTTTCCATCTCAAGATTGTCGTCGGGAGCTATCATACCGTGGTCGGTTCCCCATCTTTTGCGTTCGGTCGTCGGGTTGGCCGCGTTCGCTGCGCCTTGCTGTTCCATAAGATCAGCAAGCTTTGTGCCAGGATGATATCTCATGGAGAAGGGCGTATTTATAGGTGTTGGGAGAGGGGGTTAGCCGGGGTTGGGATACCCATGTCACAGGGTTGTGAAATAGGGGTCAACGGCATGGGAAAAAATTTTCCTACTACAGAAATTGATCAGGTTTATCGAGTGCCACGGAGGCCCGGAGGAATCCGGCCCCAAAATTTCAGTATTAGGATCGCTCAAATTAGGTATTACTTGACGCGCCGCAGGGGATGGCTCCGTCGCAATTGCTTCCAGAGGGCTCGGATGATGACGCCGGCTGCTTCCGATTCGTTCTTGAGCGGCCGCCGGCCTACCCAGCGACAGGATCGAACCAGGGTGGAGTTCCCGGTTGCCAGGCCGTAGCGGTTGACAATGTACTCTCCCAGGGTTGGGCCGAGAGTCGGCAGTTCGGACTCGGACATGTTGGCGATCAGCACCCGGTCTTTGAGCGGGAGATCGCCCAGCAGACGCTCGACGACGTCCCGGACCCGCTTCGGCAGGTCTTCTCCGGGGGATGACTTCGGCGAGAGGGGACGCACATCTGAATTGTTCTTCGGGTCTTTGGCGGACAGGCTTAAATAATAAACGCTTTCCAGCAGCCCCTTCGTATCGCGATAGATGCCCGGGTCCTTGCTGGCCCGGGGGCCGGCCACGTTCAACACGCGGATGTTGTAGCCCACCAGCCATTCGACGATCGCCAGGGCGGAGTGAAACGCCGCTGTCCGATTTAAATCAACGTGCAGCCAGGGCCGGCCGTGTTTGAGCGCCATCTCGCGGGTGTATTCGGAGCCGCCCGTCAACCCGCCGCGGGAAATGATGAGCGTGCCATCGGAGTCCACCACGTTTTTTTCTGTGCGCTCGGCATAGACGGCGGTAGGCGTTTCCCTCAGGGCATAGGTTTCCGGCAGGGGGCCGTCTTCCGTAATTCGTCCCTTCGGGACCCATCCCCCGTGGGGGATGCCCAGATGGATGGCCACGTCCAGCGCAGCGCGGTCGACCCCGGTTTGACCGCCCGAGATGATTTTGGCGATCATAATTAAACTCACCCTGACTTTGCGATTTTTACCGGATTCAAGCGGCAAGGCCCGGATAAATCCGGGTGCTACTCACTAACATCGCTCAATTTGGGTTCGTGCAAAACAGAAGACCGTGCGGCCCTCCGCACGGTCTTCTGGGACGATGCTTTCTCTTGATTTATTGTTCGATGACGAAATGGTCCCGCCGGTTTTTGGCCCAGGCCTCTTCGGTGTGCCCCGTGTCGATGGGACGCTCCTCGCCGTAGCTGATGGTGGCCAGGCGCGCGGCCGGTACACCGAGATCCACCAGAAACGTCTTGGCGGACTTGGCGCGAGCTTCGCCCAACGCAAGGTTGTATTCATTGGTGCCGCGTTCGTCGCAGTGGCCTTCGATGGTCACCTTGACGTTCGGGTTGGCTTTCAAGAAGGCCGCTTTCTTGCGCAGGACATCCTGCGCCTGCGGGGTCAGGGCGGAACTGTCGAACAAGAAGTAGACGTCCTCATTCTCGAAGGCCGTTCTCTCGGATACGCCGATGGCCGCACCCCCGGCACCGGATCTGCCAGCCGCGCCACCCAGATCCTGCTCGCCGATTCCCTTGCGTCCGGCTGCTCCGGCCTCTGCGCCGCCGACTCCGTAACCGGCCTGTGAGGCAATTTCCTTCTTCTGGCAGGCGGTAAGCGCAAACAGAATTACGATCATCAGAACGGGTGCCAGCAGCTTCATCCCTTGTCGTGTCATCTTGATCTCCTTCGACGGGTTTGGCCCGGCGGCACGATCTGCCCAATCTCGGCGGGCGTTTCAGCTTTTTTTACTATCCACTCTTTATATACCACCGATTTTCAATTGTCAAAATATGAGCCTGCATATCGGCTGGCGGATTCGCGTCCTAATAACCCGGTCCATACTACCTGCAACTCAAACAAAATGCCGCTCAAGGGAAGACAAATGCATGTGCAGCACGAGTCTGGAAAACGGATTTACGGATGGCTGGCAGGGGGATATTGGATTCAAGGTTATAGTTAAATGGTCGATACTAAAATAAGCATTTCAGATAACGAAGGGTGCAGCCAGCCTCTGGAGGATCAATTGATGATGTTTCGCTTAAATGGCCTCAAGCCGGCCGGCAAAGGCCGGCACATGGGTTTGATTCTTTTCCTGGCAACCACATTGGCGCTGCTTTGCGGATGCTCTCACACTGAAAAGGTGGTGGTGCCTCCTCTGGTCAATCTGCAGGACTTCAATGGTATTGGCATAATCGAATTTTCGACGAACGCCGAAGATACCTTGGAACCATATGTCACGCGACGTTTCATTCAAAGCATTCAGTCGGCACAACCCGGAACCCGTATCCTGGAGCTTGGAAGCGAGGAGCGCGTGTTAAGATCCGTCAATCGCCCTGACCTCGATCTGGAGGCCATAAAATTAATCGGGAAAGAGTATCACGTGAATGCGGTAATTTTGGGGCACCTGGACGTATCTGAAATGATGCCGAAGATCAAAGCCTTCTCAGCCTACGAAGGCATGCAAGCCCAGATACATATCGAAGCCGCTTTGCAAACCCGAATAGTGGAAACCCGTACGGGCGCCACGGTGTGGACTCACTCCAACTCCGGCAAGACAGCCGTAGCCAGACTGACGTTAACGAGCGGAGGTTCTTTCGACCTGGGTGTGAGCGATCCAAAGGAAAAATACGGAAAACTTGTCCCTGAACTGGTTTATAACAACACCTTGGATTTCAGGTATTCGTATGAATATAGAAAGGTGAACTGAAGGTCCTCTCGTCCCCGCTGAAGGTCCGGATCTGCTGATCGCGCATCCATATGACATAACCGCAGCAATGGCAGCGAATGCAGAAAAGCCAATGGATGGCGACAGCCCTGAGAAATAAGCGGTGGGGGTAAGTTCAGAGCGGATTAAAAATACGCCCTGTGCAGGGGAGTGCACAGGGCTTTAACGAGAAGGGAGGTTTAGAAAGTTTTGAGGGAGCCTTTCTAAAACAACTTCCCGCGACGGCTCAATTTTTGCCTGAACCGCCTAATAGACTTTATAGCATAATTCAGGCGGACCTTGTCAAGAAAAAAATGCAAAGGACTCCAACGGCCCTTTGCATTTTTATTTTCGCTTAAAAATTACAAATTTGTTCTATATTATAAATAACATGACATTAATGTAAATTATTTTGTTGATTCCATGAGATCGTCAGTTCATAAAATATTATGATTCCAAATAGATAGATGGCACTCCTGCGGATGGCACGCAACTTGTTCTATGCTTATGCCGACCCGCTGATCCGGGCACGCATTTCAACGCACAGGAGAGACGCGCATGAAAAAGATCGAAGCTATCATCAAGCCATTCAAACTGGACGAGGTGAAAACGGCCCTGAGCGAGGTCGGCGTCACCGGCATGACCATCACCGAAGTCAAGGGATTCGGGCGCCAGCGGGGTCACAAGGAAGTCTACCGGGGAACGGAGTACCAGGTGGATCTGGTCCCCAAAATCCATCTCAGTATCGCAGTGGATGGATCTCTGGTCGGCAAGGTGGTGGAGGCCATTCGGCAGGCGGCCCACACCGGCAAGATCGGTGATGGGAAGATATTTGTATCCCCGCTGGAACAAGCCGTCCGCATTCGCACCGGCGAAACCGGACAAGAGGCAATTTAGGTCGGATTGGGACCCGCGGTTACGATTTGGAAACAGCCGCCCGCTGGCTTAGAGGGCTCGGCGTCAAATGAATACTTCAATCGTAAAAAGGAGAAATTGAAGATGAAGAAATATTTTCGGATGTGCGGCATCGGCGTTCTAGCCACCATTCTCGGCTTCAATCTGGCCGCCCTTACATGGGCCGAGGACGTCCCCAAGCCCGACCCGGCCGGCGCGAACACCGGCGGCATCGCCGACATCGTCGGGGCTTCGGCCGGCGCGCCGACCGCCGATGAGGTCAAGGCCCTGCAGGCCTCCGAGCCGCTGGCCGCCAAGGTGGCGGACGCGGTGGGCAAGAACCGCATCGCCATCAACGTGGTCTGGACGCTGACCTGCGGCTTTCTGGTCATGTTCATGCAGGCCGGCTTCGCCATGGCCGAGACCGGCTTCACCCGGGCCAAGAACGCCGGCCACACCATGGCCATGAACTTCATGGTCTATGCCCTCGGCATGCTCGGCTACTGGCTGTGCGGGTACGCCCTGCAAATGGGCGGCGCCGGGCCCTTCGCCACACTTGGCGGCGGAGGAGTGATGGACTCGGAGGCCACGATTACCCTCTTCGGCAAGGAGTTCGGCCTGTTCGGCACCAAGGGATTCTTTCTCTCCGGCGACAGTTACGACGTCGCCGTATTCACCATGTTTCTCTTCCAGATGGTCTTCATGGACACCACCGCCACCATCCCCACGGGGTCCATGGCCGAGCGCTGGAGCTTCAAGTCCTTCGTGGTCTACGGCATCGTCGTGGGCGCGATCATCTATCCCCTCTACGCCAACTGGGTGTGGGGCGGGGGATGGCTCTCCAAGCTGGGCGGCAACTTCGGCCTGGGCCACGGGCATGTCGATTTCGCCGGCTCCTCGGTGGTGCACCTGACGGGCGGCGTGCTGGCCCTGGTGGGCGCCAAGCTCCTGGGACCGCGCCAGGGCAAGTTCGCCAAGGACGGCACTCCGAATGCCATCCCGGGCCACCACATCCCCATGGCCGTGGTGGGCTGTTTCATCCTCGCCTTCGGCTGGTTCGGCTTCAACGCCGGCTCCAGCCTGGCGGGCACCGACCTGCGGATCGGCGTGATCGCGGTCAACACGATGCTGGCCGGCGCCGCCGGCTCCTTTTCCGCCATGCTGTACACCTGGCTTCGGTACGGCAAACCGGACATCAGCATGTCGGCAAACGGCCTGCTGGCCGGGCTGGTGGCGATAACGGCCCCTTGCGCTTTCGTGACCGCACCAGTCGCTGTCCTGATCGGCCTGATCGCCGGGGTCCTTCTCTGCTGGGCCGTAGTCTTTGTCGAACGGGTGCTCAGGATCGATGACCCAGTGGGCGCCGTCTCGGTCCACGGCGTCAATGGCGCCTGGGGCGTTCTCTCACTGGGGCTTTTCGCCGACGGCACTTACGGCGACGGCTGGAACAGCGTGAAGGGAACCGTGACCGGGCTATTTTACGGAGACGCCGGTCAATTTATCGCTCAGTGCATCGGCACCCTGACCAACATCATATACGTCGGAGTGATCGGCTACGTCGTGTTCAAGCTCCTGGATGTGACCATGGGCCTGCGGGTGGACCCCGAGCAGGAAGCCGAAGGCCTCGATCAATACGAAGTGGCCGTCATCGCCTACCCGGATTTCCACATTCACAGCACGGCGCGATGACCCGGAAGCCTGACATCCGGCAGGATGCCATCGGCGCACGCCGCCGGATGTTTACCGAATTGAGCCCAGGAGATCGGAAGCGCAAACTAACGGAACCTATGACGGACGCTCGACAGGATCGTGAGAATGAAAGGAGAAATGCGATGTTGAAGAAATTGAGGCTTTCGCTGTATTGGTGGGTTGCAGGCTTGGCGATTATGCTCTTGGGCAGCTCCAACGCGTTTTCCGAGGACTGGTGGACCGAGGCGACCGATCCCAAGAATTTCAGCGCCACGGTGACCTTTGCAACCGATTACGTCTTCAGGGGAATATCCCAGACGGACAACAAACCCGCCGTGCAGGGAAGCCTCGATTACAAGCATCCGCTCGGCTTTTATGTGGGCTTGTGGGGCTCCAACGTGGATGACTATGTTTCCAAGGGCAACATCGAACTCGATTGGTACGGGGGTTACGGGGTCGAGCTGTTCCCCAGCTTCAACCTGGATGCCTCCATCATCTATTATTACTACCCCGGCTGTGGGCACGATCCAAACAAAAACTACGTGGAGGGGCATCTGGGCCTGGACTACACGTTTAAGGACCTTCCGCTCGGCCCCAAAATCGCCGGCGGGTACAATTATTCACCGGACTTTTTCGGTGAAGACAATGACGCCCATTATTTCAGCGGCCGCCTGGATCTCTCTTTACCCTACGAGTTCACTCTCTACGGCCTGATCGGTTACCAGTGGGTCAAAGGCGACAAGAGCACGGGCAATGGAAACGGCGAAAATGGGGAGAATGGGTATGACTACACACATTGGCGGATCGGCATATCCCGGCCCGTTCTCGGCTTTGTGCTGGATCTGAACTATCAGGACACCGACAACGCCAATTTCCTGGGACGTGACATTGCCGACGAACGGGTCGTTTTTAGCATTTCCCGAACCTTCTAATTGCGTTTCTTAAAATGACTCGAAGGGGGACGAACACGCGGGATGGCCGGTCGGTCAACAGACCGCTTTTGAAAGTTCTTTAATGAAATCCGGCGTGGTGCCGCAGCAGCCGCCGATCATGTCCGCACCGGCGGCCTTAATTCTAAGGCCGTCCGCGGCGAACTCGGCGGCTGTCTGCTGGTACACGACCGAGTCGTCCACCGCCACGGGCTTTCCGGCATTGGGCTGGATCAATATCGGCTTGCGGGTGGCCGCCCGGATCACCGCAGTGAGATCGATCATCTCCGCAGACCCCAGGCCGCAGTTGCTGCCGATGGCATCAGCGCCGGCCTCCTCCAGCGTCCTCACCGCCTTGGCCACCGCATCACCCATCAGGGTGAAAAATCCGTTTTTCGTGCGGTTATACGTGAGCGAGGCGATCACGAAGGTATCGCCGATCGCTTTCACTCCCCGAAGCGCTGCCAGGGCCTCCTCCAGGGAAAACATCGTCTCGATGCTGATCAGATCCGCCCCGCCGGCCAGCAGGGCCTCGGCCTGGCGCCGATAGGACTGCTCGGCATCCTTGGGGTCGAGATCGCCCACGGGCCGCAGGAATTTTCCGGTGGGGCCTAGATCGCCTGCCACGAGCTTCCCGGCCGGGCAGGCGCTCCGAGTGATTTCCGCCGCGCACCGGTTGATGCGCTCGGCGTGATCCGCCCGCCCGCTGCCGGCCAGCTTGACCGGGCTGCCGCCGAAGGAGTTGGTGTGCACCACGTCAGCGCCGGCTTCATAGTATCGGCGGTGGACCTCGGCCACAATCTCCGGCTTTTCGAGGTTCCAGGTTTCAGGGCTCTCTCCCGGCGCAAGCCCCCGGGAGATAAGCATGCTGCCCAGCCCGCCGTCGAAGATCACGGTCCGGGATTTCAGAATCTCCAGAAGCCTGTGCGTCACTCTTCATCCTCCTGACAGATAAAGCGTTGCCTACCTTATGCAGACCGACTCAGCATGTCAACCACAACCGGCCACGGCGATAAATGATGTGTAGAAGCGATTGGATCGAGCTTTACCCAGACCCCACCGGCTCTTGCCCCCAGAACCCGGAATGTTGATCGCTCAGGTTGCGTGATAACCTATTTCAGTTCATAGAAAGTGCCGGCAGTTCTTTTCTGGTCGCCGGTTTTAATGAGGACCAGCAGTTCATACTTGCCCCTCTCAGGCATGTTGAAATAGCCGTCAAAACTCTTCATGGAGCTCTCATATTTGAGACTCTTGATCTGGTCCTTGCCCTTGGGGTCGACCACCTTCATACTGACGGTAGCATCGGTGATCTCCTTCTGAGTCGCCTGTTCGGTCAGAATCACCGTCACGTTGTGGGTGGTTCCCGCTTCAATGTCATCCTTCATTTTCATGTCTTTGAGCGCTTTGCGGTGCTCGTCATTGGCCATGATCTGGAATGTGACCTTGACGCCCTCCACCAAGACCTCGCGGGTGTCCATCTTCATGCTGCTTCCGGCTGATCCGTGGGTGTGCTGCGCTCCGCAAAAGGCCGGGGCCGTCATGATGGCGGCCGTCACGACCGCCAGCATCAACATATGTTTTTTCATATGCGCTCCTTTTGATTCGAGAACGGATTCAAGAACTGAAAAACCCGTCGAACATCTCATACGCGATGACTTCGAAAGAAGCCTTAGTTCAAGGCGCAGCGCAACGCAGAAATCGGGCTTCTTACGAAGTCATCAATGTTTCATTTCCGATGCTTGCAACGTCCCGCGCTTGAGGGCTCGTTCCTTCATTATGGCGAAAAGCACGGGGGTGATGACCAGCACGTGGATGGTCGAGGTGATCACCCCCCCGATGATGGGGGCGGCGATCGGTTTCATCACATCCGCGCCTACCCCGGCCGACCACATGATCGGGATAAGCCCGATCAAGGCAGTGCCGACCGTCATGATCTTCGGCCGCAGCCTCAGCACCGACCCCTCGACGGTGGCCTCATGAATATCCTGCGCGCTGATCGGCCCTCCTTTAGCCATACGACGGTCGAGCGCCTCGTGCAGGTAGATGATCATCACCACGCCGGTCTGCACGGCAATCCCGTATAGGGCGATGTAGCCGACCCATACCGCCACGCTGAAGTTGTAGCCCAGCAGGTACTGCAAAATCACTCCCCCGGTCATGGCGTATAACACGGCGATCATCAGGACTAAGGACTCGGCTATGGAATGAAACGTTATGTACAAAAGGAGGAAGATCACCAGGAACACCACCGGCAGGACGACCTTCAGCCGTTCCTTGGCGCGCAGCTGAAACTCATATTGCCCGCTCCAGGACAGGAAGTATCCGGGCGGGAGCTTCAGATTTTCCTTGATAACCCGCTTGGCTTCCTCCACATAGCCGCCGATGTCTCTTCCGGCGACATCGATGAACACGTACCCGGCGAGCATGGCGTCCTCGTCCCGGATCATGGCCGGGCCTGTGGTCACGCGGATATCGGCCAGCTGAGCCAGGGGGATCTGCGCCATCCCCGAGCCACCGGCACCGCCCGGCTCCATTTTCGATGCGCCGGTCATTCTCACGGGCACCAGCACGCGCTTGAGTTTCTCGACATCGTCGCGCAGCTCCCGCGGGTAGCGGACGTTAACCGGGTAGCGTTCGCGCCCTTCGATCGTGCGGGTGATGTTCATCCCGCCGACCGCCGATTGGATCACCTCCTGGACTTCGCCCACCGTCAGTCCGTAGCGGGCGATGGCGTCGCGCTGGATATCGAGATCGACGAAGTAACCTCCGGCCACCCGTTCGGCATAAACGCTGCGCGTGCCGGGTACCGACTTGAGAATTCCCTCGATCTGGATCCCCAGGTCCTGGATGGTGTTCAGGTTGGGGCCGAAGATCTTGATTCCGACGGGGGTCCGGATGCCTGTGCTGAGCATATCGATGCGTGCGCGGATCGGCATGGTCCAGGCATTCTGGAATCCTGGAAACCTCATCTGGTGATCCAGCTGCTCCACCAGTTCGTCGTAAGTGAGGGTGCGCTCGGCCCCGAAAATCTTCTCTGCGGCGGGACGCAGCCAACCGGGAAGATGGGAGTAATCCTTCTTGACTTTGCGCCATTCCTCTTTGGGCTTCAGCTGGACGGTCGTCTCCATCATGCTGAACGGCGCCGGGTCCGTGGCGGTCTCGGCCCGGCCGGCTTTTCCGAGCACCGTGTGAACCTCGGGGAAACTTTTCATGATCCTGTCCTGCACAGCGAGGACCCGCCCGGCCTCGGTGACGGAGATCCCGGGGCTGGTTATGGGCATATAGAAGATGGTGCCCTCGTAAAGCGGCGGCATGAACTCGGTGCCGATCCGAAGCGCCAAAAGAATGCTGAGCGGGATCAGCAGAAAATTGACGAACAGGGCGGTTTTCCGGTACCGCAGGGCCCAGTGGATGACCGGTTCATAGATCCATCGCATGAAACGCGAAACCGGGTTGGCTGCCTCCGGCTTGAGGGTCTTGCCCTTGAGAAACAGGGTCATCAGCACCGGCACCAGGGTAATGGCCAGAAGCGAAGAGGCCGCCATGGCAAAGGTTTTGGTGAAGGCGAGCGGCCGGAACAGTCGGCCCTCCTGGGCCTCCAGCAGGAAGACCGGCATGAACGAGATGATAATGATGATCAGTGCGAAGAAGACGCCTCGTCCGACCTGCTGGCAGGCGCGGATCACGGTGGCGGTGCTGTTCCGGCGATCCTCCTCGGTTCCCTCGGAAAGATGGCGGTAGCCGTTTTCCACCATGACGATGGCAGCGTCCACCACGACTCCGATAGACAGCGCGATGCCGCCCAGGGACATGACGTTGGAAGTGAGCTGCAGGAAGTACATGGGGATGAACGAGATCACCACGGCGATCGGCAGGCCGATGATCGGCACAAGGGCCGAGCGGAAATGCATGAGAAAGACGATCACCACCAGGCTGACCGCCACGATCTCCTCGATGAGCGTCCTCTGCAGGTTTTTAATGGACCGGTGAATCAGTTCGGAGCGGTCGTAGGTAGGGATGATCTTCACACCCTCTGGCAGGCCGGGCGAAATTACCGCAATTTTAGCCTTGACCGCGTTGATGACGTTGAGGGCGTTCTCGCCGTGGCGCACCACCACGATGCCGCCGGCCACTTCGCCCATGCCGTTCATTTCCACGATGCCACGGCGGATGTCCGGCCCGAGGGTGACGTTGGCGACATCGCGCAGCAGCACCGGCGTCCCCGCCTTGCTGCCTACCACGATCGACTGGATGTCCGTCGGGGACTTGATGTAGCCCCGGCCGCGCACCATGTACTCCCGGCCGGACATCTCGATCAGCCGGCCTTCCACGTCGTTGTTGGACATCTTGATGCGCTCCATGACCTCCCGGATGGACAGCCCGTAAGCCGACAGGCGATTCGGGTCGATGTTGACTTGGTACTGCTTGATAAAGCCGCCCACGCTGGCGACCTCGGCCACCCCCTCGACGCTCGCCAGAGCATAACGAACGTACCAATCTTGAAGGGTGCGCAGGAAGGCGAGGTCGTGTTTGCCGCTCTCATCCACCAGGGCGTAAGTATACACCCAGCCCACACCCGTAGCGTCCGGGCCGAGCACGGGCGCCGCACCCCCCGGCAGCCGCCCCGATATCTGCTGCAGGTACTCCAGCACCCGCGACCGCGCCCAGTAAATGTCCGTTCCATCGTCGAAAATGGCGTAGACGTAGGAAAAGCCGAAATCCGAAAACCCGCGCACCGTCTTGACGCGGGGGGCCGAGATGAGGGCGGTGACAATGGGGTAGGTGACCTGATCTTCGACCAGGTCCGGGCTGCGGCCCTCCCAAGGCGTATAGACGATGACCTGCACATCGGAGATGTCCGGCAGGGCGTCCAGCGGGATGTGCTCCAATGAATACACACCGCCGAGCGTCAGCAACACGACCGCTGCGAAAATCAGGAAGCGGTTGCGGACGCAGCTGGCGATCATTTTCTCGATCATGTTCGATGACCTTTGCAAAAGCCGCGTAACGCCCGGTTACGGCCCGAAAAGCGATCTTTACACCTTATGTTAATGCTGGTGCCCCGAGCCGCCGATGGCCTCTTTGAGCTTGGATTCCGAATCGATGAGGAAGTTGGCACTGGTGACCACACGCTCCCCCTCCTTCAAACCGCCAATGATCTCGAAGAAGTCGCCCACCTTGGGCCCCAGCTTGACGTCACGGGGTTCGAGATAGCCGGAGCCCTTGTCGACGATGACCAGCTTGCGGATTCCGGTGTCGATGACCGCCCCCTCCGGGACCGCCAGCTTGTTCCCGACACGCACCGTGATCTCCACATTAGCGAACATTTCCGGCTTGAGCTTGTCTTTCGGGTTGGCAAACTCGAACCTGACCTTGGCGGTCCGGGTCTGGGGGTCCAGTGCGGGATAAATGTAGATGGCTTTGCCGGTGAAGGTCTCACCGGGGTAGTACGGCAGATGGATGGCAGCCTGCTGCCCCAGGCGAACGAACGGCAGCTCGTATTCATAGATGTCGGCGATGAGCCAAACCACCGACAGATCGGCGATCTTGTAAAGCGCCATGCCCGCATCCACGAAACGGCCCTTGTTGACCATTTTTTCAAGCACATAGCCGGTGAACGGGCTGTAAAGGGTCAGGGTCTTCTTCGGCTCGCGACTATCCTCGAGGGCCTTGATCTGGGCATCGCTGATGTCCCAGAGTTTCAGGCGCCGGCGGGCGGAATCGGCCAGGAGGTTGCCGCCCTCGGAGACCTCCGCAAACGGGCTCTTCGACCAGTCCTGCTTGGATTTGAGCGCTAGGAGGTATTCTTCCTGGGTGGCCACGAGCTCCGGGCTATAGATGGTCAGCAGCGGATCCCCCTTGCGGACGAACCGGCCGGTGAAGTCTACGTAAAGCTCCTCGATCCAGCCGCCGATCTTGGGTGAAACCGTGCCGATGCGCTTTTCATCGTACTCGATTCGACCGACGGTGCGGATGACTTTTTCCAGCACGCGCTTCTCCACCGTTCCGTACCTGACCCCGATCAGCTGCTGGCGCTCGGGGGAGAGCTGCACGGTCCCGGGGGCAAGTTCCTGGACCTTGCCCTCCTTCTGAATGGACTGCATGGTCAGCCCTTTCAGCTCGTCGAGGTCGTCAGCTTTCTTTTCCGCTTGGGATGGGCTGGCGCCGTGACCGGCCGGGTGCTGGACCTGTCCGAAAGCCGGCCACGCCGACATCGCAGCCAGCAGCAGGATAATCGATGCCTGGCGATTCATTTCACCACCTCCCGGGAGAATGTCGTTCCGACCGCGGCCTCCAGGGCTGCCAGACTCTTCTCGTAATCGGTGAGGGCCTCATGGTAGTCGAGTTCATAACGATAAAGCCGCATGCGGCTGTCGAGCAGGGTCATAAAATCGGCCTTGTTCACCATGTAGGCGCTCATGGCGGTGTCGATCTGCAGCCGGGCCTGGGGGATGATTCCCGTCCGGTAGAGATCGATTTTGCGCTCCAGCCGCTGGGCCATCGACCCCATGTCGGCGATCATAAAAAAGAGTTCGTTCTGGGCGCTGTCGTATTTGGCCTGGGCCGAGCGAACGTCGGCGTAAGCCTCCGCCACCTTGCGCTCCTGCTTGGACTTGAAGAAGATGGGCAGGTTCATCTCGACCATGCCGGTGTACATGTCCAGGCGGTCATCCCGCTGGCCGTAGGCGAGCTTCAGGCTGAAGTCGGGGAAGTAATCCTTCTTCGCGAGCGCTACGCTCTTAGTACGGCCGGCGATGTCCTGTTTCAGGGCTTTGAGCATGGGGCTGTCCGTCAGGGCCTGTTGTTGCAGCTTTTCGATGGAAATCTCCACCCGGCTGAAATCGAGCTCGGCGGGCTGCCCGACCGGGCTGTTCTGCGGCCGGTTCAGCAGGTAGTTGAGCTTTGCCGCGATGGCCCGCTTCTTCTGCTGCAGCATGGTCAGGTCGTCCACCATCTTGGAGATCTCCACCTGGTTGCGGATGATGTCGTCCTGGATGCCTAGGCCCAGAGAATATCGGGTCTGGGCGGTCTTGACGAGCTCTTCCAAAATGCTCTTATAGCGCTGGGTTACTTCCGTGGCGCGGTAGACATGCGAGAGATCGTAGAAGGTCGATTTGACGTCCCGGGTGACCTGATTGGCTATTTCATCGACCTCGGCCGCCCCCGCGTCCGCCTCCTTGGCGGCCACCTCCTCGCTCAGGCCCCTCTTGCCGGGGAACGGGAATTTCTGGGAAACGGAAACCTCCTTCATGGTCATGTCTTCTTGGTTGAAATCGAAGTTGTTCGGAAGATTGACCACGCCGGCCCCCAGCATGGGATCCTCAAGGGCGCCGGCCTGCGGGATCTTTTCCTTCAGGGCGGCGTGCCTATCGCGGGCAGCTTGGATTTTCGGGTTTTTCGCGATGGCCTCCTGCACGAGCGGGTCAAGCCGAATCACACCTTCCTCCGCGGCCGAAACGCCGGTGACCGACAACGATAGTGCGACCCCCAAGAGGGCCAAGGCTCTTTTCATGGTCGCCACCTCCTTATGGAGTTTCTGACGAAGCAGTATCTCGAAAAGAGTGGATGCGGGCCTCCAGCCTGGGACAGCGCGCTGGGACGCAAAGACGTGAGGCCAAATTAGCTATCCCCGCCAACCTTGTCAATCAGGACTAAATCGTGTGGGGTTCAGCCTCCGATGGGCGGGATGGCCAGGTAGGCCAGGCGCTTCATCTCCCGTCGGCCGTGGGTGACGGTGTCCAAGACGAAGCCGCAGGTAAGGCTCAGGCTGGCCAGGATCATGAGCCCGGTGGACAGGATGGCCGTGGGGAAGCGCGGCACCAGGCCGGTTTCGAGGTAGGTGACGAAGACGGGATAGGCCAGAGCGACCGCCGTCAGGGCGAGAAGGCCGGCGATGATGGAGAAGAACGCCAGGGGGCGCTCCTCCTTGAAAAGGTCGAAGATCATCATCAGGATGCGGAAGCCGTCCCGATAGGTGCGCAGCTTGCTGGCCGAGCCGGCCGGCCGGGCCTTGTAGGGTGTCGCCACCTCGGCGGTGGGCATGCGCAGCTCAAGGGCATGCACCGAAAGCTCGATTTCGGTTTCAAAGCCCGTGGCAAGGGCCGGGAAGGATTTCACGAAGCGTCGCGAGAACACGCGATAGCCCGAGAGGATGTCGGTGAACGTTCGGCCGAAGCACAGGCCGAGAATGCCCGTCAGCAGGTCGTTTCCGAAACGATGGCCGCGGCGGAACGCCTCGCCCTCATAGGTGGTGAGCCGCGAGCCCACCACCATATCGAAGCGCTCATTCACCAGCTTTTCGATCATGGCGGCAGCGCTGGCGACCTCGTAGGTGCCGTCCCCGTCGGCGAGCACGTAGATATCGGCATCCACGTCGGCGAACATCCGGCGCACCACGTGGCCTTTGCCCTGGCGCGTTTCGCGCCGCACGACAGCCCCGGCTTCCCGGGCGCGCTCGATCGTCTGGTCCCTGGAATTGTTGTCGTAGACGTAGATTATGGCCTGGGGAAGCGCCGCACGAAATTTGCGTACTACCTCCCCGATGGCCGCCTCTTCGTTGTAACAGGGAAGGATCACCGCCGTGCGTAAGGTAGCGGAGCCGACGCTCGTCATAATGGGTTCCCTCTCAATGGGTAATTCTCCGGGTCACGTTGCACAGGTAGAACAGGTGTTCCTGCTGCGGTTCGACCCCGGGCACGAAGCTTCGGCAGCTGGATCGGTCGAGCTCCAGGCCGTAGAATTCAAGTGCGTTCAAGGCGTGCCACTCTTCGTATACTCGAAAAAGAATCAGGATCGGGCCGGTGTGGTCGGCCAGAATCTTCATCATCAGGCGGTCGGTCTCGTTGAGATTCGGCGACGGGCCGGTCATGAAGCCCTGGATGCGCAAAAACCGCACCTGCGACGGGAAGAACGGGATCATGTAGGCAATCGGGTCATGGCCGGTGACCAGAACGATGGTGTTGTGAGGCTCAGCGATCTCTGGGAGGTGAACGTCGAAATAGTCCGAAGTCCAGGCTCTGCGGCCCCAGTGGCCGGGGTCCAGGGTGACGACCAGGAATACCAGGCAGGCGAGTGCGACCCGGATCTGCCAGCGCGGGTTCCGAAAAAGCGTCCCCAGGGCCAGGAAAATGGTCAGGGGCACCAGGAACTCGCAGACGACCGCGTAGCGGTACACGGCAAACATCTTCATCCACAGGATGAACGCTACCACCATGAAGATGACGAAGAAAGGAGTCATCTCGCAGGAGGCGCTGTCGCAGATCTCCGCGGCCCGAGTCCGTTTCAGCCGCCTCCGGACCGCGCAGACGAGCGAAGCCAGCAGCAGGAGGTAAAGCACCGGGAAACGAAGGTCGCGGAAGCCTACCTCGCCCACCTGGGTGGGGTCGACATTGAACCAGAAGGGGAACAGCAGCCACATGGCGAGGGTCCTGGGGATGAAGCGCGCGTCGCGGTAGTCGCCTATGGCTCCCCAGGGAGATTTGAAAAACTCGTTGAAATAGGGGAATAGAGGATTTTGGTAACGCTGCCACATCTCCAGCAACCAGAACCCGCCGGTCAGCGCCACGCCGGCTAACACGCCGAGGCCGAAAAGGAAGGCCAGGGCAAGTCGCCGCCTGAAAGGCGCCGGCAGGCCGAAACAGGCGACGCAGAGCGCCACGCAATAAACGGCGAAAGGCAGTTTGAGCCCGAAGGCCGAGCCGGCCAGAAGCCCGGCTGCCGCGGCGACCGGCCAGCCGGAGCGGACCGACGCGCAGAGGCGCTGCCGGAAGCGCACGATCAGCCAGACGGCCGCGAGCACCGGCAGGCTCTGGATGTTGTCCCCGAAACTGGTCCCGATTTCGGCGAGGTTCATCGTGCCGAGCATGCCCACCAGGGCAATGGCCAGGCAGAACCAAGCCGTCTTGGCCGGGCGGCCCAGATCGATCACCTGCCGGGCGATGCCATACAGAAAAAAGACGTTGAAGCCGGGAATGAAGCCCAGTATGAATCCCACCGCTTTGGGCGGCAGGGATGTTACGGCGTAATAAAACAGGATGTACATCAGCGGATTGTAATACGTCGCCACGTGCGAGACCGCGATGTCGTATCCCATGCGGCCGGTAAGGAAGGCAAAGGGGTTGTAGAAATGGTAGTTCCGCAGGTCCCAGGACATATCCTGGCCGAGCCAGAGCACGCTCGTCCCGAAAGCGACAGGCGTGAGGGCAAGGATCAGGTTTATGAACCTGGCGCCGCTGCGAGAGGTTCCGCTCATAAGCATAGCGCAATCGTTTTATAACTGCTTGGAAACACTGATTTTACAGTGAGGGTTCATACACCAAGGATCATCGCCTGTCAACCGGAACCTCGCGGGGGCGTTCGCCGGGTTCAGCCGGCAAGGCTCAAGCGGGCAGGGAGTTTCCGGCCTTTGTGCAGGCGAACCTTCGGGTGGGGATGTCGCGGCTCATCGGGTGAAGCATCCGCAGCGCATTGGCTGCAGTCGAGGCAGTAGTTCTTGAAGGCCGCCTCGGTGAGACAGCTTCGGTAATCCGGGCAGCCCACGTCGCGGGGCGGAGGGTTTTCCTCACGAAAGGCATTCATCCTGACGAACTGGGATCGCTTTTCCTTCATGGGATCGAGGCCTCTTCCGGGAGTTCACAGCTATGACTCCTATCGGCAATATCGCCTCATAACATTAGCCATGGCGGTAGCCTCGATGAGGTTTCGCTAACAATAACCCAGCCGGCATTCGCCCTTGGGGTCGCGGTCCAGGAAACCACATGGGATTCCCAGAAAGGCTGCAAAACCAATGGCCAGGATGGCCACCACCAAGGCGTAAGGGATGAAGAGGTTGACGGCCGTAAACGCCGTGACGAATGCGACGGCTGCAACAGTGCACAGGATCTTCATGTTGGGCACTCCTATTCAGGCATCCCGGCAGGACCGGTCAACGGTCCAAGTCAGTCTCCATGATGGATTCGAGCCGCAAGTGCTGGGATCGCCAGATATTGTTTTCGTTTGCAAAGGTTTCAATCTTGTAATTGGTGAGATGAGTCACTGTTTCGATATCATCGGTTGCGGATTCCTCTTTGCCCATCTTGGCGTAAAGTGCAGCCCGGCTGTAATACGCGGCGCCGTATCCGGGGTCGAGTTCGATGGCTTTGCTAAAATCCGCCAGGGCCTCATCGTCGTTTCCCAGAATATCGTGCGCGACACCCCGCATATGAAACGCCCGGGGGTAGGACGGGTCGACCGAGATGGCGCGACTGAAGTCGGAGAACGCCGAATCGGCAAGGTTCAGCTTCAGATGGGCCGTGCCGCGGGTGATGAGGGCCAATCTATGGTTGGGGTCCTTTTCAAGGATTTGATTCAGGAGCTCCAGGCTCTTTTCATAGTTGTTCTTCAGGAATTCAGATATCGCATGGGCGAACATTTCTTTCTGTTGATTGCCATATTTCATGTTGTCCTCCGTCTGGGTGAAAGCCGGCCGCTGCAGCGTATCGGGAACCGGGGCGGAACATTACGATCTAAAACTAAGACAACGAGGTTCTGAGTCAACGGACTTGCGTTGGGCCGGCAAGATTTGAGATACGCTTGCAAAGGCGCTATCAACTCCGATATTCTTGGCGAACGGGCATCGTTTCCCCGGAGATCGGGGGATAACCTCTTGCACAGAAATCACAACGGATGTGACGCCATGCGCCTGGAAGAATCCCTTGACCGCCTTGAAATCCGGGTTGATCACCTTCTGAAGAAGGCCACCGCCTATGATGGGGCTTTCGCTAAAGGATTTGAGAAAGGGATGGTGTTTGCCCTGCTCATGGTGCAGGGAATCAATGTGTTTGATCCCGCTGACCCCGAACTTACAGCCCTCAGGAAATCGCCGGCCCGCACGACCGGGCGCGGCCAGTTGACTCTGTTCTGAAAACCACATCAAAAGGAGGCGCCATGACCAAACCGAAATCTGTTGCCCTGATCGTTGTTTTTGCGGTGCTGATGGCCTTCACGGTGGGGCCCGCCGGGGCGGATTCCAAGAAGATCATCGCTGCGATCGATGAGGCGAGCAAGAGTTGCCGGGGAGTCTCCCAGCAGATCTGGGAGTTCAAGGAAACCGGCCAACAGGAGTTCAAGAGCTCCGCGCTCCTGAAGGAGGAACTCACCAAGCTCGGCTACAAGGTGACGGGCGATTTGAAGGTCCCCGATGATCTGGTCAAGGACGGCATCGCCAAGACCGCTTTCAAGGCCGAGATGGCCGGCAAGGGCCCGGGGCCCACGGTGACCCTCATGCTGGAGTACGATGCGCTGGCCATCGGCCACGGCTGTGGCCACAACCTGATCGCCACCTCGGGGCTTATGGCGGCGGCGGGCCTGGCCAAGGTTATGAAGGACACCCCCGGTCGGGTCTTCGTCATCGGCACACCCGATGAAGAGCGAGGCTCCATGGGCGGCGGTAAAGTGGCGTTGCTCGAAGGCGGGCATTTCGAAGGCTCGGACGTCGTGTTCATTACCCACGGATCAGACCGCTGGAGCATGGACCAGCGCTTGCTGGCGATGGAACGGGCCAACTTTACCTTCAAGGGCAAATCCGCGCATGCCGCCGCCGCACCCCACAAGGGGATCAATGCGCTGCGCGGTGTACTGCTCACGTTCAACTGCGTCGACCAGCTGCGGGAGCATTTGCGCCAGGACGTGCGCATTCATGGCATCATCGTCAAAGGTGGCGGCCCGGTGAACGTCGTGCCGGAGCTGGCTCAGGCCGAGTTTGCCTGCCGTGCCCTCGACACCGCCACCATGGAGGATGCTTACGCCAAGATCGTCAACTGCGCCAAGGCCGGGGAGTTGGGAACAGGCACCACCCTGGAATTCAAGGAGCCGCGGGTCGCTCTGAAAGCGGCCATTGTTGTGCCGCCCTTGCTCGCGGTGGTCCAGGCCAACGTGAAGGGACTCGGTGTCGCCGCTAACCAGTTCAAGGATTTTGATGAACTGGCCTCATCCGACCTCGGGATGGTGAGCTACAGCTACCCTACGGTCAACCTATGGTTCAAGATCGCCCCTGAAGGCACAGCGCTGCACACCGAGGCATTGCGCGAGGCGGCCAACTCCGATGAAGGCTGGAAAGGCACCGTGATCGCCGGTAAAGCTGTTGCGCTTTCGGCCTATGAAATGCTGACCAAGCCGGAGAAGCTCAAGGCTGTTCAGGAC
>JBLMXM010000310.1:0-3677 GCA_050257775.1 Hyphomicrobiales bacterium
AAAGAGCAACTCCGGTTGCAGGCGACCTTCGAAAGTTTCGATGCCGAGATGGCGGCCGACCTGCAGAATCGACCGGCGCGTGATGCTGTCGAGCACGGTGCCGAGGGATGGCGTCAGCAGCCTTCCCTGGCTCACCAGGAAAACGGATTCGGTGGCGCCCTCGGCGATGAACCCCTGGGTGTCGAGCAGGATGGCGTCTTCCAGGCCCCGTTTCTGGACGTCCAGGCGGGCGATCATGCCGTTCAGATAGTTGGCGGCGGCCTTGGCCTCGATGGGAATCGTCTGGGGGTCGAGCTTGCGCCAGCGCGCGATCCCCGCGGTGGTGCCTTTTTCAAAGGAAACCTCAAGCCCTTCTATGTCCTGCGACGGGTCGAGCGCGAAGATGGCGATGTCCAGGCGCCTCTGCGGCGGCTGGATATCGAGGGCGAACTGGGGATAATACCCGACCACCTTGATGGCCCCCTTCAGGAGGCGGTTGCGGCGCACGGTTTCCGCCACCGCCTGGCATAGCTCGTCATGGTGGCCGGGCAACTCCATATCCAGGAGCTCGGCCGATTTTTCCAGGCGGGCGATGTGGTCGTGCAGCCGGAAGACCGCGGGACCCGAGGCCGTGGCATAGAAGCTGATCACCTCGAAGATGGTGGAGCCCCGGGCGAAGCTGTGGCACATCATGTGGACCTTGGCCTCGTTCCAGGGGACCATTTTGCCGTTCAACCATACCAGTCGATCTGCGAGCATGGCCTGAACTCCTTCCTCCGCTGGGTTTTTGGAGTATCTTAATGTCTGTTCCAATGTCTAAATACCGAATAAACAGCTCCGCTGCAAGCGGCAGGGTTGTTTATTGCTCTCTAAAAATAAGGATACCCTTTGGGTGTTACCCAAAGGGTATCTTTCGAAAAAAACTTCTTTTCAGACGCTGGAATTACTTGCTCTGGGGCTTGCCCAGCACGTCCTCGAAGAAGACTTCGTCCACCAGCTTGCCTTCGGCGATGTTCTGGCGGTACTTAATGAAGTTAATCGTGTCGACATTGGTGATCTTCTTCGTGTTGAAGGCCCCGAAGCCGAGGAACGCCTCCCCCATCATGTTGGCGGCCAGCCAATGCCGGTTCGGGTTCTTGGTCTGATCCCAGAAGAACTTCTTCTTGTTGCGGATGCCGTCGATGGACATCATCAGGCAGCCCGGAAAGAGATTGGCAAAGGTCCAGCAGATCTTATCCACTTCCGCATCGAGCATGCCGAAATCGACCTCGTTCTTCTTGAGCTTGCCGTTGACCCATTCCCTGGCCTGCTTGAATTCCTCGCCTGCCTTGTAATCGCCGTACACGATGTCGCCGTCTTTCACATAGCTATCGGTGATGATCTGCGGATTGCGCACCCAGCTGCCCTTGTCGTCTTTCAGGACAGGGACGCACTTCGAGATCAGGCCCTTGCGGTACATCTTGTAGGCCGACCACATCTCGCAGCTGATGCAGTTCCACATGGCGTCCTCGATGGTCAGGAACCAGGGCAGGAAGTCGGAAGCCCCACCCACGGGGGCCGACCCGTGCCGGGGACCGGCCTGGCCAAAAATGGCGAGGTCGGAGGCGACCGTGATGTCGCAGGCTGTGCCGATCTCCTGGCCGCCCGCGACCCGCATGCCGTTGACCCGACAGATGACGGGCTTCTTGCACATGAGGATGGAATCGACCATGTTGTTGAAGAGCTCCATGTAATTGCCGTATTCCTCGGGCCGCATGCTGTAGTACTCGGAATATTCCTTAGTGTTGCCGCCGGTGCAGAACGCGAAAGGCCCCGTGCCGGTGAATACGACCGCCACGACCGAGCGGTCCGTGGAGGCGTTCTCGAAGCCGGCGATCACGCCCTTGACCATCTCCGTGGTATAGGAGTTGTACTGAGCCGGGTTGTTGAGTCTGATCCAGGCATTGAAGAGCCCCGGCGTCACGTTTCCCTTCAGATCCTTCAGAGGTTTTTTCTCGTACACGACGCAGGGGGGTTCTGTTCCCCAGTGCTCCTTGCTGTGGCGATCGTGATCCTTTTTCCCATGTTCCCGTGGCATCCATGTCAATGACATACGCGATCCTTCCTTTCTTTAAGTAAGATAGAATGGCATATTCTTAAAAATCAGGCGTGAGAACGATTCGTTTCTCCGGAGACCCGGCCTTGTGCACCTCTTCAAAGACCGCTGCAATCTGGCTCATCGGCCGGGTTTCCACGAAGGGGGCAATGTCGATTTTCTTCGCAAGGACCATGTCCAGCACCGCCGGGTAGTACTCCGGCAGGCATCCCCAGGTCCCGATGATTTCCGCATCAAAGGCCATGAGGCGCGAGATGCTGTATTCATTCTTCGCCATGCCGAAACCGATGATGACCAGCTTGCCGGTGAAGGACAGCAATTCGAGCGCGATGTCCTGCCCGCCCTTGGTTCCGCTTACCTCGAAGATCTTCCACCCGAAGGCGGATTCCAGGCCGTTCTTCTTGCACATATCCCGAAATTCGGCACGAATGTCCTTGGCCTCTTTGTCCTGGGAGCTGATGACCAGGTCAGCGCCGTACTTCAAGGCCCTCTGGAGTTTCTGCGGGTTGCGGGCGATCCCGATGACAGTCTTGGCGCCCAGGGCCTTGGCCATCTGCGCCATGTAGACCCCCACTCCCCCAGTCACTCCGATGACGATCACATTGTCGCCGGGTTGAATATCGGCCCGCTTAGCGGCTTGGTACGGGGTCGTTCCGGCATCGGCGACCACGGCCAAATGGGGCAGCGGAATACCTGCGCGATTCCGAACCTCGCACAGATCGATCGAGGGCACGGGGATGTGGCTCGAAAAACCGCCATAGACTCCGAGGCTGTTGCCGGGCATCTTCTGGGTCAGGCAGCGGTTTCCCCGGCCGGTCTTGCAAAGCAGGCACGTGCGGCACGGCATGACCGCTGGGACAATGACCTCTTTGCCGACCCATTTTGGATCCCCGGCGACCACGGTGCCGCTGATCTCGTGCCCCAGGGTAAGCGGCGGTTTCTGCACTGTGGGCACACCGTCGTAGAAATAGCCCAGGTCGGTGTGACAGACCCCGCAGCCTGCCACCTGCAGGAGCACCTCCCCCGGGCCCAGCGGCGGCACCGGGATCGACGTTTTTTCGAGCTTTCCCGGCTTCACTTGACCGCTGGCCTTGTCTTTCGTTGTCGGCTGCACCATCTGCCAGGTTTGAATCTTATCCGGTACGGTTGCCATTGCGTTTACCTCCTTTGGAGTTTTGAAATTTCAAGTTCCGGTAATTTTGAGGGAAAAACGAGCTTTTCAGCCATCGGTTTAATCGAACGGTGCTGATTTCGGGTGGTCGGCTCTGATCAAAGAATTGGAAAACCCGCTTAAATAGAAAGACCGATGTATTTATTTCGTAGCTATATATTAGCTACTTCGTCGCCAAGTCAAGAGAAAAATAGTCGGTCAGGGTGTAGAAAAACAAGTATCGGGCGGTCAGCCAAGGCGCGCGGCGTTTTGGAAAGCGCCGCATACGGACAAATATGTGAGCATTTACAAAGGCCGCGCAACGCCGGATTACGGCCTGAGACGCAGGTTTCCAACACCCTGCTATTGGTTCATCCCGAATCGCAGCCACTTAAACCGGTTCCGGTCTTCGGTCGAGATCTTTTCTCCAACGCGCGCCATGAAGATGTTTTC
>JBLMXM010000311.1:0-3786 GCA_050257775.1 Hyphomicrobiales bacterium
AAGGATGAGTACTTTCCGCGCTCTACGGGTCAGAGTCCAGCTATCGGGTGCGCCGGCAGGCGGTTCGGCTCAGGGGTGCAACTTCGAGCGGCGCCGGCTATTTCGTGGATCGTACCTTGAAAAAAGAAACGACCGCTTGAAACGGCGTTGGACGCAGGTGATCAAGGCCGCCATGGCCGCCAAAGCGGCCAGACCGGCCATCCATGGATCGAAGTGTCCGGAGTCACCCAGCGACGTTCCAATAAAGCACGCCGCCCCGCCGCCGCCTCCGCCTCCGCCTCCGCCGCCGCCTCCGCCGGTGCTGGCGCTGGGGCAGGGCGCAATGGTAGTATCGCTAACATCGGCGCATACAGGGGCCGAATAAGAACTCTCAGCGCCTGAGGTATCGTAGGCTGTCATTGCAATGTAGTATCGATCCCCTGGGGCAAGCCCGGTAAGCGTAAAGGTCGGGTTGCTGGGGTTGTCCAGTTCAGCCGTCGTGACATAGCCGAACAGGCTGTAGGGCGGGCCGGGCGTGTCTTGGCTGAAATAGACGCCATACCCTTCAAGGTCGGATTCGGTGTTCGGGTCCCACGCCAGAGTGGCATTCACTGAGTAAGCAGGTCGGGCCCATAACATGGACAGCAGAAAGAACAACCCACATGCCAGCCCTCTCAATGCGAGAGTCAGGGACCGCCGGAGCCGCACGGTATGAAATCTGGACGCGACTATGAGGGGATTGGGCCGGGATATCATTGCCGTGGAATGTAGAAATGACATAGTTTCAACCTCCGGAATTGAAATTGTGGAGGAAAGACCTCCGTTCAATTCCGAAGGTTTTCCTCATCGATGCCTACGAGGTTAGCTGATGGGCTGGAGTCGATAAGGTTTACCCCTCGCCACCCGGCGATTCGCCCCTGAACTTGGGTCCCCCGTTCCCGATGATTTGCGGGATTAGGCAGCTACGGTTTATCCTGTATCATAAAATACAGGAAAAACTGTAATCGGATACAGGATATCCTGTATATTTTTTCTTGTCAACGCCTTTTTGAATATTTTTATTAAACCGGGGTCCCCGGAAGAGCTCCCGTTGCGTGGTCACTCAGGTCGCCCCCGGGGCATCCGGCTTTGGCCCGCTGGTTTCGGATCTTTTCTGAATCAGGCCAATTATTTGGACAGGCTACCGGTGGGCTCGTTTTGGAGCTCTATCCTGCACCGCAGCGGTCCTCCACGATGGTTTTCCTTGGCGGCGATTGCCATTGCCCCCGGAGTTCTTATGGTATATTCATGTTATTCGGCTCGACCACCTCCAACTTTAGCCCGTGATGCGCGCCGGAGCGTGGTCGCGCCCCTTCATCCTTTCCCCCAACCCTACCACAGGCGGCCGGCATGGCAGACGAAGTCGCTTACACTTCACATGTGAAAATCGAGCGTATGAAGGGGCCGCTGCGCCGAGCCTATCTGCCCCATGTCGCCACTCTGGACTACGTCGTAGCGGCTACGGCGGGCTGACTGACGGGGACCTTCGGCGGCGCGCTGGAGGCGCGCAAAATCCCGGCTTGTGACGGACGGCTGGTGACCCGAGCCCGCGGGGAGATGGCACGGGACGGCAAGGTTCTGGTAATCAAGCGCATTCATGCGGACTATCACCTGAAACTTGACCGCCCCCAGAGAGAGACGGCTCAGCGGGTGCACGACATGCATGCCGATTTCTGCCCGCTGGCCCGCACATTGAAGGGCTGCGTGCAGATTACCACGCAGCTGCACCCTGAGGACGTTTGACAACAAAGGGGCTTTTTTTACTCGTCATCCAAAGGAGGCAAATATGGCAGCCAAGAAGATTCTCATGGTAGTCGGAGACTTTGTTGAGGACTACGAAGTGATGGTCCCCTTCCAGGCCCTGCTGGCCGTTGGCCATGCGGTGCACGCCGTCTGCCCGGGCAAGAAAGCCGGCGAGATCGTACGCACAGCCATTCACGATTTCGAAGGCGACCAGACTTACAGCGAAAAACGCGGGCACAACTTCACTCTTAACGCCACGTTTGACGAGGTGAAGGCCGATGGCTACGACGCCTTGGTGATCCCAGGAGGTCGGGCACCGGAATACATCCGCCTGAACCCGAAGGTCATCGAGATCGTCAAGCACTTTGCAGGGGCCGGCAAGCCCATCGCCAGCATATGTCACGGCGCGCAGGTTCTGGCGGCGGCCGGAGTCCTGAAAGGGAAAAAATGCTCCGCCTATCCGGCGGTCGGACCGGACGTCAGAGGCTCGGGCGGGGAGTTCATGGATATTGCAGTGGATAAGGCTTATCGCGACGGCAACTTGGTCACGGCACCTGCCTGGCCGGCACATCCCCAGTGGATCGCGCTATTCCTGCAGGCGCTCGGCACGAAGATTCAACTTTGACGACATCGCAAATAGGCCAATCTATGCGTCGCGCTTGATCTCGCCCTCGCTGCGGCGTACTTCAAGTGAGTCTCGCGCCACGAGATCCATGCGCCTTGACCTTGGCCCTTTTTCATGGTCGTCTGAGCCGGTGTTTGTGGCGATTTCATTAACTTTAAAAGCTTAAGGCATATTTTACATTTCAAGACTCCTGGGGTTCATGGGATCCTCGTATGCAAAAATCGCCGAGTTGATTCTGAACCGGCAGCCTTGCGTGGCCCTCACGGGAGCCGGCATTTCGGCCGAATCCGGGATTCCGACATTCCGGTCCAAGGGCGGGTTATGGGAGAAATACGACCCCGCCGTCTACGCCTCGATTGAGGTTTTCCGCCAAGACCCCTCGAAATACTGGAGCATTCGCGGCGAGTTCATCCGCAACTACGACGCCTATCAAGCCAACCCTGGACACCTGGCGCTGGCAGAGCTTGAGGCCATGGGCTTGCTGCGCCAGGTGATCACGCAAAACATTGACGGCCTGCACCGCAAAGCCGGAAGCCAAAATGTGATTGAGCTTCACGGAAGTCTGCGGGAGATTTTCTGCGTCAAATGCGGCAAGGAGTACCGGGCACCCCATATCCCCGATGGTGACACTCCGCGTTGCGAATGCGGCGGGGTCCTCAAGCCCAACACCGTATTATTCGGAGAGTCCCTTCCGCCCAAGGCTCTTGAAACAGCATGGCATGAAACCGGTGCCTGTCGGGTCATGCTGGTGATCGGCACTTCGGCCGCGGTGCAACCGGCGGCATCACTGCCTCATGTGGCCAAGGAGCACGGGGCTGCAGTGATCGAGGTCAACATCGAGCGGGCCTTTTCAGGTGCGGACCATTTTTTGAAAGGGAAGGCGGGAACCGTACTTCCCGAGCTCGTTGCCGAGATTAAGAAGCTAATCTAGCCCAAGTTCGGAGCCGGCATCGAAGCAGCGAGTCTTCCCGAGACGCAGCCGGTGCTGGCAAACTGCGAGCATCGGCTCCTGTGCAGGCGAGGCTCGGTATGTGAGGCTGGCAGCGAATGCCAAAAAAAGAAATTCGACGGCACCGCGAATGGAAAGACGTTCATGAGAGAGAACCTGGCGAGCCCGACGGCACAGCGCGTAGCCGTGCGACGCGCGGCCCATCAACTTCTGGATGACCCGAAGGTATTCGATGACCCGGTTGCGCTTCGCATCCTCGGCCGAAAGAGCGCCTGGAGGTTGCAAGCCGATCCACACCGATCTGAAGGCAGAGCGCTCTCGCCTCACCTGCGAGCCTTTATGGCCGCGCGCAGCCGATATGCAGAGGACGAACTCGCCCTCGGTGTTCGACGGGGCGTTCGCCAGTACGTCATTTTAGGAGCGGGGCTTGACACGTTTGCCTACCGAAACC
>JBLMXM010000312.1:0-39634 GCA_050257775.1 Hyphomicrobiales bacterium
TTTCTGGAGCGCTTCGTGCCTCACCATCTGGGCCGGCAGCCCCGCAGTCTCAGGGTCCTACGCCAGCTCCGCGGAGATGACCGGTGAAGGCCTCGCCGGAAGCCCAGGCTCGGCGTTGCGCTTCATCTCGCTGTCGCTGCGGCGTACTTCCAGTACGCCTCGCGCCACGAGATTTGCGCGCCTTGATCCTGGGCTTCGGGCGAAGCCTTATACCATCCTCATCAGAGCAGAGACCTGGCAACGGCCATTATTGAGAGAGGCTATCGATGACGGTCTTAAAGTCCACGCAGCGAATGCAGGCATGCGGCATCGCATCCTCTGAGAACTCCTTCGACTGGCAGAAGGCGCTCGAGAAGAGGCCGGCGGTGGTTTCGGCGCCGTGCCGAGTGGACATGGGCGGGACGATCGATATCCGCACCTTTTCTTTTCCGTTGCAGCACCTGGGTCCCTGCACGGTCAATATCGCCCTGGATTTGCGCACGACCGTGCGAATTGCGCCCCACAGGCGCGGCCGAGTGAAAGTGAGCTCGCGGGGGTTCCCGAGCGCCGATTTCCCCGCCGATCAGGCGCCTTTCCGCCATCCCCTGGGGCTCGTGTTCGCGACGGCTGCTTTTTTCCACGCGCAAGGGGTTCATATACACATTCAGTCCGATTCGCCGCCCCGCAGCGCTTTAGGGGGCTCCTCGGCTGCCGCTGTCGCACTTGTGCGAGCGTTCATGGAGATCCAGCGGCGCATGGGTCTCACTGTGTTCGCAGACAGCCGGTCTATCGCCCTGCTGGCCCACGCCATTGAGGAGAGCGTGGCCGGGGTGCCCTGCGGCTACCAGGACCAGTTGGCGGCCGTCTACGGAGGCGTGAACGCCTGGCACTGGCAGGTCCCGCCCTGCAAGCGGGTGTTTCGCCGCGAGGCCCTGGTTCCCCGCCGCGGCCTTAGGAAGCTCGAGCCGCACCTGTTGGTGGCCTATGTGGGCGTTCCCCATGAGTCCAGCGACATCAACAGCCGGTGGCTGCAGCAGTTCGTTTGCGGAAAATATCGGGCGGAGTGGGCCGACATTGTAAGCTGCACGCGGCAATTCACGGACCTTCTGCGGCGTCGGGATTATTCAGCTGCAGCGGCCATCATGAACCGCGAAATGGACATCCGCCGGCGAATGACGGCCGACGTGCTGGACCGCCTCGGTGGGAGACTGATAGCCGGCGCACGAGGGCAGGGCTGCGGCGCGCGCATTGCCGGGGCCGGCGGCGGTGGCTGCCTCTGGGCCATCGGCGAGGCGGATGCGATCGAGCGCCTGAAGCCTTTGTGGCTGCAGATACTGGCCGAACGCAAAGAAGCGCGTCTGCTGGACGTGAAGGTGGCGGATCAAGGCCTGATAACCGCAGAGGAGGGCTGAGTGCAGAGACTCGCGTGCAAAGACCGAATGGGCGCCGATTGGCTCAGTTCCCCGACAGCGTTGCGCGGTACTTTTTTCTTGGCATTTGAGTCAAAATGCTCTATTCACGTAGCCCTTGAATTGAATTGACCATCGCAGGAGTTCCGCATGAATTTTCAGGATGTGATTCTCACTCTGCAGTCCTTTTGGGCGCGCAAGGGCTGCCTGATGGTCCAGCCTTACGACGAGGAGGTCGGTGCCGGCACCTTTCACCATGCCACCCTGTTGCGGGCGCTCGGGCCCGAGCCCTGGAAGGTCGCTTATGTCCAGCCATCCCGACGGCCCACGGACGGCCGTTATGGCGAAAACCCCAACCGGTTGCAGCACTACTACCAGTATCAGGTTCTGCTGAAACCTTCGCCGATGGACGTTCAGCAGCAGTATCTTCAAAGCCTCACCGCCCTGGGAATCCAGCACCTTGAGCATGACATCCGCTTCGTGGAAGATGACTGGGAATCCCCCACCCTGGGGGCATCGGGGCTGGGGTGGGAGGTCTGGCTGGACGGCATGGAGATCACCCAGTTCACCTATTTCCAGATGGCGGGAAGCATCGAGCTGTCGCCCGTCTCGGTCGAAATTACGTACGGGCTCGAACGGATCGCCATGTACCTGCAGCAGATCGACAACGTTTACGATTTGAAGTGGAACAAGGACCTGACTTACGGCAACGTGGCTCACCGCCAGGAAGTCGAGCAGTCTACTTACAATTTCGAAGAAGCCGACGTGGCCATGTTGTTCGATCTGTTCAGCCGTTACGAGGCGGAATCCAAACGGGTCATCCCGAAGGGCCTGGTGCTGCCGGCGTACGAGTTCTGCCTGAAGTGCTCCCATGCCTTTAACCTGCTCGACGCCCGCGGGGCCATCAGCGTCACCGAGCGCACCGGCTACATCGCCCGGATTCGCAACCTGGCCCGGGCCTGTGCCGAAGCCTATCTCGCCCAGCGGGAGGCCATGGGATTTCCGCTCTTAAAGGACCAGTGATCGATACTGGATACCGGACACTCAATAAAAGAACAAAGAGCGATACGGGATTCTCGATACTCGACATCGAGCATCCCGTATCCCGGATCCAGAATGAGGACAACGAATGAGACCCCTGTTGCTTGAGATCGGAGCTGAAGAGATCCCTGCCGGGTACATCGAGCCGGCGCTGACGGCCATGCAATCCGTGTTGGCACAAAAACTCAGCAATGCCCGGATCGACCATGGCCGGATTCGCATACTGGGCACTCCCCGACGATTGACGGCTTTCGTGGAGGGGGTGGCCACGCGGCAGAAACCACTGAGCCGGGAAGTCCTGGGACCGCCGAGAAAGGCGGCCTATGATGCGGACGGCCGCCCGACCATGGCGGCTGTCAAGTTTGCCGAGAAGGTGGGCTTGGCCGTGGAGCGGCTGGGGATGACCTCGACGCCGAAGGGTGAATATCTCAGCGCCACCGTGACGGATCCGGGACTCACGACTGCAGCCCTGCTCAAGACCCTGTTGCCGGAGGTCGTACTGGCGTTGCCGTTTCCCAAGAGCATGCGCTGGGCGGATCTGACCATCTCCTTCGCGCGGCCGATTCATTCCATTCTCGCCTTGTACGGAAAGACCCTGATCGGTTTTCAACTGGGCAATCTTCGCAGTGGGCGCGACAGCTTCGGCCATCGATTCATGCACCCGGCCAAGATTCGTATTTCCGACCCGTCGGACTATCCTGAGGCCCTGCGCTCGGCCTTCGTCATCCCAGATGCGGCCGAACGCCGCAAGCTGATTGCCGATGCAGCTGCCCAGGCGGCCGCAGCTGTGGGAGGGAAGATCCTGCCGGACGATGAGTTGCTGGATATCAATACCTACCTGGTCGAGTATCCGGCCGTCGCCGTCGGCCGCTTCTCAGAGGATTTTCTGGAGCTGCCCGCCGAAGTGCTCATCACCGCCATGCGGGAGCATCAGAAGTATTTTGCCGTGGTGGATGCCGACGGCCGGTTGCTGCCGCACTTCGTCGCCGTCAACAACACACCCGCCAAGGACATGGCGGTGGTGGTCCGGGGGCATGAGCGCGTGCTGCGGGCCCGCCTGGAAGATGCAAAATTCTTCTATCGCAGCGACAAGAGCATACCCTTGGACAGCCAGGTTGAGAAATTGAAAGCCGTCCTGTTTCAGGCCCAGCTGGGATCGATCTATGACAAGGTGTGCCGGGTGAAGGATCTGGCCCGCTTCGTGGCCGCGCAGGCGGGTGCGGATGCGGATGTGGGCCGCCGCGTCGAGCGCGCAGCGTGGCTGTGCAAAGCCGACCTGGTGACCCAGATGGTGGGCGAGTTTCCCAAGCTGCAGGGGATCATGGGCCGGGTCTATGCCAGCGCCCAGGGAGAGCCGGAGGAGGTCGCTGCCGCCATCGAGGAGCACTATCGGCCCATCGCCTCCGGGGGTGCCCTGCCGGGCACTCTGGACGGCGCGGTTGTCGCCATGGCCGACAAGATGGACACTATCTGCGGCTGCTTCCGAGCCGGCCTGATCCCCACGGGCGCCGCCGACCCTTACGCATTGCGGCGGCAGGGGATCGGCGTAATTCAGATTATGCGTCAGCATCATTTCTCCTTCCCGCTGGCGACCGTAGTGGAGAAAAGCCTCGGCCTTTTCCGCGACGCAGCCGCTGCCCCGGCTGATACGGCCGCAAAGATCCTGGCCTTTATCGAGGGCCGGATGGCCTCCATTCTGGTGGAGGAGGGCCTCGCCAAGGACGCCGTCGCCGCGGTCCTCGGCGTGCCGGTGGACAGCGTGCCGGCCGTGTGGCAGCGGGCACTAGCTCTGCAGCAACTCAAGAACAAGCCCGACTTTGAACCGATTGCGGTTTCCTTCAAGCGTGTGGTCAACATCATCCGACGCGCCGAGGGCTTCACACCGGAGCCGGTGGACGAGGGCCTTTTGACTCACCCGTCTGAATCCGGCTTGCTTTCGGCCTTCCGCTCCGTATGCGCGCAGGTTCAGGAGGACCTGGGACGCGGGCTCTACGATGAGGCCCTCGCCCGGATCGCCACGCTGCGCCAACCGGTGGATGCGTTCTTCGACGATGTGATGGTCATGGTGGAGGATGCGGATATCCGCCGAAACCGGCTGTCCCTGCTGTCCCTGGTGGCCGGGCTTTTCGACACGTTTGCGGATTTCTCAAAATTGTCGACATGAATAACGAGATTTGATAGTAGGCAGAATCGAATCGGTTGCAAATCAAATTTTGACGCGAGGGCTTATGCCATACGATCCTGAGAAAGATAAGGTCCTGAAAAAATGGAAGTGTAACGGCACCGGGCTGGTGGTATCCATCAACCAGTACGGCGGCGGCGAGGCCAAGCTACAGATCGGTCCGCGTATCCTGATGAAAAAGGACGGGACTGAGGGCGCCCCGGTGAAGGCCGGGCGGCTGTCCACGGAGGATTTCCTCTGGCTGTATGACATGATGGATGAACTGAAAGACGAGCTCACCCGTTTTAACAAGCCCGTATAAGCGGCCCTCGCAGGGCATGAGCCGCTCCTTTCTTGCCATTGCCCCCAACGGAAAAGGACATGCCGGATGCGATCATCCAGCCCCGACGTGGGAGAAACTCCCCTCGGCTAGGGCCGGTGGCAGTGCTGGCGGCCGCCGAGGCTGATGTGAAGCTGCTTCGGGGTGCACTCGGGTTCAGCGCCGACGAGGGCCGCCCGCTGCATATCAGTCGACTTTATACGGCATCCGACCGCCATCCCGGCATCAGCCTTGCAGGCCCTCTGGTGGGAGCCCCGTACGCGGTCATGCTGGCCGAGTCCCTGATCGCCTGGGGCGCGCGCCAGATTCTTTTTCTGGGATGGTGCGGAGTCCTTTCGAAGCCGGTTGACATCGGCGATGTGGTGCTGCCAACCTCTGCCCTCATCGATGAGGGCACCTCCCGCCACTACCTGCCGGACATTTGTGAATCCTTTCCGTCCGCCCTGCTGGTGGAGCGTTTGTCCGAGATTTGCACGTCCGACGGGTTGGTGGTTCACAAGGGACCGGTGTGGACGACCGATGCCCCCTTCCGTGAAACTCGTGAAAAAGTGATCGCTTGCCAGAGACGGGGAGTGCTGGCGGTAGAGATGGAAGCCTCTGGCCTTTTCAGCCTCGGCGCGTTCCGTCGCGCCGATGTGGCCGCCTTGCTCGTGGCCTCCGACGATCTCTCCGATCTCAGCTGGCGGGCCGGGTTCAAGGACCCCCGTTTTGCCGGCGGCCGTGAGGCTGCTGGCAGAATCATCGGCAAGCTTTGCGAGAAGTTGACGAGTCCTTAAGCGTCGTGCCATGATCACGGGAAAATGGGCCATGGGTGCAGCCCGCAATCCGAGCCGACGGATCGAATAAGAATCGGGTCCCGGTGGGCTTTATCGAAGGAGTTTCACATGATGCGTAGCCAAGATGCATTGAGCCTGGCGGCGTGGAGTGCCTTGGCACTGGGGGCACTGGGCTCAGCCGGACTGGCCGCCTCTATCGGCAGCGGGTGGAAGCAGGGTTTCCTGGGATATGCGGCGTGGGCCTTGTTCCCATACGCGGCCCTATCCATCTCTCTCGCGCTCGGCCGTTTTTTTTGTGCAGATCGGTCTGTCCAACTGTTTCTGACATGGGCGACGGTCGCGGTGGCATTAGGCGGCCCGCTCCTTTATGTAGACGCCATTTTGGTTCATGTCGATGCGCAGGGGGCCCTCGCGGCCTTAATGATCCCCATCCGGCAAACCGCTGCTGCCTTGGTGGCGGATGCCGTCGCCGTCGTTTGGCAATGGCGAATTGGTTGAAGCTCTCCGAGGACCTCTTCACGGATATAAACCGTGCGAGCTGATATGCAACGGAATCGAACTACGCTGTTTGATAAACCCGCAGACCGGTTGACCGGTCGGGAAGCTCGATCGGAGCTTAAAGAACTCGCAGAGCTGATCGCCTACCACGATCGGCGGTATCACGAGCAGGACCAGCCCGAGATCACCGACGCGGACTACGACGCCTTGAGACGGCGCAACGCGGCCATTGAGGCGCGGTATCCCAGACTGGTCCGGCCCGACAGCCCATCTCTGAGGGTCGGGGCGGCTCCAGCCGCCGGATTCAAGAAGGTACGCCACAGCGTTCCGATGCTGTCTCTCGGCAACGCCTTGGCGCGCGAAGATATCAGCGACTGGCTGGACGGCATCCGCAATTTCCTCCGCGAGCTGAAAGACCCGAAACTGGCCATTGAGATCGACTGTGAACCGAAGATCGACGGGTTGTCTTGCGCCTTGCGCTACGAACAGGGCAGATTGGTGGTCGCGGCCACGCGCGGCAACGGCGTGGAAGGCGAGGATGTGACCGCCAACGTCAGGACCATCAAAGACGTCCCGGCTGTGCTGAGAGGCAGGGGCTGGCCGGATGTGCTGGAGGTGCGCGGCGAGGTTTATATGACCGATGAGGAGTTCCTGGCGTTCAACGCGCAGCAGGAAGAAATTGGCGGCAAGGTCTTTGCCAACCCGAGGAACGCAGCTGCCGGCAGCCTGCGTCAACTGGACCCCGCCATCACCGCCACGCGCCCCTTGCGTTTCATAGCGCACGGCTGGGGCGAAGTGTCTGCGCCGTTTGCAAAAACCCAGCGGGAAGCGCTGAGCCGAATCAGCGGCTGGGGGTTTCGGCAGAATGAGCCCAGCCGCCTAGTAAAGGTGCATCACGCCGACCTTGCCGAGCTCGGCGCCTATTACGACGAGCTTGAGCAAAAACGCTCCGGTCTGGGGTTCAGCATCGACGGAATCGTGCTCAAAGTCAACCGGTTGGATTGGCAGGGCCGGCTCGGTTTCGTCAGCCGTTCGCCCCGCTGGGCCGTTGCCTGGAAATTTTCGCCGGAGCGCGCCGTGACCGTGGTGGCAGACATCCAATGCCAGGTGGGGCGTACGGGTAAAATTACGCCGGTGGCCCATCTGGAGCCCATCAACGTGGGAGGGGTGCTGGTAAAACGCGCGACCCTGCACAATGCCGACGAGATCGAGCGCAAGGATATCCGGATCGGCGACACCGTGGTGATCCAGCGCGCGGGCGACGTCATCCCGCAGGTCGTTGAGGCCGTCAAGGACCGGCGGCCGGTCAACAGCCGTCCCTATCAATTTCCCGAAAATTGTCCGGTGTGCGGCAGCCGTCTGATCCGTGAAGCCGGCGAAGCCGATACCTACTGCTCCGGCGGCTTGGTCTGCTCGGCCCAGGTGGTCGAGCGCTTGAAGCACTTTGCATCCCGGGACGCCTTCGACATCGAAGGGCTGGGGGAAAAGAACATCGAACTGTTCTTTGACAAGAGTCTGATCAAGACACCGGTTGATATTTTCACCCTGGAGGCTTCCGATGGGCAACGACACCCGCCGCTGTCTGCATGGGAGGGGTGGGGGGACAAATCAAGCCGCAAGCTGTTCGACGCGATTCGGCGTGCCCGCACGATCCCGTTAGACCGCTTCATTTATGCGCTGGGCATCCGCCAGATCGGTGAGGCCACCGCCCGTCTGCTGGCGAAGCACTATCTGACATGCTCTAACTGGCGCCGGAGCATGGCGGCAGCGCAGGATCGTCAATCCGAAGAGTACGTGGACCTGCTCTCCATCAACGGCATCGGCGCCCGTATGGTGGATGACATCCTCGGTTTTATGGCTGAGCCGCACAACCGGCAGGTCGTGGATGCCTTGAGCCAGCCCCAGGGTAATCAGCCGCCGCTCGTAACGGTAACGGACTTTGAGCCCCGCTCGGTTGCTTCGCCCGTGGCTGGTAAGACAGTGGTTTTTACCGGAGCGCTGGCAAGCATGAGCCGCAGCGAAGCCAAGGCGCAGGCCGAAGCGCTGGGGGCGAACGTCGCCGGAACGGTGTCCCGGAAAACGGACTATGTGATTGCTGGTCCGGGAGCGGGTTCCAAGGAGAAAAAAGCCAGGGAACTTGGGTTGACAGTGATCACCGAGCAGAAGTGGCTGGAGTTGATCGGCCGCCCATAAGTAAAAATTCGAAGCACGAAACTCGAAATTCGAATTTTTTCATAATAAGAATCATTCCGAGGTTCAGCTATGTGGTATTGGGATTTCGAATTTCGATATTCGGATTTCCATCCCCGACTTAAGCTTCTCCGGTCGTTTCACGAGAGCCACGGGAGTGAATCACAAAGGGGCACTGTGGAAGAGGGAGGTGGAGCATGGCCGAAAACGTTAGAGCCCACGTGATCATCACCGGCCGGGTGCAAGGTGTGGCCTTCCGGGCCGATACCCGCTGGACCGCACAGCAGATAGGGGTTTCCGGCTGGGTCCGCAACCGCCGGGACGGGTCCGTGGAGGCCGTCGTCGAAGGTGAAAAAGAGCGGGTCGAGAAAATGCTGGACTGGTGCCGCCAGGGTCCTGCGCTGTCGCGTGTGGACGACATGAAATTGGCGTGGGAACCTTACACGGGAGAGTTCACGCAGTTCAGCATTACGTTCTAAAAACAAAAAGAGGGTTCGCGCCTTTGCGCCAACCCTCTTTTCGTTTTTAAGCGAAGCCTTATCAGACGGCTTCTTTTAATGCCTTGCCGGCCTTGAACCTCACCACGGTGGCGGCCTTGATCTTGATCGGCGCGCCGGTCTGGGGGTTGCGCCCCTTGCGGGCTTTGCGTTTGGACTTGGTGAAGGTGCCGAATCCAACCAGGGTTACTTTCCCCGCCGGCTTCCGGAGCGCCTTGGTCACATTGTCCATGAAGGACTGCAAAGCGGCCGCCGCGGCCACTTTGGAAATCCCCGCATCCTTCGCTACCTTGTCGATCAATTCTGCTTTGGTCATCGTGTTCTCCCCTTTTAGTGTGAAGTTATTGTGCTTGAGCACTCACAAACGTCGATGTTTGAAGCTCATTACAGTAAAGCAGCAGAGCGTGTCAACATAAATCTGCATCCTCTGCTCCCTTCACGAGGCCGCGCGGGCCGTGGGCTCGCTCCGTGTCGCTGCGGTCATTCTTCAGCGAAGATCGCATCCACGAACTGCTCGGGATCGAAGTCCTGCAGGTCGTCGATGGCCTCGCCGACGCCGATGTAGCGCAGCGGGAATTTGAAGGCCTGGCAGATGGCGATGACGATGCCGCCCTTGGCTGTTCCGTCCAGTTTGGTCAGAGCCAGGCCGGTAACACCCAGCGTCTCGTTGAACATCCGGGCCTGCGACAGCGCATTTTGTCCGGTGGTGGCATCCAGAACCAGAAGCACTTCGTGCGGTGCATCGGGAAGCCGTTTGGCGATCGAGCGCTTGACCTTCTTGACCTCCTCCATCAGATTAACCTTGGTGTGCAGTCTGCCGGCGGTGTCCACGATCACGATATCCGCGCCGCGCGCAATGGCCGACCCCACCGCATCGAAGGCGACGGCAGCGGGGTCGGTGCCATCCCGGTGACGAACGAGGCCGGCTCCGGCACGTTCGGCCCAGATGGCCAATTGATCGACGGCAGCAGCGCGGAAGGTGTCTGCAGCTGCGATCAGCACGGTTTTCCCGGCCGTGGAATATCGCGCAGCCAGCTTTCCGATGGTGGTGGTTTTGCCGACGCCGTTGACTCCGACGACCAGGATTACGTGGGGGGTAGCGGTGGCGGCAGCGACAGTGGCCCCCTGCCGGGTCAGGATGGAGAGGATTTCGGCACGGAGCAGCTCCTGCAGGGCGGCGGCATCGGCCGGCCCGGCGGCGGAAATGCGTTCGATCAGTTCGGTGGCGGTCTGCACGCCGACATCGGCCGTGATCAGCAACTCCTCAAGCTGTTCGAGCACCTCGGCGTCGATCTTCTGCTTGCCGGCGAGGATGCGGCCGACGCCCTCGGAGAGGCTCTTGCGGGTCTTGGAAAGGCGCTGCTTGAGGCGCGTGAAAACCCCGCCGCGACCCTCGGGCAGCACCGGCGCCGCCGGCGCGCCCGCCTCGGGAGAAGGGCGATCGTTTTTTCGCTTAAACCAACCCACCGTCGTATGGCTTCCGGAAAGAGTTTTGGGCACCGCTGCAGCGCAAGCTCATGCGGCCTGCGCTTCAGGGTGCTTGAGGTTGACGGACACGACCTCGGAGACGCCCTTTTGTTCCATCGTGATGCCGAAGAGCATATCCGCGAATTCCATCGTGCGCTTGTTATGGGTGATCATGATGATCTGGGATTTCTCCCCGATGTGCTGCAGCAGGTCGTTGAAACGGAAGACGTTCGATTCATCCAGCGGTGCGTCGATCTCGTCGAGCAGGCAGAAGGACGTCGGCCGGATCAGGAAAATCCCGAATATGAAGGCGATAGCGGCCATGGCCTTTTCACCCCCGGAGAGCAGGCTCATGCGGGTAAGCTTTTTCCCGGGCGGGTGGATCATGTACTCGACCCCGGTTTCGAGCGGTTGGCTGGGGTCGGTGAGGACGAGCTCCGCGGTGCCGCCGTTGAACAGGCGGGGGAACACCTCGGCCAGTTTTGCGTTGATGGCGTGGAACGTCTGCATGAAGCGCTCCTGGGACACCGTGTTGATCTTGCGAATCACCTGCTGCAGGTCCTCGATCGCCTTTTCGAGATCCTCCTTCTGAGTCTGAAGAAATTCATGGCGCTCCTTGAGCTGCTGGTATTCCTTGATGGCGCCCAAGTTAACGTCTCCGATCCGGGCGATCTTGGTGCGGAAGCGCCCGAGTTCGGCCTCCATCTCCTCCGGATTCGGTGCGGGCTCGGGCGCAGCGGCTTGCTCCGGCGGCGCAACCTGTGAGGCGAGTTCCGCAAAGGGCGCCTGATAGCGGTCTTCGAGTTGGCCGGCGACATGCTCCCTTTTGAGCTTGCGCTGAGCCTGCTCCAGTTCGAGCAGACGAAACTGCTCGAGGGCTTTTTCGCGCTTGTCCTTGATGGCCGATATCTTCTCGTCGCTCTCCTTGAGCTTGGCGTCGATGGCCGCGTAGTCCACCTCGTTGCGTTCGATGTCCCGGTCCAGATCGGTGATCTGCCGGTACATGTCGGCCAACGACTGCTCGAGTTCTTCGGTCCTCGTTTTGCAGGCCTGAGTTTTATTGATTTTCTGGCCGATTTCCAGAGCCAGCTGCTCCAGCCGCCGGACCCCATCGGCCTGGAACTCTCGCAGCCGCTTCAGGCTGTTGGTGGTATTCTCCAGTTTGGCGTGGAGGGCCGTCATCTCCAGCTTGAAGTTGACGACCTTCTGATTGAAGTCCTGCAACTGGGCCGTAAGGTCGGCGATCCGGTGAGAGCGTTCGGCCACGGCGGTTTGAGCGGCTTCGATATCCGCCGTGATGGCCACCAGGGCTCGGTCGGTTCTGCCGATCTCGTCATCCAGGTCGGACGCCTCCCCGAGCAGCTGCTCCTGTTCAAGCTGAATGATCTCCATCTGCCGCCGGAGGCCCTTCAGGTCTTCGGACGCCTTGTAAAGCGCTTTTTCTGCCTCGATCTCGTTCTCCCGCGCCTGGTTCTTCTGTTCGATCAGCTTTTGCAGCTCCGCATCCAGGTTGCGGACCTCGTTCTCCATGGACTTCAACTCAAGGCGGGTTTTCTCCAGTTTTTCTTCCAGGCTTCGGCCTTGGCGTTCCAGTTCCCGCATTTCCTGCTTCTTGGCGAGAATGCCGCTGCCCGCATCCCGGCTGCCACCGATCAGAAACCCCTTGGGGGAGATTACGTCGCCGTTGCGCGTGACGATGGTCTGGATTCGACCGTTGCGGTTGAATAGGGCGGCGGCTTCCTCGAGTGTTTCGGTCAGCACCACATTGCCCAGCAGCGCCTGGGCAATGGGTTCAAATCCCGGCTTGACCGTTACGTGCCGCAGCAGCAGCCGGTCGGGATCGGGGCGCTCAGCAATGCCGGCCGAGGTATCGTGGAGGGCCGAAACCGGGATGAACCCGCTGCGGCCGGCGCTTTGGCGCTGGAGAAAGCCGATGGCCGTCAATCCCGCCTGTTGGTTCTCGACAATGATGTACTGCAGGGACTCTCCCAATGCCGCTTCTACTGCGGCGGCGGCCGAGTCCTCCGGCTCCATCACGTCCGCCACCAGTCCGACGACAGCCTCCAGCGCCCGGTCGCCCCCGGCTTCGTCCGGCCGCTCGGGTCCAGCCGCCGCCTTGGCGTGTTTCATCACGGCCTTGACGCCGTCCTTGTACCACTCGAAATTATCCTCCATTTTCTTCAGGGTGGAATGCTTCGATCGGACGGTGTTGCGCTCGAGTTCCAGACTCTGGACCTGCTTGACGAGGGCCCCCAGCGCCTTAGACTTTTCGTCGAGCTGGCTGCGGGTGTCGGCGATGCGGCCGCCCAATGCCGCGATGTCTCTTTTGACGCCCTCCAGGCGGCCCTGGGCACGGCTTTCGCGCTCCTGAGCCTCTGCGGCTTTCTTACGGGTCTGGGCCTCCTCTTCATCGGCCCGCTGAAGCCTGCGCTTCAGGCTTTCGCGGTTGTTGGAAGCGTTCTGATGAACGTGGCGGTACTGGGCTTCCTGACTCATGAGATCGAGCAGATTCGACTTGGCGGCTTCCAGGCTCTGGTTCACCTCGCCGAGGGCGGCGGTCATCTGCTCCTGGGCGGACCGGTCCTGCTCGAGCAGGGCCCGCACCCGGCCGATATCGTCTCGCAGACGTGAACCTTCCGCCTCGCCCTGCGCGATTTCAGCGAGCATGTCCTGATTTTTTTCGTCCAGGGCCTTGCGCGCGTCCTGGAGTTCGCCGGTCTCACGGGCCAGTCGCTCGATTTCGCCGCGCAGATGTTTCAGGTCGTTTTCTACGCGGTCGTTAGTGCGCTGGATCTCGAATTTCCGGGTTTTTTGTTCACCGATCGCCTGGTTCTTCTGCCAGCGTTCGAGCTTGATGTCTTCGACGGCCGCGTCGAGGGTCTTCAACTCGGCGGAGTGCTCGAGGTCGACATCCCGCAACTGCTGCAAGAGTGCTTCGGTGCCTTCGATCTGGCGGGTGAAGTCCTCGAAATGATGCAGTCCCAGGCGGACGTCCAGTTCCTTGACCCGCGCCTGGTACTTGTTGAAAAGTTCAGCCTTGCGCGCCTGCCGTTTTAGGCTGTCCATCTGGCGCTTGATCTCGACGATGATGTCGGCCACCCGCAACAGGTTCTGCTGGGTAACATCAATCTTGCGCAGTGCTTCGGCCTTGTGCTGCTTGTAGCGGGTGACCCCGGCGGCCTCCTCGACGAAATAGCGGCGTTCTTCCGGGCCGGCCTCGGTAATGACGCCGATGTTGCCCTGCTGGATGACCGAGTAGGACCTCGAGCCCAGGCCGCTGCCGAGAAAGATGTTGTGAACATCCTTCAGGCGACACGGCTGCTTGTTCAGATAGTAGGCACTCTCGCCTGAGCGGTAGAGGCGGCGGGTGATGTTGATCTCCGTAAAGTCCCTGAGCTCTTCCGGGGCGCTGCCGTTGTCATTGGAGAGGGTCAACGAGACTTCCGCCATCCCCAGGGGAGCCTTGCCGCTGGTGCCGGAGAAAATCACATCCTCCATCGATTTCCCGCGCAGCTGCTTGACGCTCTGTTCGCCCATCACCCAGCGGATCGCGTCGATCACATTGCTCTTGCCGCAACCATTGGGGCCCACAACTGCTGTTATCCCGGCCGGGAACTCAATGCTCGCTTTTTCATAGAACGACTTGAAGCCGGAAATTTCAAGTTTCTTAAGCTTCATGGACGGGGTCTCCTCCATATACAGCCAGGTGAACCGAATGACTCTGCAGACAGTCCAACGTCGATGTTAGGCTTCAACCCGGTGCCGAAGAGTAGGACCGCAACCTGGCTGCTGGGATATCGGAATTGCCAAACGACCTGTGGTTATGTGGTTTTAATGATAGCAGGATGTAAATCTGAAGTAAAGAAAAAACACAACTACCAGTATGATTTTGATGTGTCGCCTACAACATATGGGGTTTGCCTTTCTTTCGAGTAATTTTGGAGGCTTAAGTGAATCTCACAAGTAGGTTTCAAAATTTCAGGGTTCAAGGGTTCCAGTTAGAGGAAACCTGACCCATTCCTAACGCGGAACCGTGCCTCCTTTCCTATTGTGAAAAACGGCTCCTTTTAATCTAATACACTGAATATTCAGGGTAAATTTTAATGACTGGTTTGTCCTTTCTGCTCGACCCCTTGACCCCTGTTAATAGAATTTGGCTTAAAAACAGCTTCATCCCGCCATACGTGAAGACTTTAGAAAAAGATGTGCCGGTGTGCCGGTTTCAACAACTGCGCATGTCGATAGACACCACCCCGATATCGGCCCGCGGCGTCCATCCTAAATGCCTCCAGAAGTCCACACCTTGAAGATTATCCCTGAAAACGAAGGCGTGGCATTTCTGAATTCCGTCGGCCTGCAACGCCACCAGACACGTTTGCACCAGCCTCCGGCCGATGCCTCGACCTCGGGAAACCGGTCGCACCGCGAGATGATACAGGTAGCCGCGCCGTCCATCGTGGCCGCACAGGACCGCCGCCGCCACTCGGCCTGCTTCCTCGGCGACTCGGCTGAGGTGGGGGTTTCGCTCAAGGTAGGACCCGACGGCCTGCTGCGTATCGGCGCTGCTCAGGCCGATGCCCTCGCAGGTGGTCCAGAGGTTCATGACCTGATCATAATCGGCCAGGGTTAATTCCCGAATGAGAACGTTCATCAGCATGCCTCGCTGAGTGGATTCTTATCACGCCGACCGTGTGCTTCGCGCGCGGTGGCGGGCTCAACGCTGGACCACGCAGGTACTCCTGTCTCTTCGGTCTATCGCCGAAAACCTGAGCCGCTTGCTCCGCGGTCGGTCCCTGACTCAGCCTCTTTTTTAAGCGGCCGCAGCTGGGCGTGTCAAGGCTGCCGCGACCATGAGGCCGCTCACGGGAGAGGCTGTCTCAAAAATAGCAATTCACGCTATAGGGCCAGACGCCGGCCGATTGGAAACTGCGGCATACACGCTAGTCGGTATGCGTTTCGAGAGGCCTCCAATCCCGCCATCCGGCGGGACCATCAAGCGTCAGGTTCATTTTTGCGCTTCTAATGATCTTGACACGGGGGACGCAATCCCGTTATTCTAATTTTGTCTGTATCCTCACATTCTTGCTCTCCAGAATGAATGCCGAAGCGGGAGGAGCGGTTCATGCCAGAGAAAAGCGCGGTTGATCTACAGGAGATTCTGAAGAGTCCCATCGTGAAGAAGGCGGTGGACGACGTCAATCGCGAACTGGTCGAACGGCGGGGCTTCGCGCCGCCCATCTGCCGGGTGTTTTCTCACGCTTACACCGTGCTGGAAGACACGGATCGTTACCGCTTCACCATTGACAAGGAAGCCGAGCGCCAGCTTCCGAAAATCATCCGCAACACGGTCCAAGTGGTCCGCGGGAAAAACAAAGTCGCCAAGGATGTGGGCGAGCGTTACTCCAAGCCGCGCCGCATCGGGATCGTGTTCTCGGGCGGCCCGGCCCCCGGGGGTCACAACGTCATCGCCGGCCTTTTTGATGCGGCCAAACGGGCCAACCCCGAAAACCGCCTGTTCGGCTTCCTCGTGGGACCCGACGGAGTGGTGGAAAACGAGGCCATCGAGGTCACCCAGGAACTCGTGGATACCTATCGCAACCTGGGCGGGTTTACGATGATCAAGACCGGGCGGGCCAAAATCGACTCCAAGCAGAAGGTGGATCTGTCCCGGAAGACCTGCAAGGCCTTAGGACTGGATGCGCTGGTGATCGTCGGCGGCGACGACTCCAACACGAATGCCGCTTTCCTGGCCCAAGAATTGTACGACGACGGCATCCAAATCATCGGGGTGCCCAAGACCATCGACGGCGACATCCAGGTGCGTGACGACGACGGCAACGTGCTGTGCGCGGTGTCGTTCGGCTTTCACACGGCCGCCCGGGCGTTCGCCAACTCCATTGCCGGCCTTTGCAACGACGCGAGCTCGGACATCAAATACTATCACGTCTGCAAGGTCATGGGGCGCGTGGCCAGCCACCTGGCGCTGGAGGTCGCGCTGCAAGCTCACCCCAATTTCACCGTCATTGGCGAGGATCTGGTGGACTTTGTCGACGATGAGCGCCTGGAAAAGGCGCGTCGGGACAAGACCACCGACTACACCGCCTACGGCATGACGCTGCGTCATCTCTCCCGAATGATCTGCGAGGGGATCGTGCAGCGGGCCGCGGTCGGTAAGAATTACGGAGTGATTGTCATCCCGGAGGGAGTCCTGGAGTTCATCAACGAGGTGGAGGTGTTCATCATGAAACTGAACACCATCATCGCCGAGTACAACCGTACGCACGACCGGGAGTTTCACTCCGCGTTTCCGCTGCTGGAGGACAAGTTGGAGTACCTGCACCGGCTGGCCCAGCGGTCCCGCGAAGATTCGGGCTTCAAGCTGTGGAACACACGGGACGAGGACCTGTTCAACGATCTGCCCGAGTTTTTTCAAGAGGGACTGCTGACAGAGCGCGACAACCATGGCAATTTCCAGTTCTCCCAGATTCAAACCGAAAAGGTGCTCATGGGGCTTGTGCATGACTATCTCAACATCCTGAAAGAGAAGGGGCAGTACAAGCTCGGCATTCACCGGGACTTTTTCCGCAAGACCTTAGCCAAGGAGGGACTGGATCACAAACGTTTCGGCCCGGCCATCTTCGAGAACTTCGGCCGGGGCGAGTTCCTGCTGACCAAGGCCTCCATCATCTCGACGAAAACGCTCCGGCAGGAGCTGGAGAAGGCCGGTCTGCAGGAACCCCAGGACAAACTGCCGGCGGCCATCGACAAGATCTACAAGAAGATCGTCCCAAGTTTCAAAACCCAGGAGCATTTCTACGGGTACGACGGCCGCGGCAACGACCCGACGCGCTTCGACTGCATCTACACCTACAACCTGGGCATGACGGTTTTCAGCCTGGTTGCGAACGGGGCCACAGGACAGATGGCCGCCATTCGGAACCTGGAGTATGATTTTGCCCAATGGGAGCCCATCGGCATTCCCATCGCCCCTCTCATGCATCTGGAGGAGCGCAAGGGAAAGCTCACGCTGGTTCTGGAGAAAGCCCTGGTGGATGTCAACTCCGTGGCCATGCAGGTCTTCAAGGCCCACCAGGAAAAATGGCTGGCGGCCACCTCAGGGGAAGATCATTACCGCCGGCCCGGCCCCATCCAGGTAGACGTCGCCTCCGAAGAGGACCGTCCGATCACTCTGGTCCTGAACGCCCTGTCTCAACCGAAATCCTGATCTTCAAGGGGAAGCTGAGTTTTATGGAAGAAGCGCAACAGACTCGCCCGTTGCGCTTTTTTGGGGCGGTCAGCGATTTTGGCTTTCCAAACGGTTTTTTTCCTGTTCGGTCAGCAGGCCGATTTCAACCAGAAGATCTCCGATGCCGTCCTCGCGCAACTGCTTGATCTTCATGACGGCCTCCGGCTTTTTCTGGTGCAGGCTGAAAAAGGTGTAGTGAAGGTTGAGTTTGGATTTCTCGAGCAGATAGATGTTCTTAATGACGGAGGCTTCTTGGCCGTAAAATATGATATGGTGGCTCAGCAGAAAATAGACGGCGGCCCCGGCTGCGGCGATGAGCAAGTACCCCTTGATTCGCGACCACATGGCGCGGTTTCCTTCCCCGGCAGAATCTGATAAACTGATACTTTAATTCTACCAGCCTTCGCCGAAAGGGTCAATTTTTCGGTCTTTCGGAGGGAGCGATGAATCTCTTGCAGAAGCGCTTAGGCTCACGCGTAGACATGGCCGACTCCATGGTGCTGACCGCCATCTTCCTGGCGGCGGCCTATTGGGGCCTTGAGGCGCTGATCAACCTGTTTTCTCCGGAGGAGATCAGCTTCTATCGCGAAATCTTCGGCCCCAATGTCGGCACGATGGGAATGCGCGTTATTGTGCTGTGCCTGTTTCTGATCTTCGGCTCGCACGTCCAGTTCACCATCAACAATCGCAAGCGGGCGGAGCAGGCGTTGAGACAGAGCGAGGAGAAGTACCGCACCATCCTCCAGAGCATCGAGGAAGGCTATTATGAGGTCGACCTGGAGGGACGCTTCAGCTTCGTGAATGATTCCACCAGCCGTATTCTGGGCGAGCCCGGGCCCGACATGCTCCGGACGAACATCCGGTATTTCCTGGCGGACGAGAACGACCATACCTTGTCCGACACTTTCGCGAAATGCCGTCTCACCGGCCGCCCGGTCAAAGCGTTCGACTGCGAGCTGCAGCGTGAGGGTCAGGTGCTGCACATCGAGGCATCGGCCTCGCCGCTCCGGAACCCGGCCAATGAGATCATCGGCTTCCGGGGTATGCTGCGGGATCGTACGGAGAAAAAACGCCTTGAGATGAACCTGCTGGAGTCTTACCGCAAGTTGCAGCAGGCGCGCGCGGCCACGATTCTCGGATTGGCCAAGCTGGCCGAATACCGCGACGAAGGCACCGGCACGCATCTTGAACGGATCCGCGAGTATGCCCGGTTGCTGGCCGAAGAGATGGCCAAGCTACCCCGTTATCGTCAATACATCGACCAGCGCTACATCGAGGACATCTACCAGTCGGCTATCCTGCACGACATCGGCAAGGTGGGCATACCGGATGCCGTGCTGCTCAAGCCCGGGGAGTTAACCGGCGACGAATTTGAAGTCATCAAATGTCACGCCCTCTTCGGCGGCGACGCCATCACCTCCATCCAATCCCAGATCGAGGGGCGCTCGTTTCTGAACATCGGACGGGAGATCGCCTACAATCATCACGAAAAGTGGGACGGCTCCGGTTACCCGCGGGGGCTGCACGGTGAGGATATTCCCCTGGCCGCGCGGATCGTGGCGGTGGCCGACGTCTACGACGCTCTCACCACCAAGCGCTTTTACAAGGAGGCCTTTTCCCACGCCAAGGCCCGGCAGATCATCTTGAATCTCAGAAGCAGTCACTTCGATCCGGAAGTGGTGGATGCCTTTCTGGCACTGGAGGACCAGTTCAACCGCGTCCGCGAGGAAAAGCTCAGGGAGGAGAAAAGGACCGTACCAGCTTCCAAAGAGTGTCGGCTGGCCGCGAGCCAGACCGCTGCCGACACATATCTGACGCAGGCTTGAAGACACGTATGGTGTCCTGCCCTGGAAGGCATTTACAGAAACAAAGCTCGCGGCACTCCTTACGAGTAGTCGGCAACTTTGGGATTTTGTAATTGCCCGCCGGATTTCAAAGCATTCTCGTTCGTTAACCTGCTTCAGGGCCGGGACAATCACCGGACCGCCTCTCCGCTATCCTTGGTCGGCCTTCACGGTTAACGTGACTCGGCCGGGTTCGGGAAGCAGGCTCAGCACATCGGGGGCCTGGACCGGCCGTTCATCCGCATGCACCGCGATGCATCCCTCCCAGAGCCAGCGCCCCTGCCGCTCGATGAAATCCTTCAGTTGACCGGCGGAGATCAGAATGCCTCTTTCCAGAAGGCCCGGACCGAGTTCCCGGGCAACCAGGTTGAACAGCTTGAGGGTGACGGTAATCTCTCGGCCTGCTGCCTCCGGGCCGCCGGCCTCATGGGAGATTTGGCGGCGCATCGCGGCATAAAATCCGCCCCGGCGCAGCACGGCCCCGGCCAGACCCGGCATGGCAGCTGACAGGGCCAGGGTGGCGCCGTCGCCGACTGTGGCGGTTTTGAAATCGTCAAGAGCCTTTCCGTTCAGGAACACGGTCTGGACACGATCCATCAGGTAGGCCGGGGAGATGCCGATCGCTTTTTCAAGAAAGCCCGCGACTGTTTCGCCGCCGGGTCCCTTGACGAGGATGCCTTGTCCCAGCATGGGGAAGTAGCGTGAAAGGGCGGTTTCCGGCAGGGTGAGATCGAGCCTCAGCGGGATGGCAGATGCGCGAGGTTTTGGTTTCATGGATCCCTTCGATGGATCAAAAAATCAGGGGAGGCGAACCACGCCTCCCCTGATGGTCCGGGTGGACGTCATACCGTTCAGGCTACCAGTTGAAGACCTGGTCCAGCTCCGCATCCTTCACGGTGAACGTGACGTTGTGGGGCGGCAGCTTTTCCTTCTTGAAGTAGTCCGGCAGCCGGTCCATTTCCTTGGTGAACCCCGCCTTGAGGTTAAATTCACGCTCCATCTTGAGCACCTTCTTGCCAAGGGCGGTCACGTCGTCGGCTGTAAGCTTCAGGCCGTGGAAGGTGTTGATCAGGTCGATCAGGGCCTGAAAGGTGTCCGGCTGGTCCATGATGGCGAAGGCGATGAATAGGCACATGCCCGTGGAATCGATGGCTGCGGTGGCGATCTGCAGGTTCCGGGATAGGTCCACCTGGCCCTCCGGCTTCAGGGGGTCCACCTTGCCGCCGACTCCCAGGATGTTGGTGGCCACGGCATAGCCAGCGGTGTGGTCCGCGCCCTGGGTGGTGGTGGCATAGGTGACGCCAATGCCTTGAATGCCGCGGGGATCATAGGCCGGCATGGATTGGCCTTTGACGACGGGCACGCGCTCCACGCCGAAGACCCGACCGGTTACCGCCGCGCCGTTTCCCAGGATGCGTCCGAGCGGAGTGCCCTTGCCGACTTCCTTGACCAGGTTGATGGCTGCCTGGGCGTCGCCGAACTTAGCGATTCCGGCATCCATGGCAACCGCTATGGTGGCTCCCATCTCGATCGTGTCCAGCCCATAGTCGTCGTCCAGACGGTCCAGCATCGCGATGGCGTCGAGATCGTCGATGCCGCAGTTGCCCCCGTGGGCCCAGACGGTCTCGTATTCGGGCTGCTTGGTGAGGTAGTGGCCGTCCTTGTCGTAGAAGGTGCCGGAGCAGCGGATGACGCAACCCCGGTGGCAGCCGTGGGTGGCGGAGCCTTCGCCGCCGCGGGCGTTTTCGGTTTCGGCCTGGGTTTCGCCGCTGATCTTCGAGCAGGTGTCGAACCGGCCCCACATGAAGTTCTTGGTGGGGTAGGCGCCGGCCTCGTTGATGACGTTGGTGAGCACGTTGGTGCCGTAAGTCGGCAGCCCCTGGCCGGTGACGGGGTGTTTCCGCAATCCGGCTACGAAGGTCTTGTTGGCTTCCTTGAATTTTTCGGGGTCCTTCGGAGTGCGGACCTTCAGCCCGCTGTCATCCACCACGATCACCTTGACGCCCTTGGCGCCCATGACGGCGCCGACGCCGCCGCGGCCGGCATGCCGGGTGGGCCGAAACTCCATGTCGGTGAAGGCGACCGAGGCGGCCGCCATCTTCATCTCGCCGGCCGGCCCGATGGAAATGCAGGCCACCTTGTCGCCGTACTCGGCCTTCATCTTGTCGGCCACGGCATAGTTGCCGAGCATCTTTAAGCTTTTGTCCGGCTTGATCTCGACCTTGTCCTTGTTGATGTAGATCCGGTAGAGGGTGTCGTTCTGGGGTTTGCCCTCCAGCACGATGGCGGCGTAGCCGAGGCGGCCGATCATCTGCGAGGGCTGACCGCCGGCATTGGCCTCTTTGATGCCGCCGGTCAGCGGGCTTTTGCAGCCCACCGAAACCCGGCCGGACATGGCGGCGGCCGTGCCGCTGAGAAGGCCCGGGGCGATGACGAGCTTGTTGTCCTCGCTCAGCGGATGGCAGGTCGGGGGGACTTCCTTGGAAACGATGGCCGACGTGAGTGCGCGGCCGCCCAGTCCGGCATAGGCTCCGACCGGCTCGGCCTTGGCCTTGGGGCCGCCGGCGGCGCTCATGTTGATCCTTAGAATCTTGTCCATGGCTACCTCCTTGCGTTCAATGGGGTTTGAGCTGTCGACTGAATCAGGTTCCGCATGCGCCAGGATCAGAAACAGGATGTTTCGCTCGCTAATTTCTTATAGAGTGTCATAACTCGTGTGTTTCGGTAAAGTCAAGGAAATCAAAAAATGACGGTCCCCGTCAGCCATTCTTCTTTGCGAAGGTTCTCATGACCTCGACGAGGGCATCCACAGCCTCCAGGCTGACCGCGTTATAAAGGGATGCCCGGCAGCCACCGACCGAACGATGGCCTTTCAGACCGGCCAGTCCATTTTTCGCCGCCTCGTCGAGGAAGCGCTTCTCCAGGTCTTCGTTCGTCAGGCGGAAGGTGACGTTCATTTGCGAGCGGCAGTCCGGATCAGCCGTCCCGCGAAAGAACCCTTCACTGCCATCGATACACCGGTAGAGGCGCTCGGCCTTGGAGCGGTTGACAGCCGCCATTTTATCAAGCCCGCCCACGGTCTCCTCGATCCATTTCAGCACGAGTTGGATGGCGTAGATCGCAAAGCAGGGCGGTGTGTTGTAAAGCGAGTTCTTGGTGGTGAAGGTGGTGTACTTGAGCATCACGGGCAGGGCGTCGGGCACGCGCTTGAGCATGTCCTCGCGCACAATGACCAGGGTCACGCCCGCCGGTCCGATGTTTTTCTGCGCCCCGGCGTAGATGAGGCCGAAGGCACTGGCGTCGAAGGGCCGGCTCATGAAATCCGAGGACATGTCGGCGACGATCGGCACCCCGGCCGTGTCCGGAAAGCGCTGCCACTGGGTGCCGCGGATGGTGTTGTTGGAGGTGATGTGCGCGTAGACCGCGTCCGGGCTGAAGGCGATCTTTTTCGGGATGTACGTGAACTGCCGGTCCTCGGAGGAGGCCGCCACCCGGATCGGCTTGTTCAGTACCCGGGCTTCCTTGATGGCGTTGGCGGACCAGGTGCCGGTGTTCACGTAGTCGGCGGATCCGCCTTCGGACAGGAAGTTCATCGGGATCATGGCAAATTGCAGGGTGGCTCCGCCTTGGATGAAAATCACGTGAAAGCGGTCGTCCAACTTGAGCAGCCGCTTGGTCCGGGCGACGGCGTCGTTCAGCACGGCCTCGAAGTCCTTGGAGCGGTGGCTGGTCTCCACGATGGACATACCGGAGCCCTTGAAGTTCAGAAAGGATGCCTGGATCTCTTCGAGCACGGGAAGGGGCAGTGCGGCCGGCCCCGGGTTGAAATTGTGGATCCGATCGGCTTTCATGGCGTTCTCCTCCGTGAATGTTGTGGTTATGGTATAATTTCTACCGCACCGGTCCTGGAAGTCAAACGCTTTGTCGGTCGTTGACAGACGCCGGGGAAACCGACTATTACAGGCCATCATCTGGAGACTTCTCCCATGCTGAAGATATTCGGCTACCCCTCTCCGGCCGCAGAAAAGGCACTGGCGCGCATCATCTCGCGCGGGCTGGCCTTCACGAAAAAGGAGCACGCTGCAGTCAGCCGGATCCTCGCGGATGTGAAAACCCGCGGGGATGTGGCTCTGGTGGACTACACGCGTCGGTTCGATGCGCCGGATTACTCCGCCAAAGACCTGATGGTCACTGCCCGCGAGATGGCAACGGCGAGATCCTCGGCAGATCGGTCTTTTCTGCGGGCCCTGAACCGTGCAGCCTCCCAGATCGAGGCCTTTCATAGCCGCCAGCTCAGGCCGGGCTTTATCAGCCTCGACCGGCCGGGGACGATGCTGGGGCAGTTGGTTCATCCCGTGGAACGGGTCGGCGTGTACGTGCCGGGAGGGCAGGGGGGCAAGACACCCTTGGTGTCTTCGGTGCTCATGGGCGCGATCCCCGCACGGGTTGCGGGCGTCCCGAAGATCGTTATGGCGACCCCGCCGACGGCGGACGGCCGGGTCAACCCGCATCTGCTGGTCGCGGCTCAAAAGGCGGGGGTTGACGAGGTTTACAAGGTGGGCAGCGCCTGGGCGATCGGCGCGCTCGCTTACGGGACCGCGACCATTCCAAAGGTGGATGTCATCGTGGGACCGGGCAATCTCTATGTGACCTTGGCCAAGAAGATCGTGACCGGCACGGTGGGCATCGATATCATCGCCGGTCCGAGCGAGGTTCTGGTGGTGGCGGATGAGTCTGCCGATCCCCGGTTCATCGCCGCCGATCTTCTCGCCCAGGCCGAGCACGACTCCAGGGCCTCGGCCGTCTTGGTGACTACGTCCCAGTATCTTGCCGACGCAGTCCGGGTTATGGTGGAGCAGCAGTTATCGGAGTTGGATCGCTCCGGAATTGCGGCCGAATCCATCAATCGGTTCGGCGCGATTTTCCTGATGGAGGATCTGCCGGGAGCCATCGCCCTCGCCAACCGGGTGGCGCCCGAGCACCTTGAGCTTCACCTGCGCGAGCCCTTTGCATGCCTTGGCGAGATCCGGAACGCCGGAGCGGTTTTCATCGGCGAGTACACCCCGGAGCCGGTCGGCGACTACGTCGCCGGCCCCAACCACGTGCTGCCGACGGCCGGAACGGCCCGCTTCGCCTCGGCCCTTTCCGTAGATCACTTCCTCAGGCGTACCAGCGTGCTGCACTATTCCGCCAGGGCCTTGCGCCGCGAAGCCGCGGACATCATGCGCCTGGCCGAGGTCGAGGGCCTTGGCGCCCACGCGAACACCGTCCGGGTGCGTCTAGACCGAATAGCCCGCCGCACGGCTCGATAGGACTACCATCCTCGAGGAGAACGGCCGGCGAACCTGGTCTTCATCTCCTTGCCTCTAAAGCCATACGCACCGAATGGGCGAGTTCATGGATGGTCAGCGGCTTCAGAAGCAAACCGCGTATTCCCATCGATTGGAGCATCTCTTCGTTCACCCGGTCATTAAAGCCGGTGCTAAGTACGATGGGCAAATCCGGACGTATTTCCAACAGGGCCTTCGCCAGATTAATCCCGGTCAGCTGCGGCATCGTCAAATCGGTGATGACCAGGTCAAAGTCATTCGGCCTCGAACGGAAGATTTCCAGAGCCTCGACAGAGCTGTTCGTCGTTTGAACCTGGTAGCCCAGTTGTCCGAGAATTTTCCGCCCCAAGAGAGTCAGGGCCGGTTCGTCATCCACAAAAAGTATCCGCCCGCTACCTGTGAGCAACGGCATGTCCGATTTGTCCGTTTCGGATGCCTCCCCCTTCACTCTCGGCAGATAAATCTCAAAAATAGTACCCTTTCGCACAGCGCTGCTGACCTTGATCGTCCCGCCATGGGACTTTACAATTCCATGGGCCACGGATAAACCCAACCCCGTCCCTTTCCCGGTTTCCTTGGTCGTGAAATAAGGCTCAAATATCCGTTTCAGCACCCAAGGCTGCATCCCATGGCCGCTATCCGAGACGGCAAGCTTGACATAATCCCCGGGAGCCGAGTCAGGTTCCAGGGGATTGTCATGCTCGCCGATGGTCGTATTGCAAAGTGTGATCTTCAGGATCCCCCCATCTTTTTCCATCGCGTGGGCGGCATTGGTGCAGAGATTCATCAACACCTGCTGCATCTGGGTGGGATCCGCGAAGATCATGCCTGTGTCCCCTTCAACCTGAGGACTCAGTTGAATGGTGGACGGCAATGAAGCGCGCAGCAGTCCTATGGTTTCCTTTACAATAGGCCTCAAATTCATGACGATTTTTTCCTGCTTCCCGCGGCGGCTGAATGCAAGGATGTGGCTCACCAATTGTCTGGCCCGCTTCGATGCGGTGACGATTTGGTTCAGGGTCTCTTTTGATTCCCTGCTGATCTCTTCGGACAATTGCACCAGTTGCGCATTGGCTAGAATTATGGCCAGAATGTTGTTGAAATCGTGGGCTATTCCGCCGGCGAGCGTGCCGATGGCCTCCATTTTCTGGGCTTCCCAGTACTGCTGCTCCAGCTCTTGTTCCTTGGTGATATCGCGCTTCACCGCTACGTAATTGACGATGTTTCCAGAGGGGTCGCGCACGGGTGAAATCGTTGCCTCTTCGGTGTACAGCCGACCGTCTCTCTTTTTGTTGACAAGGCGTCCGTGCCAGGTTTTTCCGGCGGACAGCGTGGCCCACATGTCTTGATAAAACTTGTGGCTGTGTTCACCGCTCTTGAGAATACGGGGATTTTTGCCCAGCACCTCCTTTTGACTGTATCCGGTGATGGTTTCGAATGCCGGGTTGGCGTACAGGATTTCAGCCTTTTCATCCGTAATTACGACAACTTCAGCAGCCTGCTCGATAGCCGCCGCCAAGCGCCTTAACTGCTCCTGGGCCCGCTTCGTGTCCGTTACGTCCCACCACGCTCCGATCACCTCTTTGCGCCCATCATCCCGAACAATGATTCTCTGTTCGTCATGAATCCAATGATATCGGTTTTTGTCATCCTTGAATCGATATTCGAAAACCTGCCTGCCGGTTTTTTCCAGCCGTGCTATCCCATCAACGACAACCGGCAAATCCGCTGGGTGCAGGCACTCCTTCCATCGCTCGAAGTTCTCCACGAACCGTTCGGGCTTCCAGCCGAGAATGGTCTCGACATTGCGGCTGATGAAGTTCAGACGGCGATGGGGTTGCAACTCATAGGTAAAGACAACGGCAGGGCTTTCGGTTACGAGAAAATCAAGCCGAATCGTTGCCTCCAGCAGTTTCTGCTCGGCATGTTTCAGATGGGTGATATCCCAGGCCACCCCCGCAAGACGCGATGGTTGATGGTTAGAATCCCAAATCACTCGCCCCTGGCTTCTGATCCAGCGCAGATCGCCATCGGGGCGGATAACTCGAAATTCGATCCCAAAGGGATTACGGGTTTCGATAGCGGTTCGTGCAGCCGCCTGAATAGGACCTCGGTCCTCCGGGTAAACCAATTCGAAAAAAGCCTCGGGGGTCTGGCCGAACTGGTCCGGTCTAACTCCAAGCAAATCGAGATAGGCACCACCCCAGGCGGCACGGTTGGTTCTTAAGTCATATTCCCAAATACCCATCTGGGCCGAATCCAAAGCAAGCCGTAAACGAGACTCGCTTTCCGCCAACGCCGCCTCCGCCTTTTTTTGGAAATCTATTTCGGTGGAGGTTCCATACCATTTGGCAACGCGGCCATCGGGATCCCGCAGCGGGGTCGTCCGGCTCAGGTACCACTTGTAGGAGCCATCCCTTTGAAGCAAACGATGCTCGGTTTGATGAGTCTGGCCGGAATTTAGGGCGTGCTGCCATGCATCAACCGAAGACTTCAGATCCTCCGGGTGCACGGCTGCTGGCCATTCCCAGCTGCCGTCGGGTTGCTGCACAAAACCCTGGAATTCATCGATCCGCCGGTTGAAATAATCCAACCTCCCATCCGGAGTAGCCGTCCACACCAGCTGGGGCATGGAGTCGGCTAAATTTCGAAACTGAAGTTCACTGTTTTGCAACGCTTCTTCCGACCGCTTTCTTTCGGTGATGTCCCTGCCGACGCTGACCAGCGTTCGCATGCCGTTTATGGTGGCTCCCCTGGAGCTGATCTCGACGGGAAAACAGCTGCCATCCTTCCTTCGGTGAGTCGTCTCAAAAAGAATGCCTTCGGTGTCGGCTTTGGCCATTTGATTCGGGACCAGATCAAGCGTATTGGGGTCCCGCAGATCCTGAACCCTGAGCCTAAGCAGTTCATCGAGGCTGTATCCGTATGCCATGGCGGCGGCGCTGTTTGCTTCAAGTATCCGGCCGTCAGCCCGGCGAATGAAGAGAATGATGTCCCGGCTGTTTTCGACTAAAAGCCTGAAGTTGGCCTCGCTTGCCCGTTGAGCCTCATCAGCCTTGAAAAACCGGCTCATCTCCTGGCGCATCAGATAAAAGATCAAGACGCTGGTGGTCAGTACGAACGCCCACCCCTTGACCATCTGCATGACCGTTAAGGTTCTTACGCTGGTCGCGGTGGCCGCCAGGAGTTGGTCCGAAAAAAGTATCCAGGCCACTGAAATGAGGGCATAGATCAAAGCTATTTTAAAGGCGGTCCGGGTAGGATGGTGATGTGATTTCATTCTGAATCCTTCAGGTTAACGATGGACACACGTTGGCATAATGATACCATAAACGAGATTGGATTTCACTCGGGCTCTGAGAGAAAAGCCGGACGAAGCCCTATTGTGCTTTTGCATTTTAGGCCTGGTGCCGAAGATAACAGGCACACGCTCACGGGTGGGGCGTTGACTTCAACCAATCTGTGATTAGTTAACTTTCTTATAAATGAGGGGAGGTGAGCAAAATGACCCAGGAGGAAAAACGGGTGGTTGTTCCCATGATCAATATTAATCACAATGACGACGATTCCGGCTTGGAGATCAGGGTAGATCTCGCAGGCGCTTCAAAAGAGAGCGTTGATCTCGAGATGGGCGAAAAAGGCTTTTGCTTAAAAGCCGAAGCCGAGGACTTCCGGTATGAGAATTGTTTTATGCTCGCGCATGAGGTCAACGGTAAGGATGCCAAGGCGAAGTTTACTTCGGGGTTGTTGACCATCCATGTTCCCTTCAAGGATAGGGTGCATGGAGAGAGGGTAACCATCGAATAAGACATTTTTCGAAATGAGATGCTAAGAATTTGAACATTCTTGAACTGACTCGTTTGACCGATGTCCTATGCGTTTTGGTCTAAGGCTGTTCGTTCTCTTCGCTGAAGCGCTTCTCGTCATCTTCGTGGAAGCCTGTGCCTTTCAAAGCGAAGTTGCCCCGGCAAGTACCTCCTCGCTTGGCGCTGTAACGGGAATGCACCACGTGTTATTGACGGTTGCGGACCTCAATCGCTCGGTGCATTTTTACCGCGACGGACTCGGGATGCGGGTCGGGTACAGCGATACCCACTTTGTAATGCTCCAGGCCGGAAACTTCGGCGTGGCGCTGAGTACCCGGCCGTGGGAGTTTGAGAAGAAGGGGGAGCCCAAGGGAATCGGAATGATTCCCCACTTCACGACACCCAACATGGATGAACTCGCAGAACGCCTCAAGAATAACGGTATACCATGGCTCCGCGCGCCCGTGCGGGAATCCTTCGGAATCGAGGCGTTTATCATGGATCCTGACGGCTATCAGTGGGCCATCCTGGCTCCATTAAAAACTGAACCTATAGAATTAAAAAGGGACCAGAAGGAATGAAGAATCTGCTCAATTTCTTTGCGGCCGGTTCGTTGGGAGGCCTTGCAACGGGCCTGGTCACGTGGATGGTCGGGGATCTTGGAATTACCCGGATGGCGGGGGTATCCTTGGCCCCTGCATTGGGCGCTCAGTTGCTCTATCCCAAGATGGTCTGGGGCGGCATATGGGGGCTCTTGTTTGTTCTCCCGTTTATGAAATCCCGGTTGATTGCCAAGGGCCTGCTGTTGAGCATTTTCCCGACACTCGTTCAGCTTTTCTACATATTCCCCAGGCACTTGCACAAAGGAATGCTGGGCATTGACCTGGGCGCGCTCACGCCGGTCTTCGTTGTTGGCTTCAATATGGTTTGGGGCTTTGCCGCGGGGCTGACGCTCAAGGCGGCAAAATAGCCGGCAACACGATTAACATATCGATGGCCATGAAAGCGAAGAGGTCTGCCGGAGTTAAGGCAGGGTCATTGCTGACCCTGCCTTAGCTTTTCATCGGAAAGGCGATTCCCGGCTGAGCGGCTAGAGTTCAATCCCCAGGCGATCCCACACCGACTCACCGTCCTTGATTTGAACAGCCTTCAAGTGAGGATAGGTCGTAATCAGAAAGTAGGCCAGCGGCAGAACCCCCAAAACGATGATGATGAGGTCAGGAAGAACGCGGAAGGTCCCCAGAAAAACGACAGCACCCCTCTCGAAGAAATCCGCACTCCGGGCCACCCAGAGGCCATGTTTGAAAGAGGCCCATGCCTGCATGGCCCCGACCGGCAGCAGGGTGCAAAAAGCCATGAGAAACAGCCCGCCGTTCAGCCCCCAGAAAGACAGCTTCAGGACCCCGTCCTTCCAGTAGGCCTTTTCGACCAACCCGCGCCAGGAGAACAGCAGCAGCGCGATGGAGAGCATGCCGTAGGTTCCGAACATGGCGGAGTGGCCGTGGTGCATGGTCAGGTAGGTCCCGTGTTCATAGAAGTTGACGATGGGAAGATTGATCACGAAGCCGAAAATTCCTGCGCCCATGAAGTTCCAGAAGGATGCGGCCACCAGGAAATACATGGGCCATTTGTAGCTGAACTCCTTCCCCTGCTTGCGGATGTCCCGGTACTCCATCAACCCGCGAACCACCAGGGTCAACAGCGGCACGGGCTCCATGGACGAGAAGATGGCCCCCCATCCGACCCAGAACGCCGCGCCTCCGTACCAGTAATAGTGATGGGCCGTTCCGACGATTCCGCTGATAAAGGTTATCGCGGCGGTGAAGTAGGCCACCCGCAGAGCCGACTGGGCCGTTGCCAGGCCCATGGCGACCATCAGCAGCGCGATGACCGCAATGCCGAAGAACTCAAAGATGCTTTCCACCCAGAGGTGCACCACGAACCAGCGCCAGTAGTCGGCCATGGTCAGATGGGATCCCCGGCCGTAAAAAAGGCCGAAGCCGAAAAAGGCCACCACGAGGACGGCGCTGAACACGTAAAACCAGATCAGGGCGCTGAACTCATCCTTGTGAGCCGTCAAATGCCCGCCGATGGCGCGGTACACGACCAGGAGCCAGAAGATCAGGCCGCCAAAAAGCAGGATCTGCCAAAGGCGTCCCAATTCAAGAAATTCCCATCCTTGATGACCCAGCCAGAACCACCAATCCCCCAGCAGTCCCTTGATACCAAGGACCTCGCCCACAAGGCTGCCGACTGCGACCAGAAGGACCGCGACAAAAAGCAACTGAACCAGCACGCCTTGCTTGGCCGGTTCCCTTCCGCCGATGATGGGAGCGAGATAGATGGCGGAGGCCAGCCAGGTGGTGGCAATCCAGAACACCATCAGTTGCAGGTGCCAGGTCTTGGCCCAGTTGTAGGAAATGTATTGGGCCACATAAGGCAAAAAGAAGCTGCCCGGGTGGATGGTGTAGTGGGCCAGCAGTCCTCCGAAGTTGGTTTGCACCAGGAACAGCATGATGACCACGATGAAAAATTTTGCGGCTTTCAATTGGCTGGAGGTCAAAGGCATGTCAACCAGCTTTTCTGCGAGGGCGACGCCCTTGGGCGCCCCGTACCAGAAGCCATGTCGATGAATCCAGAAGACGAACAGGCCCAAGACCAGAAGCAAGGCCACAATGCCGGCAATTGAAAAAAAATAGGTTTCGGTACTGGCAATGTTCCCCACTCTTTGGTCCGGCGGCCAGTTGTTGGTGTAGGAGTAATCTGTTCCGGGGCGAAGGGTTGAAGCGACCCAGGCGGTCCAGAAGAAAAACCGCGATATTTCCAGTCGCTGCTGTGGATCCGCGATGGTATCGGGGAGAAAACCATAGCGCTGTTCCCCTTGTTTGAAAATCTTTTCCCAATGCTGCTTGACCCGTTCGAGGCCTTCGACCTGGGCGGCGGTCAACGTCAGGGTATCCTTGGCCGCATCATAACGATTCGTTTTGGCCTCGTGCTTCGTCTTGACATCGATGATCCCTTTTTGAAGGTCATCCAGCCCGCTGTAGGGTTTGCCATAGTCTTTCTGGGCGAAATGATCACCGATCGCCTCCGCGATGATGTGCAGGGTCGTGGCGGAGAATTCAGGTCCTCTCTGCGACCCGTGGCCCCAGACCGCACCTTGATCCATGAGACCGTAACGCTGATACACGTCCTGGCCGGCCAGAATGTCCGATTTCTGGAAGAGATTTTCGCCGGTGGGACCCACCACCTTACCCGGATAGGGCGGAAGATCTTTCTGCATGTAGATCCCGCCGCCCAGCAGGATCGCCATGGCCACCAAGAAGCAAAGAATGGCCGCCCATTTAAGTGTGTTTAGAGACATGCTGATCTCCTTTCGGTGAAAATTTATTCATTTGTTCATCCTGATATCCATTAATATTTGAAAAAGTACTGCCTTTCGAACGCCCTGGTAAGCATCACCTGCGTGGTTTGGCTGAAAAAACCTTGTCGATCGTGGTGTCGGTCAGCATCTGCTCAAGCTGTTCCGATATGATCCGCCAGCGGAGGTGCAGGCCGCACCTGCCGTCACATTTGCTCAGGCCCAGAAAACATTGTTTATAGTCGCTCACCTTCATGAACAGAAGGACCACTTCGTTAAGCAGGATATCCGACCCGGGTCTGGCCAGCTTAACCCCACCGCCTCTGCCACGGGTGGCAGTGATCAACCCTGCCTGAGTCAGTCGATTGAGGATTTTTGACAAAAAGTTGCGCGGAATGTTCATTTCGGCGGCGATGCTCGATGACAGGACAAATTCTGCGGGATCCTGTTGAGCCAGGTATCCCATCGCCCGGATAGCATAAATGGCGGTTTGATTGAGCACCGGATCTTTACGCTCCGCTTGCACGTGAACTGTCGGGTTTATTTAGGATAACATCATCTATTTGTCAAGTATTATTTAATAAATTGAGTGCGCAGGCATGAAGAGGGTGTCCTGTAAAAGAATTACAACTCACCCCTTTGCCGCTGGAGGCTTCATAATAATATTCTGGCGACACCCCAACCCAGTCTCTACGCAGGCTTTCGCCACGAGTACACCCGCAGGGGGGGCAGGTTGAGGCATTCCAACTGGACGTTCGGATTGCCCATCAATAGGGGCTCCAGAAGGGCCACCCGTTTCATAAGCTGGTAGGCGACAAATCGTCCCCCAGGGGCCAGGCAGCCCCAGATTTCGCGAAGGATTTTTCGACCGACCTGAGTCGGCATGGTGGAAAACGGGATCCCGGATACCACGGCGTCCGGCGAGCAGTGATCGCAAGCTTCCAGCGCTCTTTGAATATGTTCCGCACTCCCGAGATAAACGCTGAGGCGCGGATCCGGGTGGGCTCTCAGATAGGGAACGAAGTCGGGGTTGATTTCGATGGCGAGCAGATGAGCTCTCCTGGGCAGGGCCTCCAGGATGGCCCGGGTGGTGCCGCCTGTGCCCGGTCCGAGCTCCACCACGATGCGGGAGTGGGCGATGCCGGCAGTCTCGACAATTCGCCGCTCGAGGAACCGGGAGCTCGGGATGACGGACCCGATCAGGGCCGGCCTGCGAAGAAAATTGAGAAAGAAGGCGACATGGCCGTTTCCGCGTGCCTGCCGGTGGGGAACCATGGCCTTCACCGCCGACCTCGGATGGCTGTGCAAATAGTCCCATCTCGACGTTGCGTTTTCTCGACGGTGGCGGAATGGTCGCTGCTATCCCGCCACAGGCCTGACGCGCCGTGCCGGACCCACTGTTCAACAGCGGGGAACTTGGCCTTTTTATAAAGCCATTGGTTCAGATGATGTCTTACGTGGTCATGAAAATTTAGCATCAGCAGAAATACCCCTCCCCTCCCGTGCAGAAGAGATCGGCTCCCTTGAACGTTGATATGCCAAATCTTCAACCGTGGTTCGTCAGCCAATCCATCAGCAGTCTTACTCCGAAGCCAGTTCCGCCGGGGCCGCAGTAGGCGTCTTCTTTCTTATGGAAAGCCGGGCCGGCAATGTCGATGTGAGCCCAGCGGGTCTTGCCGACGAATTCCGACAGAAAGAGCGCGGCAGAAATGGCAGCGCCGTAACGGGTGGAGGGCATGTTGCTGATGTCGGCATATGAGCTCTTCAGGAGCTCCCTGTAGTCCTCCGGCAGCGGCATGGGCCAGCAGCGTTCATGAGTGCGTCGACCCGAGGCCACGATATCCGCCTGCAGGGCTTCGTCCTTGGCGAATACCCCGGCTATGCGCTCACCCAGTGCCACCACGCAGGCGCCCGTCAGAGTCGCTACATCGATCAACACCTCTGGCTTGTATCGCCACTCGGCGTAAGCCATGGCGTCGATCAGGATCAACCGGCCTTCCGCATCCGTGTTGCCGATCTCCACCGTTTTGCCGGCGAACGTCTTGACAATGTCCCCCGGCCGCGTGGATCTGCCGGAAAGCATATTTTCCACGAGAGGGATCACCCCAATCAGATGACGCTTCAGGTTCAACCGGGCGGCGGTGATCAGGGCAGCGGCCACAGCGGCCGCCCCGGCCATGTCGCCCTTCATGTCGGCCAGGTATTCGCCGGTCTTGAGGTTGATGCCGCCCGAGTCGAAGGTGACGCCTTTTCCGACCAGGACCACCGGCGCGCGCCGACTGCCGGCTTTGTGCCGGAGGATGACCATAGCCGGACGGTTGCTACTGCCCGCGGCCACGGCCAGCAGGGCTCCCATGTTCTTGCGGCGCAACTCCCTTTCATCGAGCACTTCGACGCCCAGTCCCTGCGCTTTAGCTTGGCGGGCGATGAGCGCCGCCAGGTGCTCGGGGGGTTTATCGTTGGAGGGCAGATCGACCCATTCCCGGGCCAAGAGAGTACCGCTGCAAATTGCACGGATCTCGGCTGGAAGACGGCGGTACCGTGCTGCCGATGTCGCCGGTACGACCAAATCGATGCGCGCCAGCGGTTTTGTTTCCTTATCCTGCTTGTAGCGATCGAACACATGGTTCCCCAGATAGGCGCCTTCCATCATGGCCCGCAACATCCCGGCTTCCTCAATGCCGGCGGCGGCAGGATCCGGGGCGGCCAGCCACAGCCTCGGGAGGCCCAGTTGGATACCGCGCTTGACGCTCTTGCCGGCCATCCGGCGCAGCCCTTCGGCGTCCAGACACTCGGCCTTGCCGACGCCTCTAAAGACAACCCGTTCGGACGCACACCCGGCCGGTCGGTAAAGCGTGACCTCCTGGTCCTTTTTCCCCTTGAATTCCCTGATGGCCAGTGCCTGGTTCACAAGGTCCACGACCGCCGGGTCGGCATGAATCGGTTTAGTGTCGCATACGGGGATGAAGAGTGCTTGGATTTTTTGGCGGGTGAGGTCGAGCGAAACGAGATGCAACATACGGTTTTCTCCTGGGTAACCCCTGTCATCGTGCCGCATTAAACTAAGCCAAAATTGAGTTTCTTATCTATCGGCAGCCAGGCCCATGAGGGGCGCAGGCTCCTCCGGTCCTTCCCGCAGAAATCCAGTACAAGACCATAAGACTCAAAGACCGCTCGCACAGACGGTGGCTTGGGTTTTCGGCCTTAGGCCGGAAAAACAAGAGCATGCCGGTGCTTCAATGTCGAGCCAGCAACCGTTTACCCAGCACGTGGTTTGCATGGCCTGAATCATTCACGTCAGTCGATCGTTTTTCGTCCAGAGGTCCCGAGCGGGTTCACCGCGCTGGCTGGTCCATCAGTATATAGAAAAGCAGTTGAACGGCTGTCAATCGCAAAACGGCCGGAGAAGAACTCTCATGCGTTGATATGTTGTTTCAGCTCCGATATCCATAGCCAATTGAACGGTTCCGATCGGCAGGGCCAAACGGCTTTGTTGGTGAAAAGCGGGTCCGAGGCCAGGTCATAGCGTGAGCTCGACACGGCTTCGCTCCACAATCGGGTGCCCGGGATCGGAGAGTAGTAGGCCAGGACCGGAGCGATGCCAGCCTGTTTGACGACGTCTATGGAACGCATGATCGCAGCGGCTTGCTGACCCGGCAGCCCCACGAGAAGGTAGGCGCCGATCTGGGTGCTCTTAAATCCCGCTTCCCTGAGCGACCAAATGCATCGTTCGAACTCTGCCGCGGTGACCTTATGATCCAGATTCCCGCGGGTGGCGAACTCGGCGGTCTCCAGGCCGAGGCGCAGCGTGGTGAAACCGGCCGAGAACATGAGCCTAGCCGTCTCCGGTGTGATGCCCTGGATGTGAAGGGCGTTGGGGGTATGGAAGCGCACCGGCAGTCCGCTCTGCACGACGGCCTCGAGCACGGGCAGAGAGTGGCCCTGCGGGTCTGCTAGAAAGGCATCGTCGTAAAGGATAAAATCGGACACGCCCCAGTGGCGATGCCAGTGGGTCAATTCCTCCACGATCGACCCCGGGCTGCGGCGGAGGCGGCGCGGCTCTAAAAGGGGCGAGGCGCAATAGGCGCAGGCGTACGGACAACCTCGGGCGGTCAGCATCGGGACGTAGTTGACCTGATGCTGGAGATCGAAGGCCGGGAAGGGGTACGTGTCAAGATGGTTGGGTTCGAAACGCTCCGCGTAGGTCCAGCCGGTGAAGGTCCTCACCAGGCTCAGCAGGGCCGGCTCGGCCGGACCCGTGAAAACCTCGTCGGCCCCGGAGCATTGCCGGGCGTGCTCCGGGCATAGGGTGGCGTAAACACCCCCCAAGATCACCGGCGTTCGCGGAAAAATGGCCCTGACCATGCCGATGGTCTCCTGCACTCCGGTGTACCAGTAGGTCATGGCCGATGTCACCAGGATGATGTCGGGCGTCTCGATTCGGCTCAGGTCTTCGTGCAGCCAGGCGGGATCGATGCCGTAGCGGGAAAAACGGCGCGGCACGTCCCTGAACGCGGCGGGTTTGGAGATGCGGGTCTTGTGATACGGTCCGCAACCGTACCTCGCGGACGGATCGATCCGCGGCGCCCGGGGATGAAACCGGTCTAGGCAGTCGATATAGGACAGCCTGCAGCCCTGCTCGCGCAGAATGGCCGCTAGCGTCAGCAGCCCGAGCGGTTTCGCCCAGACGTCGTAGGCCGCGAAATCGTGGACCCAAGGGTTGACCAGGAGGATGTGAGGCGCTTCGCGTTTCAAGATCGACGACTCCGTAAAGAGCCCAAATTCAAGGCGCGCAAGCCTTGTGGCCCGAGGCGTACTTCAAGTACGCCGCAGGGTCTGCGAGGCGCAGGGCAACGCAGAAGGTGGTCTCTTTACGGAGCCGTCGTTAATCTTCCTCGTCGGTGGCGAAATAAAGCATCGAGGTTTTTTTCAACTCCTCCCGGCTGAAGAGCAGGGCATACTCGTCCACCCCGGCAGCGTCTGCCATCCGGCGCGCCGCCTCCCGGCAGGCGGCTTCGTCGTCGGCATGGACCATGGTGTAAAGGTTATAGGGCCACAGCGGCGTGGGATTGCGCCGGTAGCAGTGGGATACCTGTGGAAAGGCGGCCATGGCTTGGCCGACCTCATCGATACGGCTCTCCTCCACCTTCCATGCCGCCATGGCATTGGCCTTGTACCCGGTGCGCTGATGGCGCAGGGTGGCTCCGAACCGACGAATGACGCCGCGCTCGCAAAGGCTGCGAAGGGTTGCCAGCAGATCGTCTTCGGAAACCCCTATGCGACGGGCGATCTCAAGATAAGGCCGATCGAGGACCGGCATATCCTGCTGGATGGAGGCAATGACTTTTTTTTCGAGATCGGTGAGCATGGTTATTGGGGGTTTACCTCACCTTGTCCGAAAACAGCCTGCGGATATCTTCGGCCGTAGCGCGGCAGATCCCGCGCTCGGTAATTAGCCCGGTAATCAGGCGAGCCGGCGTGACGTCGAAGGCGAAGTTGGCGACCGGACTTGCCTCCGGGCAGACCCTGACACGGACCTGCCCGCGGCCGTCCCACCCCGCCACCCAGCGCACTTCGTCCGGCTCGCGCTCTTCTATGGGGATTCCGGCAGCGCCCTCGCGCAAGCTCCAGTCGAACGTGCTGGAGGGCAGCGCCACGTAAAACGGTATGTTGTTGTCGCGGGCGGCCAATGCCTTGAGATAGGTCCCGATTTTATTGGCGACATCGCCCTCGGCGGTGGTGCGGTCGGTGCCGACGATGACAAGGTCCACCTCTCCGCGCTGCATAAGGTGCCCGCCGGCGTTGTCGGTGATAACCGTGTGCTTGACGCCATACCCGGCCAGTTCCCAGGCCGTGAGGCGTGAACCCTGGTTGAGGGGCCGGGTCTCATCCACCCACACGTGCAGGTCAATCCCCCGGTCAAACGCAGCGTAGATAGGCGCCGTGGCCGTGCCATGCTCCACGCAGGCTAGCCATCCGGCGTTGCAGTGGGTCAGGATGTTGACGGTCTTGCCGCCCTTGCCCCTGGCAAGCGCCTCGAGGATCGGCAGCCCGTGGAGTCCTATCCGGCGGCAGTTTTCGACTTCCTCCGCGACTACGGCTGAGGTTGCCTCATGCGCCAGCTGGATCCGTTCGCGCAGATCAAAGCTGGAGGAGGTCGCCTTCAGGACCCGTTCTACGGCCCAGGCCAGGTTGACTGCGGTGGGCCGCGCCGCTGCCAGGCGCGACGCTTCCTGCTTTAAATGCTCGGTTCCTTGAGGGCCAGCGGGAGCCGCGAGCGCCGCCAGGAGCATGCCGTAGGCCCCGGTGACGCCGATCAGCGGGGCTCCTCTGACGGCCATCGCTTTGATAGCATGAATCGCATCGTCAACGGTCGCCAACTCCATCAGGATGTGCTCGTCCGGCAGCCGCCTCTGGTCAATGACGATGACCTTGCGTCCGTCCTCGCTCAGCCAAATGGGTCGTTGAGGTTTGCCGTTACGCGCCATGACGGTGCCGCTTGCGGATGGTCACATCTTAGCCAGGGCAAAGCCGGTCTGGACCTCGCCGATGAGCACGTGGCGGCGAAACACCTGTCGCATCCGGTTGGCGTCCATGTGCTGATAAACGATCGGCTCCGTGTCCAGGACCTCGACGGTCACGTTGGGTTCGCTGCTGCACATCCCCATGCAGCCGGAGGTGACCACGCGTATGTCCTGACGGTCGGCCTCGGCCATCTCCTCCATCAGGGCTTTCATGACTTCCCGGGCGCCGGCGGCAATCCCGCAGGTGCCCATGTGGACCGTGATTTTCACCCGAGCGTCGCCCTGACGCAGGGCGGTCGCCTTGGTGGTTTCCTCCTTGATCCGTTTCAGGTCTTCAATCGTCAGTTTGGCCATCGGCTGCCTCCCTCATGCGTGGCTCGCGGTCGCTGCCAGCCAGCGCGTTCAGCGACCGGCGAATGGATTCCGATAAATGAGTGACGACCAGGGGATTAGTCAAGTCGAGGTCTTCCATCTCGGCCTTGATCTCCCGGGTGTTGAACATGAACTCTTTATCATCTAACCTGTGGACGTAATCAAAGTCAACCTGCGGATTGCCCATGATCAGCGTACCGAGGGTCGCCGCGACGTCGCCCAGAGGCGCTCGGTCGATGTGGCTGCGCCGAAAGGTCGCCGTCACCTCGGTCCCCCTCGCCGGGGCGGCGTTCACGATGATGTCGCCGTCGCAGCGTCGCGCCGCGGCGGCCAGAAGCGAAAGCCCCAGGCCTACCCTTCGGGTGGTGCGGGTCGTGACGAACGGATCCTCGATGCGTTTGATTTTTTGATCCGGCATGCCGCGGCCGTTGTCGCGTACGATGATGCGCAGCAGGTCCGCAGCGCTCGATTCCTCCACCCGAATGTCAATGCAGCTGGCGCCGGCCGTGATTCCGTTTTCAACGACGTCCAGAATATGGAGCGACAGTTCCCGCACTTAAGCCTGGATTCTCCTGCCCTGCTCGCCTCGAAGGGCCAAGCGGATCTCTGCGATCGTCGCTGCCGCCATGCTGAAGACGGTGTGGGCTGTGCCGATATCCTTGAGAAAGTGTGCATCCGACGAGCTGATGCAGGGCAGCTTTCCGATCTCCGGCAGAACCTGGCGTGCCTTGGACAGAGCGACGCGCCGGGAGACCTCCACGCCGTCGATCATGAGATCCGGTGGAATGAAGCC